>NZ_PSRR01000644.1 GCF_004296405.1 Bradyrhizobium sp. Leo170
CCCCCCAGTTTCGCACCAGAAACGATCTCAACAGAACGCAATGAACACGAGTAATCTCGGACGAAAATGCAGGAAAATCAACGATCGCGTTCCTTATCCTGTCGCTCATAACGGTGTGGTTGCAGTCGATCGATAGAAGATCGCATGCAGAGTAGCAGGGGCGGGCAAACTCGTCCGGGAGATCCGGCCACGATGCGCGGGTTAGGAAAGCAGCGCCCATGAGATTAAGGATGGTCGTTGTCTAACCGGGTATCATCTAAGGCCGGCTGGAGCCGCGCCCGGCGGAAACGGCGGAAACATTGGCCGTTGCGAAATATGCGGTGCGCGTCGGTCAAGGAGAGCTTAAATTGAAGGTCGGCGGGTAATTTCGCAATCAGCCGGTCGCACGTCTGGCGGCTCTGATCAATGCTCCCGTCACATTAAGCCTCATACGCATCAAGTCCTCGCTGACCCCGTAAACCTCGGAGGCTTTAGCGACAGGCAAACTCATGCGAGCAATGTGCTTCGCCGCCTCCTCGGAAACCAACAATGCTGGCCCCAGCCAATTTGCCTCTTCCTCGATTACTGGATCGTAGTGTCGCGATCCCTCATTATGGATAGCTCAAATTTTGCCAACTACCGTCAAGGTGGCCAGCATCGCTACTTCGGTGGGCGCGCGACGCGGTCTCCATTTCGCCTGCAAGTGCCCAGCGCCGGCCGCTGGCACGTCGCTGTAGATCTCGAAGGATACAGCGGAAGTGTGCAGGCCGGTGTTCGCATACTGAGCTGAGTTGAGTAGACGCGATGCTTCTCGTCACGCACGATATTAGGGATTTCCCGGCCGACCATGCTGGTATCCGCGCTTCTTACAAGTTGTGAGAGAGCACCGTGTCGAATCTGGCTCCGGTTCGTGTGGCACTGCCAGCCAAAGGGGCCGGGCGCGGCCCCGTGGAAGGCGGCCGGGTTCCTCGGGATGTCCGTCGAAGTCCTACTCGATACCTACGGCCATCTTCATCCGGACTTCTTGCGCGACGCAGCCAGGCAATCACGTCGAAACCAAAGCAGAACGTCGTATCTGGGGTTATTTCCGGGGTTGACTTGGCTGCCTGTCGTGAAAAAAAGACGAAAAGCATAGGAATTTCATGGTCGGAGTGGCAGGATTCGAACCTGCGACCCCTGCGTCCCGAACGCAGTGCTCTACCGGGCTGAGCCACACTCCGACTGAGAACGCGGCTTATAGCGTCGGGTTGGGGCGACCGCAAGCAGCGCATTCGAGGATTCTAGTCACAGTGGAAACCAGCCTGAAAACCCGGATCCTGCCGGCCGGAACCGCCGGGACCGCGGCGGCCGCCGGCGTACTCGTGAGAGGCGGCCTGGTGGCGTTCCCGACCGAGACCGTCTACGGGCTCGGCGCCGACGCCACCAATGCGACCGCGATCGCCCACCTCTACCAGGCCAAGGGACGGCCGGCCTTCAATCCCCTGATCGCGCATGTCGGCGATCTCGCCGCCGCGCGCCGGATTGCCCGATTCGATGCGGTGGCGACCGCTTTGGCGGAAGCATTCTGGCCGGGGCCGCTGACGCTGGTGCTGCCAAAAACGGAAGGTTGCCCGGTGGCGGAGCTCGCCACGGCGGGGCTCGATACCGTCGCGGTGCGCGTGCCCGCCCACGCCATCGCCCACGACATCCTGCGCGCCCTCGGCCGGCCGGTGGTGGCGCCTTCCGCCAATCTCTCCGGCCATGTCTCGCCGACCACAGCGGCGCATGTCGCAAGCGACCTTTCGGGGCGCATCGACCTGATCGTCGATGGCGGCCCGGTCGAGGTCGGGGTCGAATCAACCATCGTCGGCTGCTTCGAGCGCGCGACGCTGTTGCGGCCGGGCGGGCTGCCGCGCGCGGAGATCGAGCGCGTGCTCGGCCACAGGCTCGACCAACTTCCGGCGGACGCCGAAAGCGACAACGGCCAGCCGCTCGCGCCGGGCGACGGCGGCAGGCCGCTCGCGCCGGGCATGCTTGCCTCCCACTACGCCCCGCACACGCGCGTGCGACTCAATGCTGACAGGATCGAGCCCGGAGAGGC
>NZ_PSRR01000645.1 GCF_004296405.1 Bradyrhizobium sp. Leo170
CTCGGCGCCGGAAAGCCGGGCGGCGAGGTAGGCGGCCGCAAAACTGTCGCCGGCCGCGGTGGTGTCGATGATCGGCTGGGTCACCGGCTCGGCCCTCACCTCGCGCGATCCGCCGGGAAAGCGCAGCACGCTGACGGGCTCCGAGAGCTTCAGCACCACTTCCGGACTCGAAATGCCCGCAAGCAGCGCCGCCTGGCTCTCGCCAGGATAGAGCGGCAACAGGTCCTCGGTCGAGGCGAGCACGATGTCGGCCGCCTCGAACGCCGCGCTGTAAACGCTGCGCGCCTCGCTCAGATCAGGCCAACCGCGGGCACGGAAATTGGTATCGAACGCGAAGCGCGTACCGAGCAGGCGCGCACGCTTCAAGGCCGTCATCAAGCGCCCCCGCCCGTGGTCGTCATAGATCGAGAGCGTGATGGCGGAGAGATAGACGAGGTCATAGGTGGCGAGCGAATTGAGGAGGTCCTCGGTCTCCGGCAAATGCATCAGCTTGCGCGCGGCCGAGTTCTCACGCCAATGGAAGAATTTTCGTTCGCCCTTCTCATCCGTCTGGATCAGATAAATGCCGGGCAGTTTGCCCGCCAGCCGGGCGACGCGCTTGGTGCCGACGCCCTCGGCCTTCCAGGCGGCGATCATCTCCTCGCTCAACGCATCGTCGCCGAGCGCGGTGATGTAGTCGACGTCGATGCCGAGGCGCGCGAGATAGACGGCGGTGTTGAGAGTATCACCGCCGTAACCCCGCGAGTAGAGGCCGCCTGGCGTCCCGCTTTGGGGCCCGCCTTGCGCCTGCCTCAACTCGATCATGCATTCGCCGATAGAGGCTACCCGCGTCATGACCGCACTCCGTAGCAAGACTACGCCGCGAATTTGCCGCCGAGCTCGTCCTCGATGTGAATCCGGATGATATCGTCGAACGTCTTCTCGGCCGTCGTGAAGCCGAGCTTCAGCGCCCGTTCGGTGACGAAATCGCGCGGCCAGCCGGAGACGATGCCGATGATGGTCTGGTCCGGCACCCGCTTGATCCGCGCCGTGACGTTCTTGCCGGCGACGCGATCGAGCGCCGCGATCTGCTCGCCGACGGTGGCGGAGAGCCCGGGCATGCTGAGATTGCGGCGCGGACCGATGGCATTGAGGTCCATGGTCCCGGCATGCACGAGGAAACCGACCGCCGAGCGCGGCGAAGCATGCCAATGCCGCACGTCCTCGGACACCGGCAGGATCGCCTCCTCGCCGGCCAGCGGCTCGCGCATGATGTTGGAGAAGAAGCCGGACGCCGCCTTGTTTGGCCGGCCCGGCCGCACGCAGATCGTCGGCAGGCGAATGCTGATGCCGTCGAACAGGCCCTTGCGGGTGTAGTCGTTGATCAGGAGCTCGCAGATCGATTTCTGTGTGCCGTAGCTCGTCAGCGGGGTGTGGAAGAACTCATCGCCGATCTTCTCCGGGAACGGCGCGCCGAACACGGCGATCGAGGACGTGAACACCAGCCGCGGCTTGTAGCCGCCGCCGACCGCGCGGATGGCATCGATCAGGTAGCGCGTGCCGTCGAGATTGATGCGGTAGCCCTTGTCGAAATTGGCCTCGGCCTCGCCGGAGACGATCGCGGCGAGATGGAAGATCACATCCGGCCGCTCGGCGATCAACGGCGCCGCGGCGCCCGCATCGGCGAAGTCGGACGCCACCACCTTGACCGGGATCGAGGCGTTGGCGGGCTTTACGGGCTCGACGACGTCCTGCAGGGTCATCTTGGTGATGTCCTGCTTGCCGAGGCGGCCGTCGCGCAGCAGACGGTCGGTCAATTTACGGCCGACCATGCCGGCGGCGCCGAGAATCAGAACGTGCAAGACCCAACTCCTTCTTGTTCTTCAGGGCTAGTGCGTGGCGATTGCACTACGATGCGAGAGGCGGACTCCGCTGCACCTCGCCCCGCTTGCGGGAGAGGTCGGAATTCAAGCCCAGCTTGAATTCCGGGTGAGGGGGAGCCTCCGCAAATACATCTGTCACCATATTCGCGGGCAGAGCCCCTCACCCCTACCCTCTCCCCGTAAGAACGGCTAT
>NZ_PSRR01000646.1 GCF_004296405.1 Bradyrhizobium sp. Leo170
CGATGCATCGGCCTTCTGAAAGAGCGCCGCGCGGGCCGGATCATGGAGCATGATCTGCTTCAGAGTCTGGCCGGCGATCGAATCCTTGAACGCGACCCGGTGATCGAGAGATTCTAGGCTGTGCAGGCCGAATTCGTGCGTAAAAAGCCGCACGTCGTCGCTGTCGAGGTGTCCGAGAAACATTCGGGGTTCGCGCGGAGAGTCGTGGCAAACGGCCCAACCCGGCGGCCCCGAAAACATTCCGCGGCGCTGCCATGGTGTGTATCGAAAACCTAACGCGCGATCGGTTGCTTCACGGACTTAGCTAGGAAGCGCCACAGTGAAGCCTGCTGGCAACTCCTATCATGCGGCCGCCTGGAAATTTATGCTCGATTAATCCTAAGCGTCGGGCGTCCGAACCCGGAACTTGAACTTGCTTAGCAATGTTTGAAGCTAGTTCAGTCGCGCGCAAAAGTCCGCGTTTGGCGGGCTACTAAGCACTGCTGGGCCGGTTACGCTGCTCGCCGATACGAAAAGAGGGGTGGGCTTTGGTAGCGGGGGGAGGGGCTCTAACACCCGACAGGCGATCGACAGGACGGTGCCGCTCCTCGCGCCCTTAACTTTATCCGTTCTCAAGATTTGGAATTAGATTGCAATCTCAATCACATAAGAGTTCGCAGTTTTATTCTGGGTGGCGCGCCAGCAAAGTCAGGCACTTAGTTAGCTATCAGCCGCGTTCGTTGAACAATGGTGGAATAAGACGCTGGTGAGAGTCAGCCGGTCGCCGACGCACCTCGCTCGACTTGATCCTTGTCGAGCATCCAGAACCGCGTCGACATTTCAGGTCCGTCGCCTGGGACTGCCATCGGAGCAAGGCTTGTCTCGCGCTCACGGGCGCACGTCTCCGCCGCTTCGAGGCGATCTCGCCTCCAACTCATCCAGCCATAATCAGCGCGACATGCGGCATCGATAATCCCGCCGGTCAGAATCGCGCGTGTGGCCAGCGTCTGCTGCATCCGGCCGTCTGTTCCCGTGGCGATATCAGCCGACTTGTCGAGCCTTGGCGATATCCGCGACGGAGCGCCCGTTGTAACCCCACGATGTCGATGGAATCTCCTCGAACGTCACATAGAACGGCATCGCCGGGTTGCCGAGCACGCGGCTCAGAACGTCGGTCGTCTGCTCGATCATCATGGCCTTTTGTTCATCGGAGCCCGTGCCGGTCAAAACTTTTACGACCGCCTGAACACCCGCCAGGCCGTCGCCATCTTGCGCGACACCAGCCACGGACCAGTCGGAAGGCGCTACGGATGTCACGGAAACGACGACCAGCTCACGCTGCCGTCCGAGGATGTCGACCATAAGATCAGTGATGCTCTTGAACAGCACAGCCTTTTGCTCGGCGCTGGGAGCGACGCCGATGACGGTGACGTTGACCTGGGGCATTGGAGTTCTCCTTTAGGTTGACGCAGATGCGGATGTGTTGGTTCCGGCCGAAGATGCCGGCCTTTCAAGAATTAGGTCCCATGCTTCGAAACAGGTTTAGCGACACGCTCCGCGCTGTGGCGTTAGTCGCCAGGTCAGATGCGACGGCGACCGCCGGACTTCGATGTTGCGGCTAACCAGCCCTCGCGTCAGGCGGTTCAAGACGACGGTGCTCGTCGGAAGCCGTCGATAACGCGGTAACCAATGAGCGGTCCGACAATTGAAAGACATCAGCGAGTAGGTTGGTGATTTGCGCAATCATGTCCTGCCGTTGTTTGACGGTCAGGTCTCCGCCAACGATGTGAACGACTACAGGTGACCCCGTCGGTCGGGCCGATGTCGCAGGAGCGGCGCGAAGAGGGCCTGCAGCGATGGAGAATGCGAGCATTGAACCGGCAAATGCGAACTCACGGCGACTTAATGGCGAAGTCATGATGGCCCTCGCTACTGAGTGATGGAGATCGTCACCTGCTGCGCCGACGGCGGCGCGTCGGCGCAGCAGCAGTGCGCGAGCCGCGTTACTTTTGTGGCACGTCGGGATCCGTTCGGGCGCCCTTTTGGACCAGCTCTGGGATCTCGGAGAGGG
>NZ_PSRR01000647.1 GCF_004296405.1 Bradyrhizobium sp. Leo170
AGCGCGGAGGCCTCGCTGCGACCGCAGGCTGCGGCGCCCGAGACGCAATCGGCGCCTGCGCTCCGCATCACCAGCTTCATGCAGCTTCTCGCGCTCGCCGGCGAGAAACGCGATTTGATGACCAAGGGCGCGCTCGAAGCGGATGTGCGGCTGGTGCGCATCGAGGACGGACAGCTCGAAATCGCGCTGGAGCCGCATGCCTCGCGCGGCCTCGTCACCGATCTCTCGCGCAAGCTGGAACTATGGACCGGCCGCCGCTGGACCGTGATCGTCTCCAACGAAGCCGGGCAGCCGACCGTTCGCTCGCAAAATCTCGCCGAGAAGAGCCAGCGCGAGCGCGCGGCCGAAGCCGATCCGCGGGTGAAGGAGGTTCTGGCCCGCTTTCCCGGCGCGAAGGTCGTCGAGGTGCGCAGACTTGCCGCCGAGCCGGCGGAGACCGATATTGTCGGCGAAGACCCCATCGAGAGCGGCGACGGGGACGATTAGCTTGATCCGGAAAAGTGGGGACCGGTTTTCCTTCGCGACAAACGCGTAGCGTTGGCGCGGAGATCATGCGCGAACACATTGAAGGGACCACCGATGGCTGATTTTCTCGGCATGATGAAGCAGGCGGCGCAGTTGCAGTCCAAGATGCAGGCGATGCAGGAAGAACTCGGCAACGTCGAGGTCGAGGGCATTTCCGGCGGCGGCCTCGTCGCCGTGCGCATGAGCGCGAAGATGGAGGTCAAAGGCGTCAGGATCGATCCGTCGCTGATGAAGCCGGAGGAACGCGAGATCCTTGAGGACCTCCTGGTCACTGCGCATAATGACGCGCGGCGCAAGGCGGAACTGGCGGTGCAGGAGAAGATGCAGGCGCTCACCGGTGGGCTCGGCCTGCCGCCCGGGCTTGGTCTCACCTGAAATGGCCGCAAGCGTCGCCGGACCTGAAATCGAGCGCCTGATCCAGCTTCTGGCGCGGCTGCCGGGCCTCGGGCCGCGCTCGGCCCGGCGCGCGGCGCTGCACCTGATCAAGAAGCGCGAAGCCTTGATGACGCCGCTCGCTTCGGCGCTGCAGGTGGCGATCGACAAGATTCAGGTCTGCAAGACCTGCGGCAATATCGATACGCAGAATCCCTGCACGGTCTGCACCGATCCGCGCCGCGATCCTTCCATCATCGTCGTGGTTGCCGACGTCGCCGATCTCTGGGCGCTGGAACGGGCGAACGCGACCAATGGCCGCTATCACGTCCTTGGCGCGACGCTGTCGCCGCTCGACGGCGTCGGCCCGCAGGATCTCACCATCGATCAGCTCGTGGCGCGCGCGCATGATCCGCAGGTGAACGAGATCATCCTGGCGCTGAATGCAACCGTGGATGGCCAGACCACGGCGCACTACATCACCGATCTGCTTCAAGAGGCCAATGTCCGAGTGACCCGGCTGGCGCATGGCGTGCCGGTCGGCGGCGAGCTTGATTACCTTGATGAAGGTACGCTATCCGCTGCTATGCGGCAGCGAACGCTTTTCTAGCCAAACACAACGGAACTGAACGAGATGACGAACCACCGATTCGGCATTCGCCTGTGCTTTGCGGTCATTCTGGGAGCGGTGCTTGCCGCGCCCGCCGCGCTGGCCCAAGAGGAGGAGGCCGCGCCGAAGCCGGGCAAGCCGATCCATGCCGGCGAGGTGCTGTCGGGCGAACTCAACACGCTGCGCGTCCGCGACATCAAGAAAGCCGGCAAGCGCATCGCAACCTATCAGCTTACCAGCGAACCGCGCCGCCTGCCGCCGCCGAACGGGCTGTGCAATCTCGAGACCGGTCCTGAGACGTTCCAGCTTGTCCCCGCCAACGACGCCCAGGCCGCGCAACTGAGGCCTTTTGTCGGCAAGGAAATCTCGGTGAAGGTCGACGAAGTCGCCTGCGCACAGGAAGCGGGGCAGATGAGCGAGGCGGTGGTCACCAAGTGGAGCGTGGTGACGAAGCACTAAGGTTTGGCCTCGTAGCCCGGATGCAGCGAAGCGTAATCCGGGATTCTTGGGAAACAACCTCGTGG
>NZ_PSRR01000648.1 GCF_004296405.1 Bradyrhizobium sp. Leo170
GGCCGGCGTCCGCCGCGCGACGTTGCGGCCGGATCGCGCCGCCCGCGTCGATCGCACCGGAGCCACGCGGCTGCGCTGCTGGCGTGGCGCATCGACTGTGACCGGCGGCAATTCGCTGTTCGATCTCGGCTGCTCCGCGCCGGACGGACTCTGCGCCAGTGCCGGCGTGTCCGTGAGCGCCACCGCGGCGATCCCACAAATCGTCATCAGGGCGAGTCCCCACTCGCTCTTTCGCTTGAATTCCATCGCCAGATCCCCCGTCGCGGAACGCCCGCAGACTCAGGGGATTGAGTGCAAGAATTGCGAAGCTCACGCCTTTGCGATTGCGCAAAAACTGTTTGATCTGTTGTCGACAAGCTCCAGACTTCCGTCGAGACGTTCCGTCGCAGTACACGCTCCGCTAGATTGGTGCACACGTCGCAATCGTCTGGCCTGCTGTGTAGAATTATTCTTATTCTAATTCGGTGGACGGCAGCGACTGGGGGCATATCCGAAGTGCTTGCGAAACGCGGTCGCGAAGTTGGCGGGGTTGCCATAACCCGCGAGATAGGCCGCCTCGTTGATCGATACGCCCTGCTCGATGATCGCATCGCGCGCCGATTCGAGCCGACGCGTCCGCAGATATTCGGAGGCGCTGACGCCAAACGCCCGTCGAAAGTGGGTGTTGAAGGAGCGGCGGCTGATGCCTGCCTCGCGCGCCAATTGGGAGACTTTCCACGGACGCCGCAGATCCGCGTCGATCGCATCGCGGATCGCGCGCAGCCGCCGCTGCTTGTGATCGCCCGCCATCTCCATGCTCGCGCGCTTGCCCGCGATCGATATGACCCGCGCGAGGATCTCCATGGCATGCGCGGACAGCAGCAGCTCTTCGGCGCGTCCATCCAGTGTCGGAGACAGCATTTCGGTTGCCATCGCAAGAATGCGTGGCGGCGCCTTCAGCGTGACCACGAATTCATCCGATTCCGCCGAGGAAAACAGCTCGAGGAACTCGCGCTGCAGGCCGAGGCGATCGATCGATGCCTTGGGAAACGCCAGGCCAGCGGCGAACATGCGCCCGCCGCCGGACGTCTCGCCGGTCCAGAGCTGCGGCTTTCGCAAGGCCATCACGACAATCGAATTTTCCGAGTAGCGGAACCGCGTGACATCGCGGTGCGGACCTCCCTGCCCCGAGCCCTTCAACACGATGGTGACGAACAATCCGGCCTTGATCACGCCTTCGCTGCGTATGATGCGATCAAGGATGAAATTGTTTCGCTGGAACAAGCAGCCGGGAAATTCGAGCCATCGCGCGGTCTCCGCGAAGTCGTCCTCCCTTGATGCACCCTCGGAATCGAGGACGCGGAACTGATCGAAGATGCGATGATAAATGTGCGTCACGTCCTTTGCCTGGAGCCGGCCAGCGAACCTTGAGTCTATCTGCCTCTCAACCGTTGCCGAGGCAATTAGAACGCTTTCAAAGTGCAGCGCTGTGTCCGCAGTCCGTGGGACGGGGAGAGCGCAGCGAAACCCATCGCCATGGAGCAAGCGGCGCGAATGATGGGTTTCGCTGCGCTCTACCCATCCTACGATTGTCGTCCCCGCGAAAGCGCGGACCCATAACCACAGGGAGGTGTTGTGGCGCGAGCAAGCGGTTGCAGCGGAGCACACGACAACGGCCTGTGGTTATGGGTCCTGGCCTTCGCCAGGACGACGGCGTCATTGCGAGCGGAGCGAAGCAATCCATTTCGCCGCTTGCGGAAGCATGGATTGCTTCGCTTTGCTCGCAATGACGGGGAGAGTTCTGATTCAAATGTCAAACAGCTCTCCGCTGTCATCGTCCGCGAAGGCGGACGATCCAGTATTCCAGTGGCGGCTGAGCTTAAGTTGAGACGCCGCGGAGTACTGGATGCCCCGCCTTCGCGGGGCATGACGATGGAGAATGATAGCGGGATGTGCGCTCGCGTTCTCGCGGCGCATTGCGTCCGAGCTTTGCGTCACTTTCCGCCCTCTCAATCAGCAGAGGGCGCAGGGAAAGCCGGGTGCCGGTTGCA
>NZ_PSRR01000649.1 GCF_004296405.1 Bradyrhizobium sp. Leo170
GACGGAAACCCGAAGGACACGCTGCGCGTGTTGGATGCTCTGCAGACCGACGAGCTCTGCCCCTGCAACCGCGAGATCGGCGGCGAAACGCTGAAGGTTGCTTGAGGCATGTTGCTGGAGGCATCATGTCGATTGAGCAATTGAAGAACCAATCCCCGATTTCAAGGACGTCAGACTCAACTTTGCGCGATGATGTGCGCGGACCTGACACGAGCGAGCACGCGGATCCTACATACGGCGATCGAGGGCGGCGGCCGGAGTTTCGCAAATCGGATCGTCGGACGGCTGCGCTCCAGTCAGCAGGCGCCGGCCACAGCGCGCGGCCTCGGTTTGAGGCTGCAACGACTGCTCCTCGGCCCAGTCGAACACCACAATGCTCAATGCGCCACTCCCCGCCGCGCTTGTCGAACAGGCCGCAACAGCGTCGACCGATCGGAACTGCCGCACGCGCCCATCCTTGCCGCCGCGCTGCATGACAAGGAAGCACGTCGCACAGCGCTCCGCGTCGGGCCGACGAGTTCTATCAATAATTGGCCGAACTGGTGGATATTGCGGGCGCGGCTTTTGAGCACTTCTCGCGCCGGGAGGCGGGAGCCCTCCGCAGGCCCGGAATAGATGCCATGCCGATCTATTGGGTGGGGTCAATAGGAGCGGCGCAGCATGGCCTTGCTGGCCCGGGCCATGCAGCGGCAGTACCGATAGATGCAGTTGCGGATCGCGACCCGGTCCAAAGGTTCCATTAGGATCGCTTCATTCAATCACCAACTATATCCCGTCTCTGTAGCTAACACTCCCGTCGGAAAACACTGGCGAGAATGCCCCCTCTAGGAAGGCATGGCGTAAAAGCGAGTTCTGTGCGTCAAGTTCAGCAAAATTGATCATGGGGTCCGGCCAAGCCATCCCCTCGGAGCCGCCGTCGCTCGCCCAAAGCGCAGCGCTGGCGAGCGACGGCGGCGGAGAGGGGTGGCCCATCCCCTTGGTGGGCCTGAGCATCGTCAGGCCGCCCGGCGTAGTGTCTCCTTCTTGTGCTCCTTCAAGAGATCCATGTTCAGATAGCGATGGTCCTCGAGCCAGGCTTCGTGGCGCTCGACGGTCAGCGCCCGCACCAGCCTTAGGCAGCTCTCGGCATTGGGGAAGATTCGCACCACGTAGGTGCGCCGCCGGATCTCCTCGTTGAGGCGCTCCAGCATGTTGGTCGACTTCATGTGCTTGCGGTGCATCAGTGGCAGACGGCAGTAGGCGAGCGTCTCCTCGATGTTGTCCTCCACCCAGCCGGTGAGCTTGGGGTATTTGCCGCCCCATTTGGCAAGCCATGCCGCCAGATCGCGCCGCACCTCGCCAAGATCGCGCCGGTCGTACATCCAGCGGAGCTCGAGCAGGCAATCGTCGTCGACCTCTCGCAATGATGCCGTCCTCGCGCACCCGCTCATAGCGCGCATCCAGGATCAGATAGGGGAATGGCTCCTTGAGCTTGCGCTCGCAAAACGCCTTCAGCGACGCATCCAGCCGTTTGTTGATGGCGCTGATCGCCGAGGCCGAGAACGCATGCCCACAAGTTCTTCGGTGACTTGCTTGACCTTCCGCGTCGAGACGCCTTGCACGTACATCTCGGCCAAGGCCGCTACCAGCGCCTTCTCCGAGCGCTGGTAGCGCTCGAACAGCTCGGTCGAGAACCGCCCCTGACGGTCCTGCGGCACCTTCAGCTCGATCTTGCCGACCCGGGTGATCAGCGAGCGGGGATAGTAGCCGGAGCGATAGCCAAGCCGTCCCTCGCCGCGCTCTCCTTTCTCCGCACCCAGCGTCTCCGTCATCTCGGCTTCGAGAATTTCCTGCACCGCACCCTGGATCAGCGGCTTCAGGAACTCCTTGTCCGACCTCAACAACTCTTTGACTGCAGAGACGTCCGTCCTAATCTTCGTCACGGTCATGGCGGGTCCAAGCTCCTCTATGAGCGGTGATCTTCGCAATCACCGGACTTACCATGACCGCTCCAGCCTCTCAGGCTTTTGCAGAACCTTCCGCA
>NZ_PSRR01000650.1 GCF_004296405.1 Bradyrhizobium sp. Leo170
AGCGTGCCCACCATCAAGAGCGGCACAAGAAGAGGTGGGCACGCTGCGCTTTGCCCGCCCTACATAGGCTACCAAGCCTTACGCCGCGTGGTCCACCTTCAGCACACCGCGGCGGATCTGGTCTTCCTCGATCGATTCGAACAGGGCCTTGAAGTTGCCCTCGCCGAATCCGTCGTCGCCCTTGCGCTGGATGAATTCGAAGAAGATCGGCCCGATCGCATTCGCCGAGAAGATCTGCAGCAGCAGCTTGGTCTGGCCGCCATCGACCACGCCCTCGCCGTCGATCAGAATGCCGTTCTTCTGCAGCCGCGCGACGTCTTCACCATGCCCGGGCAGGCGCTGGTCGATCTTCTCGAAATAGGTATCGGGCGGTGACGGCATGAACGGCAGGCCGGCCGCGCGCAGCATCTCGATGGTGCGATGGATATCGCGCGCGCCGCAGGCGATGTGCTGGATACCCTCGCCGCGATAGACGTAGAGATATTCCTCGATCTGGCCGGAGTCGCCGGCATCCTCGTTGATCGGAATCCGGATCTTGCCGTCCGGACTGGTCAGGGCGCGCGAGAACAGGCCCGAGGCGCGGCCCTCGATGTCGAAGAAACGGATCTGGCGGAAGTTGAACAGCTTGGCGTAGAAGCCGGTCCAGACATCCATGCGGCCACGATGCACGTTATGGGTGAGGTGATCGATGTAATAAAGCCCCGAGCCCTCAGGCCGCGGATTCTTCTCACCGAGCCATTCGAATTCGAGATCATAGGCCGAGCCCTTCGCGCCGTAGCGATCGACCAGATAGAGCAGGCTGCCGCCGATGCCCTTGATCGCGGGGACATCGAGCGTCTTCTGCACGGCAATATCGGCCGGCTCCGCGCCGAGCGACAGCGCGCGCTCATAGGCGCGCTTGGCATCGACCACGCGGAACGCCATCGACGGCGCGCACGGCCCATGCACGGCGACGAAGTCATGGCCATGGGTGCCCGGCTCCTCATTGACGAGATAGTTGATGTCGCCCTGGCGATAGAGCGTGATCTGCTTCGTCTTGTGGCGGGCCACCGGCACATAGCCCATCAGCTTGAACAGGCGGTGCAGCTCTTCCGGATGCGGATGGGCATACTCGACGAACTCGAAACCATCAGTACCCATCGGATTGTCGACGCTGATTTCGGCCGGCGGCGCATCGTGCGGAAACGGACCCATTGCGATTCTCCCTACTTAATTCACGAATCTCCGCCGACCGGCCCGCAAGGTGCATGCAAAATGGCGCGCGATGGGCTAGCATCTTGCACAATCCGTGCATCATAACGGCAAATGGCGCATGATTCAGTTAGACACGTTCGATCTCAAGCTGCTGGCCGCATTGCAGGACGACGGCCGGCTGACCAACCAACAGCTCGCCGATCTCATTGGTCTGTCGGCCTCGCAATGCTCGCGGCGGCGGATGCGGCTGGAGGAGGAGAAGGTGATCTCGGGCTATCACGCCGACCTCGCCGGCGAGGCGCTCGGCTTCGAGCTGATCGCCTTCATCCAGATCACGCTGGCGACGCACTCGCCCGACAACGCGAAGAAATTCCGGGAGCTGGTCAACCGTGTGGATGCGATCCAGGAAGCCTATTCGCTGACCGGAGACGCCGACTATCTCTTGAAGGCGGTGCTGCGCGACCTCAAGAGCCTGTCCGACATCGTCAACAATGTGCTGATGCCGCACCAGAGCGTCGCCCATGTGCGCTCTTCGATCGTGCTGGACAGGCTGAAGGAGAGCGCGAAATTGCCGTTGAAGGCGCTGCAGCGAGCATGATCCGGAAAAGTGGGAATCGGTTTTCCCTCGCGACAAACGCGGAGCGTTTGCGCGGAGATCATGCTCAAACAGAGTGTGGCGCAAATCGAGGGAATTCCGTCATTCGAATTGCGGGCCTAGAGCATTTTCGGTTCTGATTGAATCAGAACCGAAGCTCTAGTTTCTTGTTTTGACGCGTTTTCTTCACGCGAACCGGTATCCACTTCGCTCGAAAACGCTCTAGC
>NZ_PSRR01000651.1 GCF_004296405.1 Bradyrhizobium sp. Leo170
CAGCCGCACTCGAGCGCGCCCGGGCGCATCCGCCATTTGGCGTCCGGGTTGCGGCGCCAGGTGCCGGTGCCTGTGCAGGGCGCGTCGATGACGACGAGATCGGCGGAGCCCTTGATGTCCGAGAGCGGATCGCTGTCGCCCTTGGGCGTGCGGACGTCGCAATTGTGCACGCCGGCGCGCGACAGGCGCTCGTGGATCGGCGCGAGCTGGCGCTTGTCGCGGTCGGTCGCGATCAGCCGGCCCTTGCCCTGCATCATCGCGGCGAGCGCCAGCGTCTTGCCGCCGGCGCCGGCGCAGAGATCGATCACCTGCTCGCCGGGCTTTGCGGCCGAGAACAGCGCGGCGAGCTGCGAGCCTTCGTCCTGCACTTCGATGCCGCCCTTGACGAAATCCTCCTCGGCATGGATGCCGACATTGCGGGCGTCGGCGCCGAGCTCGATCCGCAGACCAAGCGGCGACCACGGCGTTTCCTTGGCGCCGAGATGCTTCAGCCGCGGCAGCATCTTGTCGCGGCTCGTCTTCAGCGTGTTGACGCGCAGATCAAGCGGCGCGCGGCTCGCCATCGCGGTCGCTTCCGGCACGCGGTCATCGCCGAACACCTTTGCGAGGTACGGATCGAGCCATTCCGGATAATCGCCGGCGATATGTGCCGGCGCGCCCTGCAGCGAGCGCGAGGTCAGCGCTGAGCGCTCCGCATCAGTGAGCGGCGATGGGGCGAAGCGGCCGCCGTCGCAGAGTGCGGCGATGGCGTCGACGTCCATGCCGCGCTCGAGATGGAGCATGCCGAGCACGCGCGCGCGGGCACTGTCGTCATCCATCAGGTAGGCGCTGGAGGATTGCCGGCGCAGCACGTCCCAGATCAGGCCAGAGATCGCGGCACGATCGCCGGAGCCGGCATAGCGGTGCGCGGTGCCCCACTCCTTCAAGGCTTTCGCCGCCGGCACGCGCTGCGCGTCGATGGTGTCGATCAATTCGATGGCGGCGGCGAGACGCGCAGCGGGGGTCATCAGGAACTTTCAGATCAGGAGCAGGAGTTTCAGAGCGAAATAGAGCCACATCGCAAACAGCACCAGCGCGCTTGCGAGCCAGGCCGTCGAGCGGGGTGCGGAATCGTTTGAGGTGACGAAGATGCCGACATGGGCAAAGCGCGTCACCACGAACACCCAGGACAGCATCACGATGACGAGATCGGCGCGGCGCAGCGGCAGCGCAAGTGCGATCAGGAGATAGAATAACACAGGCAATTCGAACTGGTCGCGGTAGCAATCGGCAAGCTGCGTTGCGCGGTTGGGGCCGCCAGTGTCTCCGCGCCGCGTTCGCATCATGCCGAGCAGCAGCGCGAAGGTGAGGCCGACCAGCACGAAGACCGGCAGCAGAACCATTTGAACCGACATGGGATTCATACCCCGTTTAAAACGCAAGCGATAGCTGATGGCGAACGCTTCCGCTACTGACAACGTGACACCGTCATCATTCCGACTTCGGCCCGATCTAACATCGTTCCAAAAGGAATTCCGCATGTCCGAATTTCGCCTGACCCAGATTTCCGACACCCACCTCGCCCGCATCCGGCCGACGCTGATCGCGAATTTTGAGGCGGTCGCCGAGCATGTCGACGCGACGCGGCCCGACCTCGTGCTCAACAGCGGGGACGTCGCCTTCGACGGGCCGAACAGCCGCGCCGATCTCGAATTTGCCAAGTCGCTGCATGCGGCGCTGCCGGTCGATTGCCGCTATCTGCCGGGCAATCACGACATCGGCGACAACCCGACCGCGGTCGGCACGCCGCCGACAGAGCCGGCAACGGAGGAGAATTGCGATGCGTTCCGCGCCATCGTCGGCGAGGATCGCTGGTGCTTCGAGGCCGCCGGCTGGCGCTTCATCGGGCTCAATTCGCTGATCATGAATACCGGGCTCGATAGCGAGGCCGAGCAGTTCGACTGGCTCGCTTCACAGCTTGGCAACGTCAACGGCAACCCGGTTGCGCTGTTCCTGCACAAGCCTGA
>NZ_PSRR01000652.1 GCF_004296405.1 Bradyrhizobium sp. Leo170
GGCTACGCTGCGCTCCACCCGGGCTACGGGGCTGAAATTCCGGGCGGCGGCAAGCTGCGACGCCTGCGCAACAACCATGCAGGCCCGGCGGGCTCGAAGCATTGCGCCGGACCTGCCCTGCCCGTAGGGTTGCTGCAACGCTAACGACAACAATAATCCTGGAGAAAACACCCAATGGCGCGCCTGAAATTCGGAGCTTTCCTCGCCCCGCATCACCCGATCGGCGAGCATCCGCTGCTGCAATTCCGCCGCGACCTTGATTTCGTCCAGCAGCTCGACGAGCTCGGCTATGATGAGTTCTGGTGCGGCGAGCATCACTCCTCAGGCTGGGAGATGATCGCCTCGCCGGAGATGTTTCTGGCGGCCGCCGGCGAGCGCACCAAGCGGATCAAGCTCGGCACCGGCGTGATCTCGCTGCCCTATCACCATCCCTTCAACGTCGCCCAGCGCATGGTGCAGCTCGACTACATGACCGGCGGCCGCGCCATTTTCGGCTCCGGCCCGGGCGCGCTGGCCTCCGACGCGCGCACGCTCGGCATCGACCCGATGACCCAGCGCGACCGCCAGGACGAAGCGATCGCGGTGATCCGCCGCCTGTTCAACGGCGAGCGAGTCACCGCCAAGAGCGACTGGTTCGTGATGAACGACGCCGCGCTGCAGATCCTCCCCCTGCAGGAGGACATGCCGTTCGTGGTGGCCTCGCAGATCTCGCCCTCGGGCATGACGCTCGCCGGCAAATACGGCATCGGCATCATCTCGCTCGGCTCGATGTCGACCCAGGGCCTGATGGCGTTGCCGCAGCAATGGCAATTCGCCGAGGACGCCGCCAAGAAGGCCGGCACCACCGTGAGCCGCTCGAACTGGCGCGTGCTGCTGTCCTTTCACATCGCCGAGACGCGCGAGCAGGCCCGCCGCGAGGCCGGCGCCGGGCTGATGCGCTGGCACAACGAATATAATGTCGGCACTTTGATGCGGCCCGGACTGACCGCGTTCTCCTCGCCGGACGAGGCCGTCGACAAGACCGCGTTCGTGGAGGGCGCCGCTTCCACCATCGGCACGCCTGATGATCTCGTGAAGATGATCAAGAACCTGGTGCAGGTCTCCGGCGGCGTCGGCACCATCGTCGGCTTCGCCCATGACTGGGCCAACCCGGAAAACACAAGGCGAAGCTGGGACTTGGTGGCGCGCTATGTGATCCCCGAAATCAACGGCTATATCGACGGCCTGCGCAAGTCGCAGAAATTCGTGATCGAAAATCGCGCGATCTTCGAACGCGCCGGCCAGGCCGTGATGGCCAAGATCATGGAGAACGACAAAGCCGCCGCCGCACTCGCGCATACCGGCCCCGGCCGTGTCGCGATCCCCGCCGTCAACGCGCCTGATTTGCAGGAAGCCGCGAAACGCAAGGCATGAGGGACGCTCTCTCCGCTCGGATGATTCGTAGCCCGGGTGGAGCGAGAGCGTAACCCGGGACACCTGTTTCGGCGGTTACCGGCGTCCCCGGGTTGCGCTGCGCTCCACCCGGGCTACAGACTCGCTATTGATCCAGCCGCAACCACGCTCCATCATTACTGACACACAGTCATGGTGGAGCAATGCCCTTCGACGGCCGCCTGCTGGCGGGAATCAGCGTGTTGGCGGCGGTGGTGCAGACCAAAAGCTTTGCCCGCGCCGCCGATACGCTCGGAATCACCGCCTCAGGCGTCAGCCGCGCGGTTGCGCGGCTTGAGGCGCGGGTCGGCGTGCGGCTGTTCGATCGGACCACGCGCTCAGTGGCGCTGACCGACGAAGGCCGCCGCTTCTATGAACAGGTGGCGCCGCTGCTGGCGGGGATCGAGGACGCCGCGAGCACCGCGTCGAAATCGGCCCGCTACGCGTCGACATCGATCCGTATTTCTCGCGCATGATCCTCTCTGGCCGCATCGGCGGCTTCCTGCGCCAGCATCCGGAATTGACGGCGGGTGCACCTCGCCCCGCTTGCGGCTATTA
>NZ_PSRR01000653.1 GCF_004296405.1 Bradyrhizobium sp. Leo170
CGGGTTGATTTGTCGCACCCATTGTCTCCACATCGTCATTGCGAGCCACCGGGTCGGCGCGGTAGCGCCGACCCGGTGGCTCGCAATGACGGATAGCTCATGCCGAGGTATTGCCCTCCACGAGCGCGGCGATCGCAGCCTCGATCGACACCGAGCCTTTGCAGGCATTGGCACCTTTGTCGGCAAAATCGATCCAACCCTGG
This sequence comes from Bradyrhizobium sp. Leo170, assembly GCF_004296405.1. Lineage (GTDB taxonomy): Bacteria > Pseudomonadota > Alphaproteobacteria > Rhizobiales > Xanthobacteraceae > Bradyrhizobium. Next base: position 204 of record NZ_PSRR01000653.1, read on the forward strand.
TTGAAGCCGTCGATCATCTGCATTCTCGGCAGGGGGTTATGCATGCCCTGCTCCCGAAAGATCGCCTCCCATTGTTCGCGCGGCACGGCTTCAGCCCTGACTGGCTTGCCGAGCGCCCTGGAGAACGCCGCTGCGATAGCTGCGGGGCTGACGCGCTCTGCAGCTTCGAGCTCGACGATGCGAGTGCCGCTCCACTGCTGCTGCAACAGATCGGCGATGGCGTTACCGATATCGGCGGTGGCGATCATCGGCACCGCACGATCGAGCGGTTGCAGATAGCTTCTGATGACGCCGTGATCCCGGGCTGAGGCGAGATCGATTGCCGCATTCTCCATGAACGGCGCGAAGGAAGGTCACCGGCATGGCGAGCGTCGACAGCGCGCGTTCGAGCAGGCCGAGCTGGCTGAGCAGGTTCGACCGCTCGGCATCGGCGCCGATCGTCGAGAGCGCCACCACGCGTTTGGGCGCGCCGCGTGTCAGCGCCGCGCGCAGCGTATCGATCATCGCTCTAGCCTCGCGCCAATCGGGCGAGGGATCGAACAGCGGCGGCAGCATCACAAACGCGGCTTCCGCGCCCTCGAAGGCGCGGCCGAGTGCTTCGGCATCATCGAGATCGGCGATCGCGACCTCGCAGCCCTGCGCGGCCCAGCTCTCGCCCTTGGCGCGATGCCGCACGACGACGCGCGGTCGCTTGCCTTGTGCGAGCAGGGCGCGAGCGGTGGCCCCGCCGACTTTTCCCGTGACTCCCATGACGGTGTACATGTCTCTCTCCTTTTGCCTGATATGAGCGCCGCCGGCCGAGCGACCCGTTGGCTTCACCCGGGCTACGTGGTTGCATGGAGGCGGCTACCAGGGCAGCCTGTCGCCGTGTCGATTGATGAACTTCAGGCCGGGCTTGCCGGCGCGGGCTTCTACTGCGGTTACGACCGGCGTGGTGCTTTCGTCGATCGAGAGTATTGCTTCGCTGCCGCCCATTTCGGTCCGCACCCATCCCGGTGCGATCAAGAGCATCGCGCGCGGGTCACCGGAATGCCGCTGGCTGAAGCACTTCATCAGCATGTTGAGCGCGGCCTTGCTCGCGCTGTAGAGCTCCCAGAAGCCGCGATTGGCGGCGATGCTGCCGAGTTCGGACGACATCACCGCGATGATGCCGCGCGGCGGCACCTGGTCCTCGAAGGTCTCGACCACGCGCATCGGCGACAGCGCGTTGGTCACCATCATGGCGACGAAGTCCTCGACATCAGCATCGATCGGCGTGTTCTCGCGCGCGAGGCAGATGCCTGCATTGACGAGCAAGGTGTCGATGATGCGACTCCCGAGGCGCCCCTTCAGCGCCTTGATGGAGGCCGGATCGGTGGTGTCGACGGTTTCGATCTCGAGGCTTACGGGAAAGCGCACGGCAAGATCGTCCAGCGCTTTCGACGGGGTACGCACCGTGGCGGTCACCTGGTAGTCGCGGCCGCAATATTGCCCGACCAGCGCAAGACCAAGTCCGCGGGAGGCGCCGATGATGAGAACGGTTTTCCTGGTTGCCAAAAGAGAGGTCCTTTCCGAGATCGTTTGATCCGACGGGATGGACTCTTTCACCTCGACACTGATGATCCCAGTGCGGATATGTCAGATGACTGGTGACCGAAAATCAGCAAAGGGCTGCCTCCCTCTCCCCGTTCTTACGGGGCCGAGACGAGCAGAGCTCGCTCTGAGAGGGTTGGGGTGAGGGGCTCTCTCCGCGAACACGGTGACAGACGGACTCGCGGAAGCTCCCCCTCACCCGAAATTCAAGCTT
>NZ_PSRR01000654.1 GCF_004296405.1 Bradyrhizobium sp. Leo170
TACGCTCTTTAAGCTTCTGATTTCGCGCTGAAAAACTTGCGAGCCGACGGATGACACCAGGTGTTTTGAAGGTGACAGCAATTGTGCCGCTGTCAGAAGCCGAACAAGGATCGCAAGCATCAAACGGGCAAAAACCGGCTTGGCGCGGGCCCTTTCGATGCGTTCATGCGTGGAACGGAAATTGCTAATTGCTCTTGCAAGCCGCTTTGTCGGCGCGATTTTCAGGAGAGCGACAGTGCAGCAAGATGTCGAAACCTCGAAGGCGGAGGGCCAGCGACGGGTATTCGTGGTCGACGATGACGAGATCACCCGCGTGACTTTGCAACTTATGCTGCATGACGAGATCGAGACGCACGAGCTTGCAACGCCGGAAGAGGCTTTTGTCAGGGGCATCGATTGGTTGAAGCCGGATGTGGTGCTACTCGGCGCCTCCTTTTTGGGGCAAAAGGGGCCGCCGTTGATCGGCCAATTGGCGGCCCATTTTCCCGAGGTGCGGATCCTGATCGTCTGCGACAAATCCGACGAGCCCACCGCGGTCGAAGGCATCAAGGCGGGCGCGCACGGCGTGCTTATCAAGCCTCTCACCTTGGAAGCCGTCCGCAAGAAGGTCGATGGTATTCTCGAACGGGGCGCCACCGCGCCCATCGTGCAGCTCAGGGTGCTGAGTTAGGCCAGGCCATGGCGACGATCATCTTCTATCAAAAACCCGACTGCGCCACCAACGCGCGCCAGATGCAGGCGCTGAAGGTCGCGGGCCACCACGTGATTGCCAAGGATATCTTGAAGGAGCCGTGGCGCGCGGAGGAACTGCGCCAGTTCTTCGGCAATACGCCGATCGGATCCTGGTTCAACCGCGCCGCGCCCCGTATCAAGTCAGGCGAAATCAATCCCGACGCGAGCGACGCGGCGAGCGCACTCGCGCTGATGCTCAGCGATCCGCTCCTGATAAGGCGCCCGCTGATCAACGCCGACGGCGCAAGATGCGCGGGATTCGATCATGAGCCCGTGCTGTCGCTGCTTGGGCGGAGCATGCAGGACGATCTCGAGCGATGCTCGAGCGAGGCAGCCGGAGGGTACTGCCGGAGCGGGTGAGCTACACTACTCGCTAGTTTAACGAGAGGCGAAGAAAGCGGAGTTTCCCCGCTCCCATGCTTCACGGGCGCGAGGAGCAGGCTCGCTGATGACGATCGGGGCTCTACACGCGCATCTATAATTTTAATTAGGGTTGATGAAAAAGCCCCGACGAGCAGCCAGCCAATGCGGTTATCGCGCCGGAGCCGGCACATTCGCGGATGGTGAATTGCGCGTGAAAGCCGGACATCGGTGGACGCTTCGCTGCACGTTCTAGTTCGACCGCATCGACATTCGCAGCGACATCGATGAATTTGAGAAAGGCGCCGAAGGCAGCTAGCACGGCCCCGAGCGCCACAGGCGTGCCGGCAACCGCGAGCCACGGCAGGATGAGCGCAATCCCGAACCAGCCGATCCGGATGATTGATTTGCTGCCGTAGCGCGCGCTCAACAGCCTGATCAGAAGCATCGAGATGACTGAGCTGATTCCCAGACAGAGCAGCAGAAAACCGAGGACTTCGTTATCGACAACCAGCCGCTCCTTCGCGAACGGCACCAGCGGCGCCTAGCCCGCAATGCCGAAACCGGCGACAAAGAATGCAAGGCGCGTCATGATCCGGCTGGCCAGACGACCGACGGACACCATCGGGAAAGCCCGGAGGAAGAGTGTGGTTTCCTGTTCGCACACGCTAATGACATCGCGGCGCAGCGAGAGCGGCTGCGATCGCAGTTGCAGCCCCTCCAACATGGTGTTTCATTCCCCTCACAACACGTTGGCGGGGCGGCCGGACGCAATGGAGGACGTGCGGAGTCCGTCCCTACAGCGCCCCCCGCCTCCGAGCGGTGATGCTGCCCCAAGTGGCGTGCCGACATTGAAAGTTGGAGGTTCTACAGTCGCTTCGTACCGGGTGTG
>NZ_PSRR01000655.1 GCF_004296405.1 Bradyrhizobium sp. Leo170
GCCGCAACCACCGTCAAGGCGCTGGTCGCTGACGTGCAGCGCTCGCTGTCCATGGCCGGCGCGGCCACCGCGGAGTCGGTCACCTCAGGCGCGCGCGAGGCCCAGAACACGCTGGTTGCCGCATCGACCGAAGCTGCAAACAGCGTCACGACGCTGGTCGCTGACATGCAGCGCTCGCTGTCGATGGCTGGCGCTGCTACCGCGGAGTCGATCACCTCGGCTGCCCGCGACGTTCAGAGCACACTGATCACCGGATCGTCGGAGGCAGCCAACCACGCCAAGTCGCTGGCGATCGATATCGAGCGGACACTGACCGCAGTCGGCGCCGACACCGCCGCGGCCATCCTGAGCAGCGCGCGCGAGGCGCAGACCTCGTTCACGTCGACCTCCGCCGATGCGGCAAATCAGATCCAGGCCATCTCGGTCCAGATCGAGCGCTCGCTCGCTGTCGTCACGGCGAACACCACCGACACGATCCAGACCTCGGCGCAGAACGCGCACAGCTCGCTGGTCGCCGCCGCCAACGAGGTCTCCTCGAAGGTCAAGACGACGTCCGCCGACATCGAGCGTTCGGTGCTCGCCGCCTCCAGCCAGTTCGGCTCGACCATGACCGGCAAGACCGACGAGATCGTCACCTATGTGCAGCAGCAGGCCGAGCGGCTGGCACACATGGTCGATACCCGTCGCGGTACACTGGTGGAAGCGCTCACCAACAAGAGCGCGCAGCTCGCCACCGATATCGACCGCGCCACCGCGGACGCGCTGAAGTCGATCGAGATGCGCGGCCATACCTTCGCGCAGACGATGGCGAGTCACGGCACCGAAGTCGCGCGCAACATCACCTCCGCCGGCGACCTTGCGACCGGCGCGGTGGCGAAGTCGCTGAAGGACCTCGAACACTCCTCGCGCGCGGCGATCGACCAGTCGCGCCAGGTCTCGATTGCCGCCGTCACCGAGATGCAGGAGACAAGCAAGATCCTGCGCACGGATACGGTCGCGCTGTTCGAGCGGCTGCGTGAGGGCAACATCCTCTTGCAGGAGGTGCTCACCGGCGCCCACGACAACCTCAACTCGCTCGAGCGCGCGCTCGTGACCCGCGTCGCCGACTTCGTCTCGGCGATGAACGACGTCACCTCGCGCAACGGCGTTGCGACCCAGACGCTGGAAGACCAGCTCACCGTGTTCAACAGCAAGACCCAGAAGGCGCTGGAGGACCTCGGCGAGCTCTCGACCCAGTTCGACACCCACGGCCGCGCATTGGTCGAAGCCGCCGCATTGGTGGAACAGAGCAACCGCAACACCACGGGCTCGATCGCCGAACGCAAGGCGACGCTGGAATCGCTGGTCACCACCATCGACCTGCGCACCACCGATCTCGACCAGCGGCTGTCGCGCTTCACCGGCCTGCTCGATGAATCGCTCGCCGCGGCCGAGGAGCGGGCGCGCGACATCGCCCGCGTGGTGGCGGAGACCGCCGGCGCCGGTTCGGCGGCGATCAGCCGGCAGTTCGAGGCCGTGCGCACTGCGGCCGAGAACGAGCGGCAGCAGACGCTCGACGCGATGAGCGACCTGTACCAGCAGAGCACCCAGGAAACGGATGCGATGTTCAAGGAATCGACGGAGAAGTTCTCCGCGATGGTGCAGTCGATGAAGCAGATGGCGGCCGAGATGCACAACGAGCTCGAGGCAACCCGCACCGAGCTGCGCCGCGGCGTGCTCGAGATGCCGCAGGAGGCCGCGGAGAACACCGCTCAGATGCGCAAGGTGATCGTCGACCAGATCGAGGCGCTGGCCGAACTCAACCGCATCGTGGCCCAGCACGGCCGCGGGCTCGACGTCGCGACCAATAGCCGGGCCAGCGCGCAGCGCCAGGAAGAGACCGTGATGGCCGCTGCCGCCGGCGGTCGCACAAGCGATGTCCGCATGCGCGGCGACTATGGCAGCGCATCGACCCTGCCGCCGCCGGACCTCGGCGTGCCGGCG
>NZ_PSRR01000656.1 GCF_004296405.1 Bradyrhizobium sp. Leo170
TGTCGCTTGGCAAGCAGCGCGGAGGCAAAGGCAAGTTTCCACCTCGAATGGAATGACGTTGTTCTCTACAGCGACGGATTGATCGGCGTCCTCATTCCTGACGCCGCCGGCGACATATGCGCTCTCCGGCTTAAGCGCATGCGCGAGTGCTTTAACGACCGGGCATATATGTCCCTAACCTTGCGACGGCGGCCAAACGACCAACTCCGGTTATTCGAACTCGCCAATATGGCAGCGCAAGCCCCTCCCGCTATTTGCGGCAGCATCCGCTCATCCGAAGAAATCGTGCGAGAGGTTAATGAGCGGGCAGTATCGCTGAAGCCGATGACTGCCGGCGGAGAAGTTGTCTGAAGATTAGCCTAACTCTCCGCCGTCGAAGCCGCCACGCGTCGTGATCAATCCATCAGCAGACATGCCATGCTCTCCCAATAGCGTAAGCGCGACTAACGCGACGATGACAGCTTTTGCGATTCTCATCGCACTTCTTCCTGAACAGTTTTGGATCGAACTCCGGATCTGGTACGAAGCCATCGCGGTTAGGCGCCTTGATTTCGGCAGGCTCTCACGTCCAGCTTGCCGTCGTAAGCCATAGGCCGCCGAGCGGGCGGCGGCGGGTCTAACGGACCCTTTCGTGCCTTGCGTCACGCACTGGCGTCGCCTGAGGAATTCGGATACTTGACCTGGAGAATGCCAGCGGCGTGCATGTCGCCGGTGCAGAATGGTGTGCCTCGCCTGCGGAAGGTCGCTGTGGCCCGCGATCTCGGCACCGAGATCGAGGTGCGCGGGGGTGAAGCAGGGCGAGAGCGTGCTGCTCTGTCGATCTCGCCGAGGGCGCCAAGGTGAGGGTCGCCGCGGACAAGAAGGCGTAAGCCGCGGCGGATCCGCTATCGGCGGGTTTGTGGAAGAAGAAGGGCGACGAAAAACAGGGTGATAAAGGAACCGTGAAGGGCTCACCAGGTGATCGCGAGAACCAAAACAGCGGAACGACGCTGAGACGCACCAGGTGAGAACCGGACGCAATAGGAATGCTGGACGCGGAGCATTTTTCCGGCTTCTGCCCGCGAGATCAACGTATCGGTACGCGCTAACAACTAACCCATTCCCGGCGCCTCTCAACCCTCTCGGCAGGGTTCGCTTTCCTGAAAAATCGTTTTTATCCGGGTCGTTGTCACTATTGCGGTGCTGATCGGCATTCGGCGTGGTTCATTTACCTGTGACTTTGGCCTCCATCTTTAAGTCTGGCGACCCGATCGTTTCAGCGCTGCTCAACCCATCACTGCTCGATGACCCCCGGCTGTCACGATCGCGCGCTTCTCCAAGATTTGATTGCGCATGCCGTTGAAGAGTCGGATTGGGGTCCTCTCTAAGAGCTTCAAATCACAGTCTTAGAGGATCTTTGCGACGATGCGGAGTGCTGACCTTCTGATGTGGAGTTCTGACCTTCTGCAGACTCCAGAGTTAAATTACGAACAGTGGAGGGATCTGTTGCGCCCGATCTATGGGCTGCACACGATAGACAACCCTAAAGCCTTTGCCGGCAGGGTTCGCCCCCGGGACATCTTCGGACTTAATGCGTCGGAGATTAGGAACAATAAATGCCATTGCGAACGGACACAAAGGGATATTCGCCTTGACGGCCTTGATCACTGCTTTGCCGTATTTCAGGTCGCTGGACGATCAACGATCATTCAAGATGATCAGGCCGTAGCACTGGCGGTGGGAGATGTCGCGTTCGTAAATTGTGCCCGCCCAGTGACGTATCTTAATGATGGCCACGAACAGTGGATTACTCTGCAGCTGCCTCGCCAGCGTCTGATCCGTGGCCTTGGATTCGAGCCGCGCGGCGGCGTTCGTGGCCACTCTGGAACGCGTGAGGTCGGTATTTCGCTACGTTATCTTCAAAAACTGTTCACGAACCGCGGTTGTACCTGCAGTGGCTTCGTTCAATCAGTGCGCCTGGATCAAGCTGCGCGCACT
>NZ_PSRR01000657.1 GCF_004296405.1 Bradyrhizobium sp. Leo170
GAGCGCCGCCGCCGCATGGAGTTCCTCGGCTGAGTCGCACGAGAAGCTCCCGCCGTCACTTTCGAATTGTTGCCACTCGCCGATGAGACCGATGAGCTTCTCCGGCGGGGTGAAGTCGATTTTCTTATCTTGCCAGAATTGTTCATGTCGAGCGCGCATCCTAAAGCGGCATTGTTCGAGGAGCGGCTCGTGTGCGTAGGCTGCCACACGAATAAACGGCTGCCACCGCAGCTTGCATTCGACAAATACATGTCAATGGGGCATGTCGCAGTGAAGTTCGGGCGTGCGCGAAGGCCCTCCATCGCGGAATGGTTCTTACTTGAGCATGGTGTCAAGAGACGCATTGAGGTCGTTGTGCAGAGCTTTAGCATGATCCCGCCTGTACTATTGGACACGGGGCGCATAGCTACGATGCCCTCAAGGCTGGTTGAGCATTTCGCGCAGACGATGCCCCTGCAGATCGTCGCACTTCCGCGGTCACTTCCCGCATTTACCGAGGCCGTTCAATGGCCCGCTTTTCACAACAATGATCCGGCATGCATCTGGATGCGGGAGATATTGTTGGAAGAGGCGTCCCGCATGACTCCCCTGCCTGAGACCACACAAAGCTCTCGGCGCCCCTAGATCACTTAAAGCGTCTCATCGCCCTCCTCCTCGCTTCAAGCCGGTTACGCCCACATCCTTGGTGATGAGCCGGCCCTCCTTCATCGCGGGTGCAGTCTCGGAAAGTATGCTGCAAGGTCTTCGCTGGCGGCTCCGGCATGAACTCGGCTCGAATGCCTACCTCTTGCTCGAACTTCGTCTGCGCGCATTTCATGAGAGCCGCCTGACCCTGGTCCTCACACCGCTCTCTGCCCCGCAACCTCTTGACGAGCGCCTCTACAAGAGGCATGAACGCCATCCCTCGTGAGAGTGCTTCCTGACTACAGTGCCCGCGCCGGCAGCGGTCCGCTTCGAGCAAGACGGCAAACATGTGCGATGTAAACCAAGGGCTTTCCTGATCGAGGCCAGCCATTTGCCTTGTGCGCGCAGCCCGTCGCGCGCTCCGCCGCCGCTCAGAGCACCACCTTATCGCCGATCCGCAATGAGCATCTTCATTGCTGCAGAAATTCGGAAGAACATTGCCCGCCTGAGTATCCATCATTTGGTATACCATGCGCGAGAAGGTCGAGCAGCGCCGCCGCTGGTAGATTGGTGCCCTCCCGCCATTCTCGTAACGGTGCTGCGATCCGTTGTAAACGGAATCAAAAGAGCAGCCATCGCTTTGCGATGGACATTCAGATATGCGAGCCAAGCTGAGGAAATGTTGAGGCTATCGTTTTTTGGATTAGCATCGGCGACCGCGTCGATCTCACAACGACTCCGCGCTTCCTGCAGGCATGAGTGAGCATAGCGGTGCTTCGGATGTGAGAGTTCATCTTTCTCGCCTCGTTGCTTCGGCTGCACATAGGCAACGGTGCTCGCAAATTGTTCAGAGAAGCTTGCCCGATATCGCCTACCTGGGTTCGGGACAGAGCAAAGCGCGACTGTGTTGCGCAACGGCATCACTTCAACGCATACCGCATCTTCATTGCCGTACGTCGTTGGTCTGTCTTCTTTTGGCCAAACGTCTTAGCGACGTGCGGCCGCCCTAGCGCGATAATGATACGGAGCCGAATGTTGCAGCAATACAGTGGTGTCTATGATCCGGAAGACCTTACGGTCCTGGGAAGGATTTTTGACGAAGCGGTCGCAGCGCTACCGACTTCTATGCAGACTCCTGAAAATCGAGCGGCGATCGCCACGCTTGTTCTGGCACGTGCTGCCACCGGTAATGCGGAGTTGGCGTCATTGATGAATTTGGTCGTCGCCATTGCCTCTGCCGCTCGATCAGGCGGCCCCTCTGAGGAGAGCAACCTTGCTGGCGCCAGAAGAGCCATCTAGCTGGCGCCTTAATCGAAGCAGAGTGCAGC
>NZ_PSRR01000658.1 GCF_004296405.1 Bradyrhizobium sp. Leo170
CCTCGACGACGAGGTCCAGCCCCTGCTTGTTCGACATCGTTCCCGAGTAGAGGGCGACGACGTCGTCTTCTCCAATCTTGAGCTCAGTCCGGAAATTGACCGTTGCGGGACCCGGAGTGATTGCGTCGGTGTCGATCCAGTTTCGGACCTCCCTCACCTTCTCCTGCGGAATTCCCTTCTCTTTGAGACGTCGCAACATCTGCGGTGAGATTGTGGAGACGCGGTCGAAGGATTTCAGGATTCTCGCTTCCGCGCGCAGCATCAGCCGACGGAGCCTTTGGTTCTGCAGAAGACCGAGATCAAAGGCCGCGTCCACTTCAAAGTCCTGCACATGAAGCCAGGACTTCGCCCCGGTCAGGCGCGCGGCGACGGCGACGAGGGCCGCTGATGTCAGCGACGGCGCCACCGAAAGCATGATGTCGGGTCGCCACGAGAGCCCCGTCCGCACCAGGGGGATCGCACTCGCCAACGCAAACGACGCATGGTGAACGAGCCGCTTGGCCCCTGACGGACGAGCGGGCACGTAGATTGGCGTACGGATCACCTGCACGCCATTCAGCTTTCTCGACCGGAAGTACCAGGATCTGAAGCCACGAGGAATTCGCCACGCCGGATAATAAGGCGGTGCGGTGATCACTCGGACGTCGTGGCCTTCGGCCACGAGACTTTCGCAGAGCTCAGTGTTGTATTTCGCGACACCGACAAGATCGGGCGCGTAGTTGATGCCCACCAGAAGTATGCGCATTAAATGCAGACCAAATCAAAGATGTTAAGTTTCTTAGTTTTTAGGCGAGAGACCGCACTCCTGTTCAGTTTGACGCGTTTGGACTGAGCGCGAGGTTGCGGCCGTATCCCCGGAGAAAATCGTCATAGGCCGCGGCGAGGCCGGCACGCATCGAAATCTGCGGGCGCCAACCGAGTTCGCGGATACGCGAGCTATCAAGAAGTTTGCGCGGAGTGCCGTCGGGCCTGCTGATGTCGAAGACGAATTCGCCCCGATAGCCGACGACCTCGGCGACCAGAGCCGCGAAGTCGGCGATCGAGAGTTCGTCACCGCTGCCGACATTGATCGGCATGTCCTGCGAATACCGCTTCAGAAGGAAGGCGCAGGCATCCGCCAGATCATCGACGTTGAGGAATTCGCGGAGTGGCGTTCCGGTGCCCCATACGGTAACCGTCGGCGCTCCCGCGAGCTTGGCTTCATGAAAGCGGCGGATCAACGCCGCCGGAACGTGGCTGTGGTCCGGGTGATAGTTGTCGCCCTTGCCATAGAGATTGGTCGGCATGGCCGAGATGAAGTCGTCGCCGTATTGACGGCGATACGCCTGGCACATTTTCAGCCCGGCGATCTTGGCGATCGCGTACCACTCGTTGGTGGGCTCAAGCGGACCCCTCAGCAGTTGGTCCTCGCCGATCGGCTGCTCTGCGTGCTTGGGATAGATGCAGGAAGAGCCCAGGAACAACAGGCGCTGAAACAGGAGTGTGTGCGTATGGCTCAGGCTGCAATATTCAGTTTTCTCTTTGGCGCCGTCTTCGGATTGCGCTTCAAGGTGCTGGTGCTTTGCCGCTGACGCTTGCAACCGGTGCAATCGCACTCCTGCTCGCCCCGATCCTGTCCTTGACGCTGGTCGAAAGCCTCACCGGCTTTGCGATCGGCGCGCTCGCCCTCCACGGCGGATATCTGTTCGGATCATTCACGCGCTTCGCCGTCGCGGCGGCGCGGGCGGCCCGCGTCGTGGCGCGCCCGCTCAAGACGGCCCGCTGATCCCGCATCGCGCTTTACGGATTCAACTGTCGCGACCGCTTCTTTGAAATGAAGCTGACGGGAGATATGGTGCCGACTCGGTTCAGGCATTTTCCGAGCAACCCGATTGTCCGTCGCTTATTTCGCCCTCCTCTTCGCGCTTGTCTCCACCACCATCCTTGAGCCTTCCAACTCCGGCTTCGTCG
>NZ_PSRR01000659.1 GCF_004296405.1 Bradyrhizobium sp. Leo170
TCCCGCATAGCTCGGCGACAGGGCGGACTTGCGATCGTGCCGCAAAACGTAAGGATGATTACGCCGCAATTGTAAAGGGATTAATGCCGCAAGAGACTTTTATTATGTGCGCCGTACTCCGTCATCATCATTATATTCAAGCCAGCGACTGCTGTCGTGGCCTTGACGTCGGCATATCGTGCGGCGTAAATATATTTACGTTAATGATTCGTCGCATGCTCGGAGCCGACGGTGCCGGCGAAGCACGACAGCAAGCGCTCAAAGACGGAGGCTCTCCTCGAAGTGATAGCAGCACTTCGCCGTTTACTTAATGGAGCGTCATCAACCGAGTCCGACAGTGTGCCTCTCCACGCCTTCTAGGGTCTCAGTCATGCGCTGAGAAGCGCCTAATGTAATGACGTCGGTTCTGCATTTCACGAAAGAACGGTTGCGGTTGTAGCTAAGTTTATCGGTATGTAATCCATGGCGGGTTATCTTGACGACGTTCCATCTCAGAGTCGCGTCGTGTTGAACTGACTTAGCCGGCCTGGCAAACACACATCGCATATCGTATCAAAATTGGTTCAGCACGGGGTGCCATCAGATATGAAACTAATCACTTGCTGCTCATTCAAAGGAGGGGCCGGCAAAACTACAGCTTTGATGGGTCTGTGCTCGTCATTCGCATTCAAAGATAATAAAGTCGCTCTTTTCGAAGCGGACGAAAATCGCCCGCTTACTAAATGGAAAGAAAATGCGCTGCGCAACGGCACTTGGGATCCTCAGTGCGACGTATTCGTTGCGGATGAGCTGCCCCTACTGGAGACCGCATATGCACAGGCCGAAGCGAGCGGCTTCCACTATGCGCTTGCTGACACTCGCGGTGGCTTGAGCGAACTCAATGTGAGTATTATCGCCAGCTCCGATTTCATTCTGGTGCCGACCATGCTAACGCCTCTAGATCTCGACGAAGCACTTACGACTTACCGATACGTTGTCGAGCTACTAATACAAGAGAAACTGCAAATCAAAACCGCCATTCTTCGCCAGCGAGTGCCGACCGGCAGGCTGACAGTCTCTCAACAGGACGCTCAAGACATGCTGGCGGCCTTGCCAATGATCGACGCGCCGATGTATGAACGTGATGCCTTCGCTGCGATGAAAGCGCGGGGTATGCTGCACCTTACGGTGCCGAATATGTCACGCGCTCCCGCAATGCGGCGCAGGTCGCACACCCAGCGTGCAATGGACGAGCTGTCCAGCATCGGCATTTTGATCGAGAAGGCATTGGAGGATTGATGTGGTTTTCCGCAAGCTCACCAATTCGCGGCCAGCGGTGCGTCTCACTTCCGCGAGTGCGCAACAGAGGGGTGCTATGACAACTCTGTCAGCAGCGATGATGCCGCTCGAGCAAGTGGCCCCGCCAATAGTGAAGCCAGAGGTCTCTTCCCCCGCGTCCTCCGAGGAGAGGACAATTGTGCTTTCGAGTAAGTGGGCCGAGCCATATCCCAAGGTACAGGTGTTTCTGTCAGCAGCGCTTCCCGCTCCCGGTTTCTCTTCGGGTTTTGACGGCCTGTGCGGCCAGTATCGCCGGACGAAAGCTCTGCAGATGATCTTGCGGCGCGCGTTCGACGACTACGAGGTGATGCTGTTAAGCGCCTCATTGATCAAACCCGTGACTCCTTATCCTATTGAGGAGCCACTGTCTCTCGCTCTAACATCGCGGATGATGCCCCGACGGGTGGTTGAGATCGCTCTAGCGCATTTTGATCCGTGGGGAGTCGAAAGTATGCGTGCCTTCGGCCGTAAACTGGCGAGTGCCGCACTCGGCATGTTCTTCGAGAACGAGAGGAAAGGCATCGGGGATGTCCCGATCGGTGTTGAACTAGATCGGGCCGACGTTGCCGGAATGAATGTTACACGGCGCTCGTGACGTGGGC
>NZ_PSRR01000660.1 GCF_004296405.1 Bradyrhizobium sp. Leo170
CTGCCTGCAGCCGGAGAACACAGCGCCCATGCTGGCGCCTTCGCGGGCAAAGCGCACCGAGCCAGAGCGCGGCGTCAAATCGGAGGGATAGCCGCAGGCCCAGCCGGAACGGCTGGCGAGATCGAGCGCGAGGATGCGCGGCGAATAGGTCATTGGACTTCCGCCCTATCGAAGAAGGCGGGTTCCAGTGGCGGCGTGATCGGATTTTGTGTTGACCATCTGAACCACTTACAAACCCAGCCAACGAGTCCGGCCTCGCTGACGTTGACGTTCACATCGCCGCGCTGCGCCTCAAATTCTTTCCAGACTTGGACTTTGTGAATCGGAAAGCTGTTCGGCACCCCCCACAAGTAGACGACGCAAAAACCAACCTTCACCAACGAGCTATGGCTTCTCAATTGCCCGCTCGTCATTTCCCGGTCGGGCACCGTCGTCTCGAACAGGAGATGATGGCCGTACCTCTCGACGTAGCCGTGCTTTTGGACGATGCCCTCGTCATCCAGCAGACCATCAAGGTCGGCAACCCGGATGGCCGTGCCGTTGAAGCACGGTTTCAAAAAATCCCAATCCCAAAGGGCCGCACAGTATTTCACCGGGTCTCGGATCATGCGGCTGCTCCCTCGTCAGCCTCATTCCCCCAAGCGCTCCAACCCGGTCGTGCAACGCCCCGCCGATTCAGTTCGATCTTGGGAACGGTCGGGAAATACTGCTCGATCATCTCAAGAAAGATTTCGGGCTTTGCGGAATGTTCACCGCCACGGGGCGCGTCGATCACAGAGTCCCACTGCGTGCCGAGCGCGGGGCATGGCGGACTACCCTTTGTCCCGATCAGAAGCACTTCGTGAACGCTTCGATTCCAGTATCCAAGGCCCAGGGTTGGTTTGCGCCAGATGTAGTGCGAAGCGTATTCAAAACCCCAAGCTCGCAAGACCTCGATTGCAACATCGAGGTGCTGATTGGTGGACCAGAGAAACAGCACACAGTCATCCGCGGCAATGTCCCCGACCGGGCGCTGCTTGATGTTCTCAATGTCGCTGGTCGTGTAGACGCGGGATGCGTGACGATTCATCCCGGTCTGTTCTGAGTACACTTCGTCGTGCCATTCCGGGTCGGCGAGGATGACGCCAAATTTGGCGTCCGGGAGCGCGGCGATCTTTGCACCAAGCCGTTGCTCCTTATCCGCGCGCCTCGCCTGCGTCGTGGCAATGTCGGTGGTGCGCCGGTCTACAATCTTTGCAGCTTGCGCGCCGCTGATTTCGGGGGGTGCCGGATTTCCGGCAGCTATCTTCTCGGAGGCTTTGGTTTCCTTGGAGTTTTTTTCGCGACTGCCGGTTTTCCGGCAACGTCCTCATCAATCGTGGACGGATTCACCCCGAGCATCTTCGCAATGCTGCGGTTCGACGTGTCCGGTTGCAGCGCCTTGATCTTCGCCACCATCTTCTTGCGCTCGGCCGCGGCGGCGGTGAGCGTGTCGAGTTTAATGCTGGCGATGAATTTGCTGACATTATCGAAGCCATCACCGATCAGTTTCCAGCGGTCAGCTTCAAGCAATGACTCCAGTTCCTGAAACGCACGTTCCAGCGTGTAACCGGCAACATGGATGCCGGTGGTCAGACGGCCGAAGGCTTGGTTGGCTTGGGCGGTGTCATCCATGGCCGCCCCCATTACTGATACGTCGCGGGGCGGCTTTCAGCGGCGGCGGCCGATGCGGCGCGCCAGAGCGGCAGGTCCTTGACGCCCTCGGCGACCGCGAGCATAGCCAGCACTTGCTGCTGGTCGGCCTCCAGTTCCTCGTAAATCTCGCGGTTCTTCTGCTCGTTGTCGCGGATCTTCACCAGCGAGCGCAATTCCTTGGTCGGAACGC
This sequence comes from Bradyrhizobium sp. Leo170, assembly GCF_004296405.1. Lineage (GTDB taxonomy): Bacteria > Pseudomonadota > Alphaproteobacteria > Rhizobiales > Xanthobacteraceae > Bradyrhizobium. The sequence goes on from NZ_PSRR01000660.1 coordinate 1,865, forward strand.
CGCGCGCCTTGGCTTCCTTGTAAACG
>NZ_PSRR01000661.1 GCF_004296405.1 Bradyrhizobium sp. Leo170
AGTGTTAAGCAACTCGTCCGGAAGATCGATCAATTCGTCACGGCATACAACGCCACCTGCCAGCCCTTTCGATGGACCGCTACGGCAGACGCAATCCTCGAAAAACTGCATCGACTTTGCTCACGAATTACCGGGACAGGACACAGATAATTGTCAGGTCGCGGTGTCGTTATCGCTTGCCAATCGCCACGCCAGCCTGCCGGTGGCCTACCGTCTTTGGTCGCGCTCGCCGCCACTCTGGCTCGATGCCCATGTTGTGCCGTTCCAACCGCAGTGCGCATGTTCTCGCCACAATTTATGACGCAGTACGACTAGTCGTTTAGTCCCAGCTGTGGGCATCATAATACCGGAGAGCTTCATGACAGCTATGACGAGCGCCGGAACGTCAGATCATTGCCGGCCGGGCTGCTTCGCTATCTCGCAAAACAGCCCTAGCTCAAGCTGCGCTCCCCGATTGTGACACACCTTCGTGCTCTGCGAACGCGCCGGAGCTTCGATGGGCGAGAAGTTGCACTTCAATCAGGCGCGCTATTCAGTTGAAGCCGACATCAGCCCCTTAGTCGGTTCTGAAGTGCCTGCCGATCAACTACGAGGCTGCCGAGGCTCAGATCTGCCTGCCGCCTTCCCGCGAGCCGTCTGACCAGCTCCCGCGTACCGTCTACCACAAAGACACCGCAATCATAGCCGTTCCTTTGCTGGCTTATGGGGGCATCTTGCAGATCGGCTCCTACCCGCGCTGCGAGCATTTCTGCAGGTCTGGCATTGTGTCCCTGGGCGGAGTCGTAATGGTAGGCAACCGGCCTGTCGCGATCGCGGCGGTCCACCAGCAGCAACGACCAATGGGAGCCGCGGCGATTAGGGTCCGTAGCGCTGGCATCGTTCACCGGCAAGAACAGGAAGTCGGCTGTATCGTTACCAATCCGATCATCGACAATGCGATGGAATGCGGTTAGCGAGTCGGCGTTGGTCCCCCGGCCCACCCGAAAGGCCATGAGAGGATCTACAAACCGCGTCCGAGCGGCGAGGTTGGGATTGCTCCCCAACAACTCCTGCGCCAGAAGCTCGTAATCCCTCTGGATATGCTCGTCGCCTAGCCGTTGCATGGCGCCGAGCACCCGTCCGCTGCGGTCGTGCGACGAGTCCGCCCGACCCAACGTCCCGATCTGGGCATCGGAGGGTGTGCGCGGGAACACCGAGAAATAGTTCGCGTGATTACGCAGCTCCTGCGGTTTGGACTGCGAATCAAGGTCGCCATAGACGTCTGACGGAGCCGCCGGAGCAACTTCACCGGCTCGAAGGTGATGGAGAAGCTGAACGTCCTCGGGCCCTCCCGGCCCAAAGACGGCCGTGTAGCGCTCAGCGAGAATATCGTAGCTCTCGGGCCACTGCGCCGCATCAGGCAAGAGGCCCCAGCGGCCCAACTTAGGGAGCATTGTGTCCGGGCCGGCTTGGGTGCCGTGGGAAAACTCCCCGGGAACGGCCAATGAAGCATCGAAGGTCTCGCCGACCGCGGGGGACGTCGCCTCAGCCTTGGCGGATGCCGGACCGGCTTGCTCCATCCTGCGTCCAACCAGCGCTGTCGATGCTTGAGTCCCTGGCCGCGCGCTGGGCTGCGGAACGTTTTCCGGTCGAGATCCGAGACGAATGGCAGCGCCTGGCGGACGGAGCGGGGTACTCTCTGTCTTCAGCCCAGCGGGCACCAACAGCGCCGTGTAACGGTCAGTGTTGATCACGAAGCTTGTCGGTGCCTCGTCCTGGCTCGCCAGGACGCTGCTCCTGCCCAGCGCAGCAGAGTACTCGTGCCCGCTCCCGTCCATTATCGGCTGCCCCTCCCATTTCGATGCACCCAGTTCATGGAGGCGAGCCTGCATCGGCACGCGAGCGCCTGCA
>NZ_PSRR01000662.1 GCF_004296405.1 Bradyrhizobium sp. Leo170
CGAAGCGCCTTGGCAGCAGCTTCCTGCGCAGCGATCTCGACGTTAAGCGCGGCCGACCGGTCCGACCTCGCCGCCTTCCGGAACTCCGCATTGAGCCGAACGATGAGCGCGGCGACTGCTGATATCTCGTTCCCCGTAGCAAAGTCCTTCAGCTTGACCTGGACGTTGGAAAGCTTCTCTTGGATCACAACGTCCGCGAGATCCGGTACACCAACTGATTCCCGACCCCGCGCCCCCTCAACGGGATCTGCAAGAGGGCGTGGGATCTCGCCTTCTGGCACGTTTCTGCCGCGGACCGTAGCAGAGATCGGCACCCGCGGAAGTTGTTGATGCGCGGCAGCATCCAACAGGTCGTGCCCGCCAACGGTCGTTTCACGTTCGATCGCAAATACCATCGCTACATTCCTTAAGTTCGATAAGTGATCCCACGCAGCCTGTCAGGCGAAGTGCCTTATGAGATTCGCGTTGGAGTCACTCTGCCTCTCAATCGCCTCGGCAACGTTCTGTGTGGTCATCGTCCTGTCGAGAAGCAATTGCTTGATGAAGTCCATTTCATCGCTTTGCAGTTGTCTCAATCTTGCAATGCTCTTGCTAATGTCCAACGTTTCTGCCTGGGCGTCCGTTGCCTCCTTCTGCTGGATGCCATTGGCGATGCCAGCGCCAGCCTCGCCCAGCGATGCCACTGCCTCGCCGACCCGAGCCGCCGTCGAAAGTCTCTGGCCTATCTGAACAGCCTTGACAGAGTTAGACGGTATCAAGGCGGTAATACCCAATCCACTCGCAGCTCCACTAGCAAAGCCAGCGCCGACCGTTAGCACCGAGATAGCGAATATGATGCCAATCGTGATGACCGCGCTCAAAGTGTTGGCCTTGCCGTCCTCGATTCCGTCTTTCTCGAGACTCTTCGCAATTGCCGCGGTCATCTTATCGATGCCCCCCGTCTCGACGAGAGTCGCTACTCCAACGCTCACTGCCGCCGCCATGACTGCAAGCGTTCCGCCGGTGGCAACGGCAGCCAGGACCGTCAATCCGACCGCTAGCCATCCGAAGAACTTCATGATGCCGGAGCTCTTCTTTGCTTCTGCCAATCTTTTTGCCGCTTCAATGATGCTTTTAGAGGTTTCCTCGTGCAACTGCCTTTGCTGCTCTCCCCAATGTCGCGCGTCCTCTATTCCGGCTGCAACCTGTCCATCCGTCATCTTGGTCTTCAGAGCCAGAAACGTGGTAAGGAGGTCAATCGTATCGAACGCACGTGGTGCCGATAAGCCTGGAATCGAACCTGACGCGACAGCCTCTCCGGAACCTGATTGCAGCAACAGGTTGGCGTCAGTCTTGCGGCCATTGCCCGAAAGACCGGTGGCGGAGGCACTGAAAGGCAGCGTCCCGACTTCGGGGAGTGTTTTGCTCGTCAACGCCCACATGTTCACTCTATCCATGGCTGGACCCAAGTTGGGATTTGAGGCGGTTAAGCATCATCAGCCCACGCCCGGCCAAAGCCTTTTGTTCGGGCCTTCCGACACTCAGCGCCAAGCTATTCTCGAGTGCGGTGATGGCCGCTGTGGGATGATCGAGTTTGATGAAACATTCCGCCGCACGAAGCGGTATCTGCGGATCGTCACTATCCAGGAGCCCGGCCAACCGATAGGCGTGCATGGCGTTCTCTGGGTCCCCAAGCATCTGACTACTAGCAGCCAGACCAAACCAGAATCGTGCGTCGATGTGCCGGTGTAGGCACAAGAAGCGAAAGAAATTCCGCGCCTCCTCATACTTGCCGCAAGAATAGTAGCGGTGGCCAAATACATATAAGGCCTCAAGCTCATCGTCCGTGATCCCAATGACGCTAGCCAGGTCCGCGCGCCCTGCCACGAAGTCGATGGCGAG
>NZ_PSRR01000663.1 GCF_004296405.1 Bradyrhizobium sp. Leo170
CCCGTTTGCGCGGATTGGGGTTCATCGCGAGCGGCCCGCGCAGCCCGCAACCCGGCGCGCCCTACACCTACGTGACGACCAAGGGCTTCCTGTCGCACTTCGGCTTGGAGACGCTGCGCGATCTTCCGGACATGGAAATGCTCGAGGACGCCGGCCTGCTCAGTAAAGATAAAATGCTGGCCGGGGAGTTTCCGGATCCCTTGCCGGCGCATGACGAAGACCAGGACGATGATGAAAAAGCTGCAGATTGGACAGAGACAGGCTAGCCGCATTTGCCAAATGTCGGCCACCGATCGGCTTGCTTTCATCGCATAAATGGGTCGAAAATATGCATTATTTCAATGTGTTGTAACCTGGCTACGAACGCGTGGGGGCCTTCACTTAATGGATTTTCAGTCCTTTCTGTATTATATTGGAGGAGAGGAGAATCCATGTCCGCCCGACGTGACACGACTAAAGCCCGCTACACCGCCAACGTGATTCAGAGGCTCGCGAGCGCCAACAACGTCGCTGTCGTTGTGTCCGACAACGACCTCTTCGCACACCACGTCACGCGCCTTTCCGGCGACGACATTCACTTTGACCCGATCGAGAATACGATCGTGGCCCTGCAACGTGCCGGCATTTTGGATCGCGTCCAGGCCGTCCGACTTCAGGCCCGCTATTTGCGCGAAAATCGTTCGTGACCTTCGATCCTTTCGGGGACTTTGAGACGCGCGGCTATTTGCGCAACGTCGCAAAGACCAAGGACCTAGCGGTCGTCCAGCGCCTTCAGCACAATTCCTTTCTGACCGGCATCGATGCGGGACTTGCGCATCTTGAAGCACGCCCATCTCTGACTTACGCCGACGTGCTGCAAACCCACAAGATACTATTCGAGGCTGTCTTTCCCTGGGCCGGCGAAGATCGTCTCAAGAACGCTTCGACGATCTTCGTCAACAAGGGTGCAGTGCTCTTCGCGCACCCGAATGACATCCGCCGCGCCGTAGACTACGCGCTCGAAAACGGACAGGACAAGGCGTTCATGGCCGAGAAGCCCGGCGAGGTGATGGGCTATCTCGCCTATGGCCATCCGTTTCTCGACGGCAATGGGCGCACGATCATGTTGATCCATGCGGAACTCGCGCGGCGCGCCGGCTTCAGCATCGATTGGTCCGCGACCGACAAGGACCAGTACCTTGCCGCATTGACGCAAGAGATAGAGACGCCCGGCCAGGGCAAGCTCGATGCCTATCTCAAACCCTTCATCCGGAAAGGATCGGGCAAGGATGGTCTTGCCGCCGCGATCAAGGGGGGCGCCGGGCCTCGATGGCGGCAACGCCGATGCCGTAGCTGGCCTGACCCGCGATCCGGCGCTCAAGGCCCGCTACGAAGCTCAGGAACTGAAACGCAAGGGCTCACAGTCCTGACATCGCGTCAGGGCTTCTTATCCTCTTCGCCTCCGACCTTCCGACTGTACGGGCTCTGACATGGGGCGGCGCGCGCGACCGAAAGAGGATCTCGACACCGAACTGGCCGACCTGCCGCCCGACCTGCGCTGGCGCGAATGGATGGGCCGGGTCGAGGCCGTGATCTTCGCCTCGCCCGAGCCGGTGAACCATCGAACAACGAGGTCAGCTCGACAGGCGTCTGTAAACGGGATGCCGGGTGACCACTTGGCGCTTCGCGTCCACCACTAACACCACACTGTTGGTGTAATCGCCATCATCCATTCCGATTTCACTCGCAATGCGGGCACCGTAGTCATCGGCTTCGAGCTGGGTGGCGAACTCCGTGCCCTCCCGGTCCACTGACATAGCTTCATCATGTTCAATATGAAAAAAATAGCGCATAAAATACGGCTCCGGCATGGAATAGCACT
>NZ_PSRR01000664.1 GCF_004296405.1 Bradyrhizobium sp. Leo170
TGCACCGTCAGCTTGCCGGCTTGCGCGTCCTGTTCCACCGGCTCGAGCAGAAAAGCCCCGACAATCTCAGCCCGGCGCTACGCCTGCATGCCGCAAAGCTCGCACAGCGGCTCGACGGCCTCGACCACGATATCACCGAGCTGCGCGAACGCAGCCGGCTGCTCGAGGAGGAGCTTCGCTTCAAGCTGGAGGAGGAGAGCAACCGGCACCTGCACGCGCTGTCGGTCGTGACCATGATGTTGCTGCCGCCGACGCTGGTCACCGGCATCTTCGGCATGAACACCAAGGGGCTGCCGCTCACCGACGTCGACAGCGGCTTCCTGTGGGCTGCGGTGCTGTTGATCGGCGCCTCCGGCCTTGCCTACCTGATCATGCGTCGCCTGGGCATCGTCAAATAACGGGCTGCGGTATCATTGCATGTACCGAGTGCTCATCCGCGCGGTCACGGCATTCGCGGCGATCACCGCCGTTGCCCTCGCAGCCGCCCGCGCGGCAGATCAGCCCGACGGCAGCAACAAGGACCTGCGCGACAGGCTGGCGGATGCCGGCTACCAGTTCAGCCTGACCTATATCGGCGAGGGGCTCGCCAACGTCTCCGGCGGCATGCGTACCGGCGCCATCTATACCGGGCGTCTCGACCTTGGCGCCACCATTGACCTTGAAAAGGTGATGGGCTGGACCGGCGCCACCTTCCACGCCAACATGTTCCAGATCCATGGTGACGGCCTGTCGCGCAGCTATATCGGCAATCTGATGCTGGTCTCCGGCGTCGAGGCGCTTTCCGCGACACGGCTCTATGAGCTTTGGATCGAGCAGCAACTGCTCGGCGGCAAGCTTGCCGTCCGCGTCGGGCAGCAGGCTTCGGACGTCGAATTTATCGATAGCCAATACGACGACATTTTCATCAACTCCGCGTTGGGCTGGCCGGGCATCACCGGCATCAATTTGCCGGGCGGCGGCCCGTCACCGCCGCTTGCCGTCCCCGGCATCCGCATCAAGGCGGCGCTCTCGGACCGGATCACGGCCTATCTCGCATTGTTCGACGGCAGCGCGGCGCCGCCGGACGCGGACGACTCGCAGATCGCCAATGCCAACGGTCTTCTGTTCCGCGTCAACGATCCGCCGTGGTGGATCGGCCAGCTCAAGTACAAGTTCGAGATTGGCGAGAGCCGGCTGCCGGCGACGATCACCGGCGGCGGCTGGTATCACATGATGTCGTTTCCCGATCAGCGCTTCTCGGCCGACGGCCTGTCGCTCGCCGATCCCAACAGCTCCGGCGATCCGGCATGGTGGCGCCGGAACCAGGGATTGTTCATGGTCTATGAGCAGCAATTGGCGCGCGCCGCACCAGGTTCGGACAAGGGCGTCGCATTCTTCATGCGGGCCTCGGTGAGTCCGTCCGATCGCAATCTGATCAGCACCTATGTCGACGGCGGCTTCCTGCTCACCGGTTTCAGCGATGCCCTTCCGAACGACAGGTTCGGCATCGCTGCGACCTACGCCAGGATATCCGACCGCGCCCGTGCCTTCGACCGCGACACCCAGTTCTTCACCGGCACGCCATACCCGATCCGCGACTACGAGGCGATCTTCGAGGTCACCTATCAGCATGAGGTCCGGCCCGGCTTCCTGCTGCAGCCGGTGTTTCAATATATCGCGCATCCCGGTGGCGGCGCGGTCGACCCCTACGATCCCACGCAGACGCATCGCATCAAGGATGGCGTGATGGTCGGCGTGCGCACGACCATCGTGTATTAGCGGAGGCGCGCCGCAATTTGTAGGGTGGGCAAAGCGCAGCGTGCCCACCATCCACGTTCGGTGCAAGGAAAGGTGGGCACGCTGCGCTTTGC
>NZ_PSRR01000665.1 GCF_004296405.1 Bradyrhizobium sp. Leo170
CAAGCCAGCCAGGCGCCGCTCAATGAAACGCGACCGCCACTTCCCGACCGTAGCATTGGTGAGTTGCATTCGTTGCGCGATCGCATTGTTGGGCTCGCCATCTGCACTACTCAGTATAATGCGCGCTCGACTGCTGAGCGCCGCGGGCAGCGAGCGGCTACGTGCAAACGTTTGAAGCTGCGAACGCTCTTGATCCGACAACACCAGATCTGCCTTGGGTCTGCCTATCGTCATCGCCATCTCCATCCCACAAGATCGCGAGAACGATGCAGAATTAATGCCAGTTATTTGCGGGACAGGACACTAGCCGAGCAGCATATAATTACTGAAGCTAGCGCTCAAGTCACCTGCAAACGCATGAGGGACACATGCAGCTGCGCAAACTCGATGGAATTCACTCAAGCCAATTCAACTCATCGGAGCCAGAGTGGCAGGCGGCCTGCTCCGCCGTGCCGCAGCAACCCGCAGGTGCAGCAACGTCAGGCCGAGTCCGCAATTGGCGCCGTGTCAGATATCGACTCCCGACGGTATTATCCTCAGGCCCATCCCGAGGACTTGAGCCTCGCCCAGGCGGCGATCCAGACCGCCATTGGACGAGGAATACAGCGATTGAACACGGCGGCGGATTATCTTGCGGCGCTGCGCAGACTGGCGAACCATCTCGGAGCGGTCGGCATGAGGATTGCTGCACTCGATCACGACGCGCTGGTCAATTACGTCAAACAGTTCTTCGCGAGTGACAGGCACATGAGGTTCGCTCTGCCCTGGCTGCGTCATCATCGTGAGCCCGGTGCTCCACCTCCTCTCAGGCGCCTACTCCCCTCGGAGGATGACGAGATGCTCATCGACGAGGCGATCAAGCAAGCTGCTAGGCGCCGGAGATGGGAACCCAAAACCGCAGAGGACTATGCTCGGGTTCTTCGCAGATTGTCGCAGGATCTCGCGTCGCGAGGGCAAACGATTGCTGCATTCGATCACAACGCGTTGGCCGCTCACGCTATGCAGACTGTACCAGATTTCGAAAAGACAAAGATTGGCCCGGCTCTGACGGCGCTTCGTGAGTATCGGCAACCATTGGAGGATCTCACCTCCGAGTCTCCGCCAAGGTTTGCTGCGGCGAAACGTTTGAAGGTAGCGGATCATCTAGGTCCATTGCCAGGCGCAAGTTGGAACACCGCAAACTTTTGCCAAGGCGTGCCATCAGCCCGCTCGCGAGCTGACAGTGCAAATCAGCCAAGCTCGCTCGCACTGGGGGAGTTCGAAGCATCGAACTCCAACCCGCCACATCACCCAGCTTACGAACCGACTCCGCTTCTTAGTCCATCACCGTACGTCTCTCTGAAATGGACCCCGATTTTGGGACCACTTGCTTAGTTGGAAGGGGCTGCTCCGTTTGATAGACGGAGCGCATGATGACGACGAAGACGAGACGCAAGATCGACGCGGCACTGAAGGCGAAGATCGCGCTGGAAGCCGTGCGGGAGCAAGCGACGGTGGCCGATCTGGCCCAGCGCTACGAGGTTCACCCGAACCAGATCTATGCCTGGAAGAAGCAACTGCTGGACCAGGCGGCCCGGGCCTTTGACGCGGGTGTCGGGCGGGAGAGCGAGGACGCTCGCGAACGCGAGATCGAGAAGCTGCACGCCAAGATTGGACAACTGACAGTCGAGCGCGATTTTTTAGCGCGGAGGTCCGGAAGATGAGCACGCCGGACCGTCGAGGAATGCTCGATCGCGCCGACATGGCGCTGTCGATCCGCCGGCAATGCAGGTTGCTTGGCATCGCGCGCTCTGGGGTCTACCGGCCGCCACGGCCGGCCAACGACAACGACCTTGCCCTGATGCGGCGCC
>NZ_PSRR01000666.1 GCF_004296405.1 Bradyrhizobium sp. Leo170
TCCGATCAGGGCCGAATCCACAACGGTCAAAAGATGTCCGTTGGCCGCAGCCCGTGACAGGTTCCACAGCATTCCAGCAACGGCATAGAGCACAATCGCAGCCAGCGGGTTGGTCATAAGGACAGAACGATCAACGATGCCGCTGCCCCCGCGAGAACCGTCGCTGTTGCTCGGGCCATTTTCCTGGCGAGCGCCGGTATCCCAGCGACAGCAAGGGCGGTCATGCCGGCGATTGCGGCCGTCATCTCAAGCATGCCAAAGAGATCGCTGCCGCCGCCAAGCGCATGGATGACGAAACCCGGCAACAACAGGTTGGTGATCTGGATCACCGCGAACGCCAGGCCCACCGTGACCGCAGCGGACAGGCTTTGCGGCTCGTTCAGAAGATAGCGGAACGCCTCACGCGAGGCGGAAAGCGGATTGAGCCCCTTCATCGACCGGCGACCGCTTGGGGTCCTCGTCAGCATCCCGAGGAGAGGCAGAATGGCCAATGCGATGCAGGCGGACAGGACGGCCGCCATAGTGCTGCCGAGCCGATCGATCGCATAGCCGGCTACGCCTGTCCCCATGGCGAGCCCTGCCTGATTGAAGAAGGACAGGCGCATGTTGAATGTCATCCGCTCAGTCTCGGGAATGAGCGACTGGAGCAGGCCGCTCATGGCGCCCGCCAGGAGCGCGTAGCCGAACGCCCCGAGAATGGCTGATAGAACCAGCAGGGGGCGTGAGAGCCCTTCGGGCAGGACCTGCACGAGGGCCAACATAAAAAGGCCGGAAGCCCTGATCGCTTGTCCCGCTGCGGTGACTATGAGACGACTATGTCGGTCGACGATGTACCCGCTGAGCGGCGCGAGAACGAATCCAGCGACGCTGGAGCTCAGCAGCACAAGGCCAACCAGGCTCGATCCACCGGCATGGAACGCGATCCACGCCGGCAAGACGATGCCGACGCCAACAATGAAGAACGACGCCAAGGAAAACCCAACAAAGCAAAGTCGTCGTATGGCTTGCACGTCCAATTCGTTCCCTCGCGCTCTCCCGGAGGACCGCTACCCTCCTTCCCTCACACTCGCCCACCGCGGCAAGCCGGAAAGCGGATACTTTCGAGCCTGCCTCTTCAACAATTTCTTTTTCGACATTCCGGCGGAGAGCCCGACGTCTGCAAAGCCGCTGGGAAGAGCCCAAAGACTATCGCTCCGCTCCGGACGAGCAGGTTAGTTTCGCCATCGACGATCGCACCGCGCACGTCAACCCGCGGCTTTGCATAGCTCGGGCGAAATCAGAAACCAGTTCATGGATGCGTTTGATCGGAACGTTACCTGGTGGGCGAGCATTTCGTTGGGGAAAGCGCATACGCGTGAGCGCGCGTTCGATATCGCACGCCAAAATCCGCTGCAGGGCGTCCCGCCTTTGGCGGCCGTCATGGTGGTCGCGGGAGTTCTGGACAGCAGCTGGCGATACCTGTCCGGAACGTCGGGGAAGACTGGGCAGCGGGCGCCCGTTTAGGTTAGGCCCGGTTCATGCGCAGCGTAGGTATCCTGAACGACTCGCCGGCGAGCGCGAAGGACATATTCCGCTTCGCAACGCCCGAATGCTTGGCCAAGACATCCTTAATGACAGATACGTCGTCCGTGAAGGCCATTTGATCGAGAAATTGCCGCAATGCGGCTTCGTCGGGACTCAATCGGGTGCAGATCCCGAATTTGAGTATCTCGGGGACGGTTTCGTCCATTTTCAAGCCGTAGCTCGTAACCCTGCCGTTCTCGTAGATCGCGGAGCGCAGCCAGTAGCCGCCCCTGTCAAAGAATATCATTGGAGTGAAATTCTCAGCGTCCTTA
>NZ_PSRR01000667.1 GCF_004296405.1 Bradyrhizobium sp. Leo170
GCGCCGGCTCGGCTTCGCAGCGCGGCGCGACCACGGCGGTGCCGACTATCGCGAAGTCGGCGACGGCCCGGTTGAGGTCACCCCATAGCGCCGGCCGTAGCGGTCGATCTGCGCTTTCGCGTGGGCGATCGCCGCATCCGGATCGGACCACGCAAAGCCGAGCTCGAGTGTCGGAAACAAGATGCCATCGATGACGACCGGCTCGCGATCGGCTCGTTGAATCCTGGCGTGCCATAGCCCCTTCCCTGCCTCAAATGAGTTGATCTCAAAGGCGCCGTAAATCATGCCTGCGATCCCAGGTTTTTCCCGTTGGGACCAAAGCACGCCCCTGGCGGTGAACTTTGTGAACTGGATCACACTGCGCAAGAATCTTTCGTCACAGGCGCGCTGACCGGAAAACGCGCAATAGTGCTCAAGAGCGGTTGCACTTATCGGCTCTCACCTCGCGTATGACTTTGAACGATGCTTCGTTGGGCTTGGTGGGCAGAAATGCCCATTGGTATGAATCCGGGTAAAGTTCGATCTTGAGCACGCCATGGCTGCGCAGATCGTATGCTTCGGTAAATGCCCATTTCTTCCGATAGTCGTTTGAATACAGGGCCTTTCCACCGGTCCCGACGACGAACGACCTCACCCCGTCGGGGACCATCGCGGCTTGTCCGTTATCCGCCGGTTTACCTTCCGCGTTCGCGCGACCGAGCTGTTCGTAATGATGATCATGTCCGGCCACGAACACGGATGCTCGGCCGGCGTAGAGCGCCTGGAAAAATGCGCGGCTTTGTTTCTCGGGGACGAGCGGTTTGGCGAGGGTGACCGTTCTGTTTTCACCGTGTCCATGAAGGCCGGAGCTGTAAAAGAAGGCGTGGCTGAAGGCGAGAATGCATTTCCGGTTTGTCCGGCTCAGTTCAGCCTTGAGCCACCGAACCTGCTCCGAACTGGCCCCGGTTTCGACGTTGCTGTCCAGTCCGATCAGGAGCCATGAACGATTGTCGGCAGGATCGGCTGGCGCGGGAAATTCCACTGAGAAATAGGCCTTCCCCTTGTCAGCCTTCAAATTCCGCAGCGTTGTTTCAAAGTACTTGAAATAGGCTGCGCCGTTGTTGGTTTCGTAGTCGTGGTTGCCGGGCACCGGCAGAATCTTGTCCTTGAACTCTCCCCATGCCGCATCAAAGCAGCCGAAGCTTTCCGAGGAGCCGTGGTCGTAGGCAAGATCTCCAAGCGCCAGGACACGAACTTCCAGACTTTGGTCAATCGCCTTGGCGCTCGCTATCTCGCGCTTGATCAGCTCGGCCGTTGCCTTGCCGTTTCGCGTCGGGTCGTGATGACAGCTCGCGATGTCGCCGACAGCCAGCAGAATGCCGATCGGCCTTTCGGACGGCTGGGCGTCGGGTGCCCGAACGGATGAGATCAGCAATGCGAAAGCGATCAGGAAAACTGTGCCTTTGGACATGGCGTTTTCCATCAATGCGACCGCCGGGGCGGTCAAATATAAATGCAACCAATAATTGTCTATTATTGCCAGTCCTTGGTCACGCTGTCCAGCCGGTGGGGCTGCGACAATGTGATCGTCACGTCTCTTCCCTCATTAGGGATCGCTGCCCCTTGCCGCGCGCGGCGGGCTCGGCCGCGGCGCGGATGATCCAGCGGCGGAAGGCGGCGAAGTCGCGCTGACCGGTGCGGAAGCCGTGATAGACGAGGTACCAGCGCATGCCCTTCGGCACGCTGAGCTCGAACGGCGCAACCAGCCGCCCCGCAGCGAGGTCGTCGTCGATATAGGGGCGGATTCCCATCGCGACGCCGAGGCCGTCGACGGCCGCCTGCAGCGCCTG
>NZ_PSRR01000668.1 GCF_004296405.1 Bradyrhizobium sp. Leo170
CCGGGCACGCAGCCGACGGCAGTGCCGCCGCTGCCGGCCCCGGTCACGATCCGCTAGCGCGATTGCAGTTCAACATCAAAAGGCGCGCGAACAGCGCGCCTTTTTTGTTTGGTGCGACGGTGATCGGCAGGCTTTGCACTTCTGTCAAATTCCCGCGCTTGAATTCGTGTTCGGCTGGACTACGTGCCAGAGGGCTGCAACCGACGTGGGGATAATGCCATGCGCATCCTTGTTGCAGGCGCCACCGGCGCTATCGGCCGACAACTCGTTCCCGCCCTGATCCGGGCCGGCCATTCGGTGATCGGCACCACGCGAACATCAGCCAAAGCCGAGGCGATCGGGCAGATGGGCGTCGAGCCTGTCATCGTCGATGGGCTCGATGCACAGGCCGTCCGCGCGGCGGTCATTGCGAAGCAGCCCGAGGTGATCGTCCATCAGATGACCGACCTCGCTAATGTCACCGATCTCCGCCATTTCGATCGTGCCTTCGCGGTCACTAACCGGCTGCGCACCCTCGGCACCGATTGCCTGCTGGCCGCCGCGCGCGAAGCCGGTGTCAGGCGTTTCGTCGCCCAGAGCTTCTGCGGCTGGACTTATGGCCGAAGCGGCGCACCGGTCAAAACCGAGGCCGATCCGCTCGATCCCGATCCGCCGCAGGAATTGCGCCGCACGCTGGAGGCGATCCAGCATCTGGAGCGGGCAGTTACCGGCTCTGAGCAGCCGGAAGGAATCGTGCTCCGATACGGATCGTTCTACGGCCCCGATACCGGCATACTGTCGCGGGCGATGATCGATCAATTGCGGCGCCGGCGCGTGCCGATGATCGGCGATGGCGGCGGCTGGTGGTCGTTCATCCATGTCGCCGACGCGGCGTCCGCCACTGTCGCGGCGATCGAGCGCGGCAGAGCCGGCAACATCTACAACATCGTCGATGACGAGCCCGCGGAAGTCAGCGAATGGCTGCCGGCGCTCGCGGCGATCGTGGGCGCCAAGCCGCCATTCCATGTGCCGGTCTGGCTCGGCCGCCTGCTCGCCGGCGAACATATGGTGGCGATGATGACCGAGGTGCGGGCGGGCTCGAATGTCAAAGCCAGGCGCGAACTCGGCTGGCAGCCGTCGCATCCATCCTGGCGCACCGGCTGTGCCGAAATCGTCGGGCACTCCGGCGGCCACAGCGCCGCCGCTTGAGCAGGTGATGCGCCGCTCAGACCTCCGCCTCGCCCGTGCTTTCGCGGGTTGCATTCTCGAGCCAACCGGCGGCGCGCAACAAGTCGCCATCGCGCCCGTGGGCGCCTATGAGCTGGACGCCGATTGGAAGCCCCTGACGGCCTCTGAGCAGCGGCAGCGAGACGGTAGGCAGGCCGCAGAGGCTCCATGGCATCGACATCACGCCGGAGCCCGGCCCATCTTCCAGCCGGGTCGCCTCGCCCGGCGCCGACAGGGTGATCAACGCATCCTGTTCGATGAACAGAAGCGAGGCCAGTTCAAGGAGACGATCGGCCTGCGCATCGAGCGTGAGGTAGCGTGCCGCGCTGATGGTGCGGCCGGCTTCGATTCCCTGCTGCAGCGGCGCGCAATAGCGGCGGATGGTCTCAGTCGGCTCCGAGCCGAAACGATAAGCGAGATGCGCGTTGAGCAGCCCGAAGGTGACATCAAGCGCCTGATCGAATTCAAGTGGGAGTTCGACCTCGACGATGGCGGTCGGCAGTGACTGGATGAATGTCTCGAACGCCTGGCCCGCGTCGTCATCGATCAGCTTCCAGCCCGGCCCCTTCACCAGGGCAAGACGGGGCGCTGTTGCCGCAGGCTGGACG
>NZ_PSRR01000669.1 GCF_004296405.1 Bradyrhizobium sp. Leo170
GCTAGTTCAACACCGATCGGGACATCCCCCAGCGCGACGCTATCGGCCATTAGCTCCCTGATGCCGATGTGCAAGCGCTCCTCGATACCGCCGAGCTCAGACCACACCAGCTTGCTTCATTCGCCACACGTTCTTCCCCGGCTAGCGCCAAACCCCTCTTCACTCTATAAAGATTCGCAGGGCAGTACGCGCTGCCCTGGGGCTTAGAAACCCTTCGATTAGCGGTTGGTGCCGGCCGTGACGGCACCGGGATCCTCTGACCTAACGGCCGGGGGCCTGTGACGTATGTCCAGGCGCCTCGGTGCTAAAGGTCATAGGGACCGTCTAATCGCGGTTTTCTAACCCCCGGCTTGGGATCAAGGGGATTATCGTCGGCGGGGGCGCACCGCGGACCTAGTCTGCGTGGGCATTGTGGCATCGAACAATCATGATGAAGCACCCGACGCCGGGCTCAACTGCGAGCTTGAGCACATCTTCGGGGCAATGGGACAACGTGAGCTTGAGCGCCTGACCATCGACGCCATTCGCGAATACCGCGCGAGTATTGCGCTCGCCGAGACGGCCCGATTGCAGCGGCTAGCCGCAGAGGCTGACACTGCCTCTTGTCCCGCAGGTCGAGCAGAGCTCCAACGAATGCATGACCATGCTGAGACCGAGCATCGGGCGCGTCAGCTTGTTCTCAACAGCCTGATCGATCGCCTCGGCTACGTTCCCAAAGTTCCCGCCGGATAATCGTCATGGTAACGAGCTCCCGGCCGGGCGTCGTCGCATAACCTTCGGTCGCGAAGAGCAGGTCGTCGTCCGGTAGTGTCGCGGTGGACTAGATCAACTTCTTCTCCATGGCGATGCGGACGGCTTGCTGAAGATTGCTGGCGCCGAGTTTGTCGCGTGCATTATTCAGATAGCATTGGACCGTTCGTGGCCTGATCCCAAGCAAGTCTGCGATCACATTCATTGACTTGCCGTGTGACGACCAGCTGAGCGAGGTCGCTTCCTGCCTCGACAACGTCACATTCCCTGTTTTGAGGGACGACCCGGACGCTAGGCTGAGGCGGACGTGAATATAGGCAAGCGCCAATGCCGCCTGCATCGGATCCCATGGCGAAACTTCGACCCGCTGCCGATCAGATGCGAGCGTGATCATCGCGGTTCGGCCATAGCTTGATCTGATCGGAATGGAAACCCCGGAACGGATGCCGAAGTCAGTTGCCTCCGAATAGAACTGCTTGATTTCGCGCGAGCTCCGGCGCACGTCGCACTCCTCCGCTGACCAGGCGAACATCCGCATGCTGCGGCGCTTGGCGGTCGTCACGACCGGGTCGATGATCGTATAACGCTTTGCAAAATAGAGGTTCAACCACTCCGCAGGATAGTCGCTGAAGGCAACCGCATCATCGCCGTGAACATGAATGTAGGCATAGCGCTCAAAGCCGGATGAGACAGTAAAACTCTTGATCGCGTTGCGAATGGAGCGCTCGTCGCGTGCCAAATCGACAGCGTCGATCAACCCCTGTAACTGACCATCCAATCTGAGTTCCTCCTCTTCAACTTCCAAGCAAAGCGATCGACCTTTGCTCGTTGCAGGAGCATCCGATTCTGTCATTATTTTGATTTAGTCAGCTTTTCGGAGCGACGCGACGGAATTCAACCTATTTCTCGCTTGCCCTGCTGATCTTCATCCGATTTGTCCTGCGCCAGCCATGAAAGCCACGAAGCGATTCGAGATCTCGTCCTCGCCGCAGTGGCGGCGGTTGACACGCTGCGGGTCCACCGCCAACAGGAGCGCCTTTCATGCTCAAGATGGACGCAG
>NZ_PSRR01000670.1 GCF_004296405.1 Bradyrhizobium sp. Leo170
CCATTTCGTTTTGCCGGATTTGAGCTCGATCGGGAGCGCGCCGAGTTGCGCGGGCCGGATGGCGAGGCGGTCAGGCTCAGGCCGAAAGCGCTTGAGATGCTGCAGCTATTCGCCGCCAATGCGGGCCGGGTACTGAGCAAGGAAGAGCTGATGGAGGCGGTCTGGCCGAACGTCCATGTCGGCGAAGACAGCCTGTTCCAATGCATCCGCGAGATTCGCACCGCGCTGGGCGATGACCGGCGGCAGACGATCAAACTCGTGTCCGGCCGCGGCTACCTGTTCGCAGCCGAAGTGTCGATTAAGCCGCCAGCACCTGCCGTTGCCGTGCAGGCAAACGCCGAGCCAATTGCAAGCGCTGAACCCGCGACCGAGATTACAACACCGCGGCGGCTATTCGGCCTGCGCCGGCCGGTGGCTGCCGCCGCAGCAGCGGCCCTCTGCGTGATCTTCGGGTTTGCGGTGGCCGCTCCGACCTTCCGTCCCGATCTCATGTTCAAGCGATCGCCGCCGACCATTGCGCTAACGCCGATCGTCGATGCGAGCAACGACCCCCGAGGGCCCGGCATGGCGGCGGCTGTAACCGACCGCCTGACCGATGGTCTGGCCAGGATCGACAATATCCGCGTGGTCGCACCGCGGCAGGTCGCGGCGGCAACGGCGCCCGCATCCACGCCCTCGGCACAGTCGGACTTCGTGCTGAATGGCGAACTGGAGAAAGGTCCGCAATCCTGGATCTTGCGGGCGCGCATGATCCAGACCGCCACCGGCGAAGTCCAGGCGGTCGTTACGGTGTCGGTCGACGCCACCGAATCGGACATGCAGTTGCAGCAATCGCGGCTGGCCGCGGGAGCAGGTCATGCGCTGGCACGGCGCCTTAACGCGCTTCTGGAATCCGGCACCCATCCGGCGGCAGCCGGCGACGCCAAAGTTGCGATCGAGCAAGCCACAGCCTCGATCAATCGAACGACGCGCGAACGTTTTGCCACAGCGCAGACGATGCTGGAAAAAGCGCTTGCCGCCGAGCCCGACAATACCGAGTTGCAGATCGCGCTGGCCGCCCTTCAGTTGCGGGGGATTCAGATGACGTGGTACGCGCCGGCCGAACGTTCGGCGGCGGAGCGCAACGCCGGATCGCTGCTGGAGCGCGCGCGACAGACGACGCCACGTTACATTCCGGTGCTGGAAGCCTATTGCCGCTTCCTGACCGCGACCAACGAGTTCGTTGAAAGTCTGGTGGCCTGCGCGAAAGCATTGAGTTTTGATCCGTGGAACGGGTTGGTTCTCTACCACATCGGCCTGGCGCAGCTTCAATTGGGGCGCTTCGAGGACGCGCTGGCAACATTCAAGCAGGCCGATCGCTTCGACACGCCGGAAGTTTCGCGCTGGACCTGGATGCTCGGGGCGGGATGGACCGCCCTGCTCATGGGCAGCAACGGGGAAGCGGTGTCCTGGCTGCAGCGGTCGATCGCCATCACGCCGGCGTCGGGACGCCCCTATATGCTGCTGGCCGTGGCCTATCAGCGCCTGGGCCAGCCGGACGAGGCAAGGACGGCGATGGCAAAGGCCATGGCGTTGCGGCCCGATTCGACGGCCCTCAACATCTCGCTGCCAACGCGCAATGCCAGCCCGGCTTTTCTCGCGGCGGGCGAGCAGTCCATGCAGACGCTGCTCGAACTCGGATTGCCGGAACGCTGACGATAACAACCTCGCTCAAAGCGTTGTCGTCAGTGTCTTTTGCGTGATGCTAGGCCG
>NZ_PSRR01000671.1 GCF_004296405.1 Bradyrhizobium sp. Leo170
CCAAAGGCGGCGAACTCACCCCGCCGTTTCACCCCTCGCGCCCCGGGCGGCAGCCGATTCGGCCCGCCAGCCGGCCAGACCCAGGGGCTTCTCCGCGGCCCCTACCAGGCGGCGAGCCCGCAGCTCGCCAACAGCCCGATCATGCGCGGCCAGCGCAGCGCGCTGTCCCGCCGCGAGGCCCTGATCCTGCAGACCCTGATCAACCATCCCTGGCTATTGCACGAGCATCTGGAGGAGGTCGCGGCTCTCGAGCTCGCCTACCCTGAGGCCCACAAGCTCCGTGCCGGCATCATCGCCGCCTTCGCTAACGACCACCACCATTCTCCCGATGAGGAAGAGCAGGCCGAAAAAATGCGGGCCGACCTCGATGCGGGCGGATTTTCACAAATTCTTCAAAGGGTTGAGCGGGCGATCACGACCCAGGCGGTGTGGGGCGTCAAAGTCGGCGCCGCACGCGAGGATGTTCTTTCCACCTGGCGGCAACTCGTTGCCTTGCATCAGAAAACACATGCATTACTTAGGGAAAAGAAGGACGCCGAGGAGGCTTACGCCGAAGATTCCAGCGAGGCGAACTGGGCGTGGCTGCGGGACATCCAGGCACGAATGGCAGAAGCCGACGGCACTGAGGCCCTGATCGAGGGATTTGGTGAGCTGTCGGGCCGGTTCCAGCGCAGCGTGTGATGAAAGAATCATGCGGACGGTTCGGGCCGGGCCCGCAAAAAGACTCGCCAAATCCATGGTTTGGCTGCAAAAACAGGGTTAAGCGAAACTTAATAGGCACACCCTTATTAGGTGTGCAGACCGTCAGGGCGGACTAATGCGGAATTATGGGGTGGCGACATGTTGCGCCGCCCTTTCCGTATCATGAGTATGGTCGGGGAGGACGTAACGGTTTTCCTGATCCTGCTCAAGCGAAGAGATTGAGTGCGAATGCTTCTACAATGGGAAGCTGTCGCGCTTGTGACGTCAGTGGATCATGAGAGGCGCGCGTCGTAACGCCGGCCTCACGTGAAGCGCGTTTCGGGAGCTTGATGAATGGCCACCAAGGCAAAGACGCTGCAGGTTAAGGACAAGGAAAAAGACGACAAGGCAGCGGATGCCCCCGAGAAGGAACAGGCGGATGCGCCGTCGCCCTTGCTTGACCTCTCGGATGCTGCCGTCAAGAAGATGATCAAGCAGGCCAAGAAGCGCGGCTTCGTGACCTTCGATCAGCTCAACGAAGTGCTTCCCTCCGACACCACCTCGCCGGAGCAGATCGAGGACATCATGTCGATGCTCTCGGACATGGGCATCAACGTCACCGAGGCCGACGACGTCGACGGCGAAGAAGAGGACAAGGACACCGACGACGAGACCGACAACGAGCTTGTAGAGGTCACGCAGAAGGCCGTCACCGAGGTCAAGAAATCCGAGCCGGGCGAGCGCACCGACGATCCCGTGCGCATGTACCTGCGCGAGATGGGCACCGTCGAGCTGCTCTCTCGCGAGGGCGAAATCGCGATTGCAAAACGCATCGAGGCCGGCCGCGAGGCGATGATCGCAGGCCTCTGCGAAAGCCCGCTGACCTTCCAGGCCATCATCATCTGGCGCGACGAACTCAACGAAGGCAAAATCTTCCTTCGCGACATCATCGATCTCGAAGCCACCTATGCCGGCCCTGACGCCAAGGGCGCCATGAACACGGCGATGATCGCGGGGCCGGTCGCTGACGGCGCGTCCGCCGCCGAGGGCGGGGAAGTGACCGGGCAG
>NZ_PSRR01000672.1 GCF_004296405.1 Bradyrhizobium sp. Leo170
GCCGCCTGCGGGGAGAGGTCGGATCGCATCGCAGATGCGATCCGGGTGAGGGGGACTCTCCGCGAGTCCATCTGTCACTGTGATCGCGGAGGCAGCCCCTCACCCCAACCCTCTCCCCGCGAAGGGCGGGGAGAGGGAGAGTCCGTGCCTAGCGCAATACTAGCCCGGTTGCCGCCTCCAGCTCTGAAATCGCCTGGTCCGCGCTCACGACCTTGATCGTGGTCATGCCCATGTCGCGCGCGGGCTTCAGGTTGACGCCGAGATCGTCGAGATAGACGCAATTGTTCGGATCGACCTTCAGCGTTTCCACCATCAGCTTGTAAATGCGCGGATCGGGCTTGCGCAGGCCGATCTTGGCGGATTCGATCACGTGATCGAACAGCGCCATCACCTCCGCGACATAGAGCGTGCGGCCGCTTCTGCTCCCGATCGCGTTCGCCGGCAGGTTGTTGGTGATGCAGCCGGTCTTGAATTGGGCCTTGATGCGCTTCAGCGCTTCCACCATGTCCGGGCGCAGGTCGCCCTGCAGCAGCGGCAGCACGTCCCGGCCGCGCACCTCGGCGCCGAGCGCGAGCGATTCGGCGGCGAACAGCGCATCGAAGGTCTCGATGTCGACCTCGGCGCGCTCGAACTTGGCCCAGGCGTTTTCCAGGTGGTTGGCGGCGTTGGTGCGGCGGATGATGTCGGCCGGCAGGCCGCGCTCGGTCTCGAACCGCGTGAACGCCTCGAACGGCGAGGTGGTCAAGACGCCGCCGAAATCCCAGATCACTGCCTCGATCATTTCCTGCTGCCTGCCGTTATGTTTGTTGACGAGCGGCTAACACGGATCGATCCGGGGAGCCAGCCTGAAACCGGCGGCTTGGCGATGCGCGCGACGCAAGCTATTGCTGTGACCATGAAAGCCTTGCTCGCGATATCAGCAGCGCTCGCGCTGCTCTCCTCCACGCCGGCCTCCGCCATCGTTGGCGGCGGCGTGCCGTCCGCCGAAGGCGTCGGCCGCTCCATCGTCACCATCGTCGGCTCGCGCGGCAATTTCTGCACCGGCGCACTGATCGCGCCGAAAGTGGTGCTCACGGCGGCGCATTGCGTGCAGCCCGGCGCGGACTACAAGATCGTCGAATATGGCCCGGACCGGCAGCCGCAATTGAAGGACGTCAAGAGCATCGCGATCCATCCCACGTTCAGGATGGACGCCATGACCTCCCATCGCGCCACTGCCGACGTGGCGCTGCTGCAGCTTGCAGCACCTGCGCCCGGCAAGGCGCCTGCGGCGCTCGGCGCGCCCAACATTCCGGTCGTCGTCGGCAGCCGCTTCACCATCGCGGGCATCGGCGTCACCGTGCGCGGCGACGGCAAAAGCGGCGGCATGGTCCGCGTCGCCGGGCTGATTGCGACCGGCCAGCCGGGCACGCTGCAGATCCGCCTGGTCGATCCGCTCAGTCAGGGCGCGCGCGACGGGCTTGGCGCCTGCACCGGCGATTCCGGCGGGCCGGTGTTCGAGGACAAGCAAACGGGTCCGGCGATCGTCGGCGTCATTAGCTGGTCAACGGGGCCGAACAATTCCGCCGGTTGCGGCGGCATCACCGGCGTGACGCCACTGACGCTGTATCGCGACTGGATATTACAGACCGCAAGGCAGTGGGGCGCGGGGTTCTGACTTCGTAGGGTGGGCAAAGCGCAGCGTGCCCACCATTCACGGTCGGTGCAAGTAAAGGTGGGCACGCTTCGCTTTGCCCA
>NZ_PSRR01000673.1 GCF_004296405.1 Bradyrhizobium sp. Leo170
CGCGCGAGAACAGCGGCCGCTCCGGCAGCACCAGGTGCACGCGGGCGGCCTGGATGCGGTCGATGGCGCGGATGGTGCGGGCGAGCTCGCCTTCCAGGGCGCGCAGATGGTTGATGTTCTGAACGAAGCTCGTGGTGCCGAGCGCGTCCGACTTGTCGAATATCTCGTAGCCGACGCCGCCGCCCTTGGGCATGCCGCCCTCGGCGAGCTTCATGCGCAGGCGCGTGACCTTGTCCTTTGGCACCATGATGACGGTGCCTTCATTGCGAAGCTCGAACGGGATCGCCTGCCGCTCGAGCTCCTTGACGATCGCGGAGGAGTCCTCGACGCTCAAATCGGTGAACAGGGTCGTCAGTTGCGGCGTGGTGACGCGCAAGATGACGAAGGCGAAGAAGCCGATGAGCGCGGCGGTGACCGCCACCATCGCCGCCAACCGGGCCGCGCCCAGGCCCTTCAGGAAAGCAACCAGACTTTGCACCAACCGCCCCCAGGGGATTCGGCCCTCGGAGGGTCCGACTGGGCAATTATTGCCTAGGGTATGGTTTCCATCCGGTTAACGACGGTTAAGAACCGCGGCAGAAAGTAGGACATGAAAAAAACCGGCTTCGCAAAGCGAGGCCGGTTTTCATCAAATTCGATTGGTTTCGAGGGCTTACTGTCGATATTGCTGGATCCGGGTGGTGCGCAGCCCGGCCAAGCCGTGCTGATCGATGGAAAATTGCCAGGAAAGGAATTCGTCGACCGTCAGCGTGTAGCGGCTGCAAGCTTCCTCCAGGGAGAGCAGACCGCCGCGCACTGCGGCAACAACTTCAGCCTTCCGGCGAATGACCCACCGTTTTGTACCGGGCGCGGGCAAGTCGGCAATGGTTAGCGGACTGCCGTCAGGCCCGATGACGTATTTCACCCTCGGGCGATGGGGTTCTGTCATGGCGTACTCACAAACTCTCGACCACTGAACTCACTCTGCCAACCTACGCGTGTCGGCTTAAAATTTGCCTAAGCGCAATCCTGCAATACGAATCGCGTTGGAAATGCCGGTAAGGTGGCTCCGTCCCGGCACCTGTGCCAGTGTGGGAAAAGCGGCCAGGCCGGAGCCGACGGGCGCTTGGTGGGGGCCGAATCACAACCCAGCGGAAGCGAGGTCGCCCGTGGGCGAGATTGTAGTGCCGATCCTGCTCTGGTTCGCGGCGATCGGCTGTGGCCTGCTTGCCGGGCTCTATTTTGCGTTCTCGACCTTCGTGATGAGGGCACTCGGCCGCATCGAGCGGGCATCCGGCATTGCGGCCATGAATGCGATCAATGTCGACATCGTCCGCTCGCCGTTCATGCCGCTCTTCCTCGGCACGACGCTGGTGAGCGCGATCCTCGCCGCCCTTGCGGTCTTCCGCCTGGGCGAGCCCGGCGCGGCGGCGATGCTCGCCGGCGGGGTGCTCTACGTCGTCGGCATGTTCGTCGTGACGATGATCTTCAACGTGCCGCTCAACAATGCGCTGGCCGCGGCCGATCCGGCTAGCACTGAGGCAGCTTCGATATGGGCGCGGTATCTCAAGGAATGGACATTCTGGAATCACGTGCGGACGGTGGCCTCCACGGCGGCCTGCGCGCTTTTCATCGCCGCCATCGCGGCGGACTAGGGCATGATCCGGAAAAGTGGAGACCGGTTTTCCGAAAAAGATCATGCTCAAACAAAGAGCTAGAGCGGGATGACGATTCGAAGAAAAG
>NZ_PSRR01000674.1 GCF_004296405.1 Bradyrhizobium sp. Leo170
CCACTAGCCCTGCTCGGCCATTTGCAGCGTTGCGATACGGCTATGCCGCATGATGGGCGACAACCGGGCACAACGCATCTTTTCCGCGCGTAGGTGGTCGTTTCGATCGACACTATGTCGTTCGCGCCGTACTCGCCCTTTCTGCAGGTGCTGCATCACGCATGAAGACGAGAGCCAGGCCGATACCGGTGAGGCCAATCAAGATGGACGCCGCGGCCAGGGATGTGGGTCCGCTGGTCTCAACGACGAGACCGCCGACGAAGGCGCCGATGGCGATCCCCGCGTAAGTGGTCGCACTGTTCATTGCCAGAACCAGCTTCGACCTATCCTTGGCCAGGCCGAGGAGCCGGTGTTGGATCGGAACGAGGTACATGTAGCTCACGTTGCCCCAAAGGAAGGCGATGAACACGGTGAGGGCGCCATGGTGTCCGAATGCAACGAGGCCCCCGAGCAGGATGAGTTGGGCCCCCACGGCCCCGATCAGGACCCTGTAGGGGCCAAAACGATCGGTCAGCAACCCGCAGGCTGCGTTTCCGCTCACGGCTCCGAAGCCATAGGCGAAGAGCGCAGCGGAGAGCAGCGGGACCCCGGCGAACAGGGAGCCAGTGATGAAGACGCTCACATATGAATAAACGATGAACTCGGAAACAACAACGAATAGCGTCACGGAAAGGACGCCGTAGATAATCTTGGAGAAGTCTTTTGAAGCCGGGCCGTTTGCGCGCTCCGACGCCGCGTCGGGGACTCCGGACATTATCGGGGCGAAGATTAGCAATACAAGAAGCCCGGCAACGACCACGAAACCGAAGGCGAAGCGCCAACCAATCGCATCTGCGATCCAACTGGTCGCCGGAACGCCGACAACCTGCGAAACGGTCATGCCACCGAAGATGAGGGACAACGCCATCCCTTTGCGTGTCGGCGACATGAGCTCGGCGGCCAGCACAGTGGCCGCCGGCGTGAACATGGCCGCGCCATAGGCCGAAATAACGCGACCTGCCGCAAGGGTCAGGAAATCCGGTGCGATCGCGCAGGTCAGGTTACCGACGATGAAAATTGCAATGGACAGGATCTGCACATTGCGGAGATTCATGCCCTTGAACATCCAGGCATTGAGCGGCGCGAAGAGCGCGTAGCTGAGCGCGTAGATCGAAATGATCCATCCCGCCGCGGCGGTTGAAGTCATCAGGTCACGAGAGATCACGTCAAGCGCTCCGATGATGACAAACGTGTCCAGGCCGATGGCGAAGGCACCGATGGTCAGAGCAGCAATGATGAGCTTCGTTCGCGGGTTGGGAACGGATGAAGTCATGGCAGTGCTCGTTCAAGTTCTCGCAGGGTGGTCAAGCCGGGACCCTCATTCAGCCTAGGATTAGGGCCTGACCATGGTCCGCCCAGAATAGCGACGTCGATTGTCCCGCAAATTTCGGAAGCTCTTTGTCACGCGGGCTGGAGGTTCGTGCAACCCGGCTCTAAGTTTGCGCCATTTCCGTTAGAATGATTTCAATCGGTCTTCGCCATCACCGTGAGAGAAGTATCCTTTCTGGATGCCCCGGAAACCGTGACGCTCGCAGGGTCCCCACAAGCCGAGTAGATAACGAGCTCGCCGTCATGCTCGTGCATGGCCAGTTTTCTTTCACCAAAAATAAGCCGCGAAATACTACCGCAATTTGCTTGCAGCATTTCCGCATAGCTGCCGCTGTGGGTGTACAATGGC
>NZ_PSRR01000675.1 GCF_004296405.1 Bradyrhizobium sp. Leo170
TTTGCTGACGCCAATGCCGGTCAGATCGATCCGGATGCCGGCCTTGTTCGGATCGCCCGGCTCCTTGTCCTGCTGGGTGCCGACGTCCGGACGGCTCGCAGGCCTCGCCGCGTCACCATCCGCGGGTTTGTCGCCAGCGTCAGACGCCGCCTTGCGGGCTGGCAGGTTGCCGGGATCGGGCTCGTCGAATACATATTTCCCGTCGAAATAACCGGTTTTCCAGGCATCGATCGCATCGCCGAACGCCTCGTCGACCTGGGCACCATACCATTTCGTAACGATGCGATAGACCTTGCCGAACAGTGCAGTGCCCATCCTGATATTGGCGCAGGTGTCGACCAGATCGGGTTTGAGCTCCGAGAGGTCGGTGATACCGAGACCGGCCGGATATTGGGTCACGCCGACGCGGACCATGGCCTGGCCAACGTAATGGCGGACCAGCTCCATGGCATCATCTGGCGTCTTGGGGGGCGTCACGAGGATGACGCGGCTTCCGGTCCGGACAGTGACGGCGAGCGGATCAGGTGCGCCGACCGCGCGGATGAACGTCTCGACGATCGCCGGCCTCAAGCCCGGATCGGCGCATTGATGAATGGTTGCGGCATCGATCATGCTGATCCCCCTTCAGGTGTTGAACGAGAGCACGAGCGGCAGCCCGAACAGGCGCGCCCAGGCTTCGGTGCTGGCTCTCTGAATCGCGAGGACGTTGGTGCCGGCAGTCCACCAGTCGTTGCCGATCGCGACAAGCACGTCGGGCGACTGGAGCATCGACTGCAGGACGGGCCAGACGAGCAGTTGCTCGTAACAGATCAAGGGTGCGACGCGCTGGCCTGCGGACTCCACGACGGGATTGGCAAAGAAACTGGCCCGGGCGCCTCCGCCCTGCCCCGTCCATGCCAGCCAGGGTTGCCACATCGAGACCGGGACCGGCATGCGTTCGCCATAGAGCCGGCGCGTGCGACCGGCGCTGATCTCCATCATGGCATTGTCATAGCCTTCGCGATCGACGATCGCCGCGCCAGCGATCAGCGTGACCTCGCTGCCGCTAAGGCCGTCCATCCAGAAGCCGCCCGTGGTCGGCGTCCACAGCCCGGCCGCACTCTCGGGAAGCACGACAACGCGCGCTCCGGCCGCGCCCGCTTCGCGCACGCGCTGGAGAAGCGCCTGGGATTGATCGAGGTCCGGAGCCCGGCCGAGCACGCGCCCAAACTCGGTATCGAGACCAACCCATCCGTCCGGTTGTGAGGGCGCGAGCCAGTGCGCGGCCGACCAGGCCCAGAAGCCGGCCGCGACGATCGCCGCGACGGGCCATGTGCCGGTCGTCATGGTGAGCAGGATGGTCGCGGTCGCGGCCAATCCCCACCATCCCCATCCGGGAAACAGAACGCCGGCCGCCGTGATCGGCTGCGCCCATCCGACGATGCCAAAGGGCGGCACGCTCATCAGGATCGCCGCAAGCCCAAACCAAAGCGCCCTCTTCCATCCCGGCTGTCTTTGCCAAACGACGGCATGGACGAGGACGAAGGCCGCCGCGGCGCCGATCCACAAAGCGATGCCCACTCCAAAATCGGTGTCGTAGAAATTGACGACGCCCTGCGGCAGCCCGCGCGATGCCGCAAGGAAATAGGCCGCGCTGACCACTGCCGAGATCGACCGTGAGGGCGCGAACGCCCACAGCGCCGGGAATGCGCAGGCGAGCGGCAGGGCGAG
>NZ_PSRR01000676.1 GCF_004296405.1 Bradyrhizobium sp. Leo170
TGCGATGCCGGAAGAAGGCAGGGGGCGGAAGGGCGCAGAGTGAAGGAAGGTGAGGGGTTCTCATCGCAGCCCGTCCCGCTGTCGGTCTTGCCGGGGCCGGCGGCCGGCGCAGCGGCTTCGACGCCCTCCACTTCGTTTCGGCCTATGGGTGCGCCGGCCCCCTGAATTCCCCGGCTTCGGACCGTCGTGACGGGCCGCGATGAGCGCGGCTCCAAGACGGAGGTTCACGAAAATGAGTGGGAAGAAAGAAGGCGGACGGGCCGACATCTATGCGCGGATCACTGAACGCATCATCGCCGATCTGGAGAAAGGCGTGCGCCCCTGGGTGCAGCCTTGGAGCGTCGGCAATGCGACCGGCCGGATCACCCGACCGCTGCGCCACAATGGTGAACCATACACGGGTATGAATGTGCTGCTGCTGTGGTCGGAAGGACTGGCGCGCGGCTTCACGTCATCAATCTGGATGACCTTCAAGCAGTCCACCGACCTCGGCGGCCATGTCCGCAAGGGTGAATCGGGTTCGACCGTCATCTACGCAAGTCGGTTTACCAAGACCGAGACGGACGAACACGGCGGCGAGGTCGAGCGGGACATCCCGTTCCTCAAGACCTACGTCGTGTTCAACGTCGAGCAGATCGAAGGTCTGCCGGAACACTTTTATCACCGGCCGGCACCCATTCTCGATCCCGTTGAGCGCATCGAGCACGCCGATCGATTCTTCGCCAACACCGGCTCCGTGATCCGGCATGGCGGTTCGCGAGCGTTCTATTCGCCATCGAGCGATCACATCCAGATGCCGATATTCGAAAGCTTCCGTGATGCCGCGTCATACGTGGCGGTGCTGAGCCACGAGCACATTCATTGGACAGCGGATGCCCGTCGCGTCGGCCGCGATCTCAGCCGCTACGCGAAGGATCGAAGTGAGCGAGCCCGGGAAGAACTTTTAGCCGAAATTGGATCGGCCCTGGTTTGCGCCGATCTTGGCATCGTCCCCGAGCTCGAACCGAGACCGGATCATGCGGCCTATCTGGTAAGTTGGGTCTCCGTTCTTTCCAATAACAGGCGCGCAATCTTCTCAGCAGCCGCCCATGCGCAGCGCGCGGTTGCTTATCTCCACAGCTTGCAACCGCAGAGCAATGGCGAGCGCGAAGCCGCCTGATGCTACATGCTCGGTTCCTTGAAGGGGAGGGCGTCCGTCCTCCCAATCGCCCTGTGCGCGATTTCCCTGCACGCGGCCGTGCATTCCACCATGCTTGTGGCGCTCGTCGCGCATGGCGTCTTTGTAGGTCGCAAGTCACGATCGAAAAGAAAAGAGGCCCCGCCTCGCGGCGGGAGCCCTCTCGCGGATGCCGTCCGCGATTCCATTATGGCAAATCGCTGGCGATGGCGCCTCCGAAGTTAATCGGTGGCGTGTATCTGATACGGCGAGGTTGCATCCGCACGACAAGCACGTCGGCAGGCTCGTCGGCGATGTTGCGGCAGCGACCTCCGCAGATGCGCCGAGATTGCAGACAGCGGCGATCCCTCACGCAGCGAGCGCGCGACGCCAAAGCGGCCTGGTTGAGGAAAACCGCGTCTCGTTGCCTGTGCTCGTTGCCTCGAGATGCGAATGGCCAGGTCGCCTGACTTCATTCCACGTGTTTTCGCGACGGGCACACCCATCTGCGTCCTCGATAGAGGCTGGTCTGACCGAAGGCCGATCCCGCTA
>NZ_PSRR01000677.1 GCF_004296405.1 Bradyrhizobium sp. Leo170
CCGCCTCCGGCCGACTTCGGCACCAAGTTTTCCCGCGAGGGCGTCGCGATTGGGCCGCGGCGTATCGAGGACTTCCGCGCCGAGCGGCGCGAGGTCCAGGAGGGCGGCCGCACCGTCATCACCGAGCCGGGCCGTATGATCATCCGCGACCCGAGCGGCCAGGCCTATATCCGCCACAGCGAGATCGATCGCTTCCGCTACGGCGCCCGCGACGTCCAGACTCAGACGATCGGCGCCGAGACCCGCACGGTCGTGGTCCGTCCGGACGGCTCGCAGATCGTCACGGTCGTGGGACGCGATGGCCAGTTGCTGCGCCGGATCAGGCGTGACCAGGGCGGCCGCGAGATGGTCATCATCGACAACAGCTATCGCGACCCGCGCGCGGTCGGCGGCTTCTATGTCGACATGCCACCGCCGGTGGTCCGTATCCCCTACAACCGCTACATCGTCGATGCCGAAGATGCGTCGCCGGATGTGATTTACGACACCATGGTGGCGCCGCCGGTCGACCGGATCGAACGCCGCTATTCGCTGGACGAGATCCGCTACAGCCCGAACGTGCGCATGCTGATGCCGAGCATCGACGTCAACACCATCAACTTCGACACGGGATCGTGGGAGATTTCCCAGGATCAGGCGGCGAAGCTTCAGGTGATCGCCGATGGCTTGATCCGCGCGCTCCAGCGCAATCCGCAGGAGGTGTTCCTGATCGAGGGCCACACCGACGCTGTCGGTAACGAGGTGGACAATCTCTCGCTCTCTGACCGCCGCGCCGAATCGACGGCAGAGCTGCTGACCCAGCAGTTCCAGGTCCCCGCGGAAAACCTGACCTCGCAAGGTTACGGCGAGCAGAACCTGAAGGAGCAGACGGACGGCCCGAGCCGCATCAACCGGCGCGTCACCATCCGCCGCATCACCCCGCTGCTCAACGGCGGCACCGCGTCACTGCCACCGCGCTAAGGCGAGCGGTTTCGAACAAATGGCCGGGAGCGATCCCGGCCATTTTTGTTTCGTCGAGTGCTCAGTGCGTTCGGCTATATGCGGGCTTCGCGCATGGCGGTGACATGCCGATGCGTGAGCCGCAATGTCCGCTTCACCTTTTCATCTGATGCGGATCGTAGAAGAAGCGCTCCTCGATCAGTTGCTCGCCGCGCCAGGTTTGCCAGGCGACTTCCTCCACGGTGCGCACGCTGCCGTCCTTGCCGGTGAATTCGAAGCGCCAGCAGATCGCCGAATGGTCGCCGTCGAGCAGCAGCGGTCCGAGCCTGGTGGTCTTGACGCCGGCAACGGAAGCAAGCACCGCGCGCTCCCGTTCGGCCAGCGCATCGCGGCCGATGCGCGGCGCGCCGTCATTCTCCTGCGTCCGCGCATCCGGCGCATAGAATTTCAGGATGGCGCCGACATGGTCGTTGGATTCAACGGTGGCGGCAAAGGCTTGCAGCGTGGCGAGCGAAGGCATCTGCTACTCTCCTCTGCATACCGACTGACGGTCGGCATTTACCGACCATGGGTCGGAAAGTCAATTGGCTCGGCCGTGGAACTGCGCTAAGGGTGATGATTCTAGGTTAGAGCGACCGACGGCCCCTTCTCCCTCTCTCCGTTCTTACGGGGAGAGGGTTGGGGTGAGGGGCTCCATCCGCGAATGCGATGACAGACGGACTCGCGGAGACTCCCCCTCACCCGAAATTCAAGCTG
>NZ_PSRR01000678.1 GCF_004296405.1 Bradyrhizobium sp. Leo170
GCATTGCCTCACCAAGGATGTTACCGGAGAACTGACCGTCAGGATTGGGGCGGCGATACCGAATCGGATCGGTGTCGCCGATGGCAGGACGGATCAGCATGGGTGCGCGGCGCGAGCTCACGGCGGCGGTGGTAGAGCGCTATCGATCAGCACGGCGGGCAGATAAGGGGCGCATACTCGACGAGCTTTGCGCGGTGACCGGCTGGCATCGCAAGCACGCGGTTCGGGCGCTTGCCAGCCATGTCGCAATTTCTCCGGAGGCTAGGCGGCAGCGAAGGCCGACCTATGGCGCCCCTATCAGGGATGCGCTGGTGGCGCTGTGGGAGGCCTCGGATCGGATCTGCGGCAAGCGGCTCCGGGTAATGATTCCGACGTTGCTGCCTTCGCTGGAGCGGCATGGCCGGCTCAAGCTCGACCAGGCGGATCGGGCGTTGGTGCTCGGCGTCAGCGCAGCCACGATTGATCGCCTGCTGGTCGAGACCAAGACGGCCGCGGCCGGCGGTAAGCGCCGGCGGGTCGGCTTTTATTCGGCGGTACGGCGTGAAGTTCCGATCCGGACGTTCAACGACTGGCACGATCCGCCGCCGGGGTTCTGCGAGGTGGACATGGTGGCTCATGGCGGCACATCTGTAGCTGGCTCGTTCATTCAGACATTGACGATGGTCGATGTCGCCACTGGTTGGACCGAGTGCGTGCCGCTAGTGACGCGGGAGGGCGGGCTCGTCGTGCGGGCCATGGAGCGCGCACAGAACCTGTTTCCCTGGCTCATTCGCGGCGCCGATTTTGACAACGACAGCGCGTTCATGAACGACGTCGTCGTGCCCTGGTGCCGCGCGCAAAAGATCGAGGTGACACGTTCGCGCGCCTACAAGAAGAACGATCAGGCTTTCGTCGAGCAGAAGAACGGCGCGGTCGTCCGGCGACTCGTGGGATACGGTCGCTTCGATGGTGTCGAGACGACGCGCGTGCTTGAACGTTTGTATGCTGCATCTCGGCTGCACACCAACTTCTTTCAGCCGTCCTTCAAGCTGAAGGACAAGCGACGCGAGGGCGCGAAGGTGATCAAGCGCTATCACGTTCCAGCCACGCCCTATGACCGCGCACTGACGCATCCGAGGTTGAGCAAGGTCGTCAAACGGCGTCTTCGAGAGCTTTATCGCACGCTCGATCCCGTGGCGCTGCTGGCCGAGATGAGAGACGCCCAGGCGGAGCTCGGCACGCGCGTCGACGCCCGATCGGGTAGGCTCGCGGCAGCAACCAGCCCACTGGCGCCGACAAAGAACGCAGCAGCGTTCGCGAAGGGGCTCGGCAGTGACGTGCATCTGGGGGAGCAGCGCATCATCCATCGGCGCATGCGCAAGCCATACAAAAAGCGCATGAGAATGCCATCAATGCTCGATCCGCACCTCGCCGACATCGAGCGCTGGCTGGCGGCCGAGCCCCGTCTGACCGCGCTGGCAATTCTCGGTCGCCTCGCCGAACAACGCCCCGAACAGTTCGGTCCGCCGCAGCACACCATCGTGCAGCGCTTGTTGCGATCGCTCAGACGCAAAGCAGCCGAGACGATTATCACGCGCACGGCTGAGGGTGCGGCACTGGCCGGTGATGCCGGGACTGGGGCCGCCGCTGCGTGTGATGGGCACTCCGCGACGTCCCCAGTCCCTCCGATCCTGCGAGCAATGACGCAACCTCGGA
>NZ_PSRR01000679.1 GCF_004296405.1 Bradyrhizobium sp. Leo170
CGCCGCCGCACCCCCCGCCACCATGGCCGCACCCGCAACCACCGCAGCCGCCGCCGCGCGCTAGCTGCACGCCGCCGCCCAAGTCTTCTCTATCGAAGAGATGGAACGTGGCTAGACTGACGTCGGCCATTTCCTCTTCGCCAAGAACGAAGCGCTGATTCGGCGAGGTATCGTCAGATTGCGGGATACCGGAAGTGGGCATCGTGGATGCGGATGCACTGCCCGCCAGCGAAAGACCCAGTCCGGCGGCGCCCAGCACCTTCACGGCGGCGGCTTTTGTTGTGCGTCTCTGCTTCGAAGCTTGCTTGACCCGTGGCATGGTAGCACCCTCCGTAAGTCGATAGCGCTTAGCGTGGCAAGCGTGCGCGCGGCGCATCCGGCGCGCAAGGGTTACCGTGCGATAAATGCGAAATATCTCATCGAGTTCCTATTCATCTTCATGAACGAGATCGAAACGTAACGCTTTCGGTTGAGGGGCCTGATGAGGTCCGCCTTGCGCCATGACGCGGCCTTGGGGCCGCGCATGGCGCTGTACCGCGCGGTCGAGTCACGACCGGTGATGGCGGCGGCCATGATGACGCAGGAATGCGCCGGGCGCAAAATCATAAGAGCCGTAGCGGTCGCCGCAGTAAGAGACGCCGCCGCTGGCCGACGCACACGCGCCCTTCAACACGGGCCAGTCGGGAGACAACCTGGCAGCAGGCGTTGGCCTACCTCCATTTAGAACGTCCAGATTGGGATAATTGAACGCGAACGCGCCCGGCTCCTGGATGGCGGCCCTTATGGTCCCGTTCGGATTGTAGTCGTTCCTCGGATTATACCCGGAGTCGCGTAGATTTTTGATATACAGGGCGCGGTCTTGCGCGAATGCCGGCGTCGCTGCGGTCGCGGACAGCAGCACGGCCGTTGCAATAGCTTTGAATGAAATCACTGTCGTTTTTCTCCTGTATCGACGGTCGCAGACCCACGCGCGGACAAGACAATGCGGTCACGCTCCGTGAGGCGAGCGTGCTGTTCAAACGCGAGCTACCGGCTTGCAGCATCCGATGCGGATGCCTTCGGCCTTGACGTAGGGAGAGATCGGCCTGTTCCGTTTAAATTCCGCTTCCCGAAGCTCAACTCGGCTTGAAACGCGCGTTACCGAGTCAATCGCCTGTAGACCGAAGAAAGCGGATTGCCGCGCGACAGGACGTCGTGACGAAATCGATCCCTGGCGCACTGGTTATCTGACTGCCCTCGATTACTGTGTAAAGCGAGGCACGTCTGTGAGCCGTCTCACTCCTCGTTTTTTCGTGATGTTTGCTTATTGCCGTGCCGCGGCCAATTCCGGCCCTGACGTGTCAGGGCGGCAACAATAGCGCTTACTGCGGTGGAAGAGTCTTCTGTTGGCCCTTTGCGTCGATCTGCCGCGAGCGCTGCAACGTCCGATGTGGAAGGTAGACCGGACTACGTCGAGCTCCTTTATAAGCCTAGGGTTTGACGTCGCGGGTTGAGACGGGGTTCAAAGCAATGCGCGACAGGGGCGGCTAAACTCAGACCGTTGAAGCGCACTTCCGTTAATGGCCCTAAAGGCGACATACCTCGCCCAGCCTCCAGTCGCATCCGTCGGTTTCCCGAGCCGTTCATCTACCGATCTTAAAAATGTGAATGGCCTGATTTCGAATTAACTAGC
>NZ_PSRR01000680.1 GCF_004296405.1 Bradyrhizobium sp. Leo170
TGAGACTGCCAAGGCAAGCCGCTATCTCGAGGCCGTACTTTATCCATTGAGGTCATCAGGGGTGATGCGGGCGTATCACAACCGCCATTCACCTTCCATCTAGGTGAGGATGAGGGAAGTATTTGCAGCGCCAGCGACGATGGAATTCTTCAGCCAATCTGAGGGCCAGCCGCTGGCTAAAGGACGGCGCTGAACATAGCCACCTGGATGCGCCCAACTGCGAACGCATTGTTGCCGCCGTGGCGGCACGAGAGGCGATCGGCGTCCCTTGCCCTCTCTTATTGTTACCACTCGTGTCCGGTTGAGGACATTGATGGCAGGAATCCGACTACGGCAGCGAAATCATTCCACGCGCACCGCCGCAACAGTAGTCTTTCTCTCATCAAGCCTCGCCCAGAGCACTTTTCGCGTGCGGCACACAGATTGCTGGTATCCGTCCGGTGAGGACCCGGGATACCTGACCTTGCGGAGTTCCGTGTTTAAAGTGGATGGAGCAATCCGTCGGATCTTAGCGTGTCAATCGCTTCGGCGAGAGTGAGGCCGCGATGGAGGCAGAACCATTCTCCGGTGTGACGGTGCCACTGGATGTCGAAGCGATCACGGCTGATCCAGTCGAGGCGAGCGAACGGGGCGTCAAACTCTTCGCCGAGGTTCTCTAGAAAGCCGGAGCGGTAGCGTTGAATGAAGCGATATTTGGTGCCGTGCCACTTTCCCAGGATATCGACGGGATAGTTGAACTGCGTCGGTCGGATAGTGGGCAGGAAGCGGGGCTTCAAAAAGTCGTCGATCAACTGCTGGCAGGCGGCCGTCACCGCCAATTTATCTGCCGCGGACAGACCGCTCGCTCTCATGTGTCCTCTTGGCTCACGCTGCTTCGACATGATCAGGCGTTGGCTTTCGCCAGTTCCAGGGCAGAAGCTCGTCCAGCCTCTGGATAGCATGATCATTGATGCGCGCGAGCACGTCGGCGAGCCAGGCCTGCGGATCGACGTCGTTGAGCTTGGCGCTGGCAATCAGGGTGTAGATGGCAGCCGCACGCCGGCCGCCCTCATCGGAGCCGGCGAAGGTCCAGTTTCTTCTTCCTACGGCGACGGCCCGTAGCTCACGTTCGGCGGCATTGTTCGACATGCAAAGGCGCCCGTCATCGAGGAAGCGGGTAAATGCATCCCAGCGGCTGAGGCTGTAATTGATCGCCTTGGTCGTGTCGTTGTTTTTGGAGAGCTTGGCGCGCTGCTCACGCAGCCAAGCCTGCAGCTCAACGACCAGGGGGCGACTGCGCTCCTGGCGTACACGCAGACGCTCTTGCGGCGTCAGACCGTTAATCTCGCGCTCGATGGCGAACAGGGCATCGATGCGCTTGACCGCCTCGGCTGCAATCGGTGCCTTGGTGAGCCGTGCGAGGTCAAAGAACTTGCCTGCCGTGGGCCCAGCACGCCGCCTCGACGATCGGGCCTACTTTGCGACTGGCCGCGTAGAGTTTGCTGAAGCCCCGGTAGGCGTCGGCCTGCATCAGTCCGGCATAGCCTGCCAGATGCTGTTC
Organism: Bradyrhizobium sp. Leo170; assembly: GCF_004296405.1. Taxonomy (GTDB): domain Bacteria; phylum Pseudomonadota; class Alphaproteobacteria; order Rhizobiales; family Xanthobacteraceae; genus Bradyrhizobium. The sequence continues at coordinate 1,541 of NZ_PSRR01000680.1, forward strand.
CGGATGCTCACCGCCACGATCCGGCGAGTAGAAGAACACCGCCGCCGGGGGATCCGGTCCGGCAAATGGCCGGTCGTCGCGCACATAGGTCCAGAGCCGGCCGGTCCGGGTCTTGCCTTTGGCAA
>NZ_PSRR01000681.1 GCF_004296405.1 Bradyrhizobium sp. Leo170
GTGTCTTCGTCGTCATCATGCCCTCCGTCTATCAAACGGAGCGGCCCTTTTCCAACTTAGCCTCTGGTCCCAAAACCGGGGTCCATTTCAGGACCGCCCAGCGTCTGACCAATCTGATCTCGCTCTTTTGCATCCTGAGTTGGCGGGTCTTCTGGATGACGATGCTCAACCGTTCCGCCCCAGACGCACCGCCAACCCTCGCGTTGACTGCGACTGAAATCGGCGTGCTCGATCGCCTCGTCAACGACAAACCAAAAGCGAGACAGAAAACGCTCTCGCACTATCTGATCAAGATCGCCCGGCTCGGCGGTTATCTCGCCCGCGCCAGCGATCCGCCGCCTGGCAATACCGTCATGTGGCGCGGGCTGTCACGCCTCACTGACATCGCGCTCGGCGCCATGGTCGGAGTAGAATTTGTGGGTAATTGAAAGCCTCGCCGGAGGCTTACGGAGTGGGCTGCCATCAAGCCAATGTTGCCGAACAAGCCGGCGGCGTACCGCGGGTGAATGACCGCCGTGCACTCAACGGCATCTTCTGGGTCTCACGATCCGGGGCACCATGGCGCGATCTACCTGACGCCTCCGGCCCGTACACTACCTGCTACAATCGCTGCGTTCGTTGGCGACGGGCAGGCTGTGTGGGCCGCGATTATCAACGTCCTGGCAGGCGCAAATGATACCGCTGTGCAAATGATCGACCAGCGAAGGACAGACGCTGCACTGCTGGACACTCGCTCCACCCTGGGGCTGGGGGCTGAAGGGATGGAGCGAGCTTCGCCAGGTACAACGCAAGGAGCGTTGTGAGCGCGTCAATAGCCTTCCGATTCGGGCAGCATCGCGGCGACAAAGAGAAAGCAGAGTGGATGCATTGGGACAGCGTCATTGCTGGTAGGCGAACCCGAGATCAAACTTGAAGATGATTTTGGATATTTCGCCTCCGAAAAGCGTCGACGTTGCAGATAAGTCCCAGAAACAAGCGTTACGAGTCTCCCATCGCGATCGGACCGGCGGGGCGGTTGATCAGCCTTCCCTCATGCGCGCAAGCGGACAGGGCGGCGACCGTCATATACGTTCCGCAGGACCACAGAGCCGCCCAGCTGCAGCGATCGGAATCCGGTGAATCGTGTGCTTGATAAGGGCCAACTTGGACGCCCGATCGAATAACGAGCGATTGATGTGTATCAATGCCGCGGCTGCAGGGCACGGATAGAAGTAATGGTCAGCTGCGCTGAGCGGCTGCGAAACAGGTCCGTCTTCGGGCCTTGTCCTCATTACGATAAGGAGGCGCAATGACGCGGCTGCCCCAGGTTGCCGGCGCAGTTGTCGCAATTGCTGTATCTGCAACTGCAATTCACCCGACAACAAGCTCCGCCTTGGCTAAGGGATGGAGCGACAGCCGTCTCGATGAGGAGCGCGGCGTGCGGCATCTTCTGAGGGACCGGATCCGAACGCGCGAAGAGTTGTTGGATCTCATCCTGCAGTCTATTCGAGACCGCCAGGATGTTCGGGGGCGCCGACCCGAACGGATCGACCACTGGCGTGACCGAGGGGGGTGAACACGCGGCGACTGGCGCGGCGATCTGCGAGAGCGAGTCGCCGGGAGCATGACCGAGAGGGGCCATGGCGAGAGGAAGGAGGGTCTCATC
>NZ_PSRR01000682.1 GCF_004296405.1 Bradyrhizobium sp. Leo170
AGCCGTCCACCACGGCCGTATCAGCAAGATCGGCCGCAGTCATGCGCGCCATGCTGGTCGAGGCGGCCTGGGCAGCGGCCAAGGCGTGGCTTCGAAGCATCCTCAACCCGGCGGCCGGGGAACGCTTGGGATTAAGCACGTAGGAATGCCGCGCTATCTTCATTGAGCGAGTCATCGCCGAGGCGGCTGCCCCCACGGACGCCGCTCCTTAATATCATCTCTGGCCGCCTTAGCCGCCGCATCGATCAAGGCGGCGTCTTCGGGATAAGGAACCAGCGCGTCTCGCCGGTGCAATGCTTGATTGCTGGGCCCAGCGTCGTCGCCACCAGAGCCTGATATGTTGACTCCCCAACTGGCTGCATCGCGTTCCATGTGAATGGCGGGAGCGACCAGATCTGGTGCTTCAGAGTTGTTCGACCGAGATGGGGAAATGTGCGAATTGCCTCCCGAGCCTGACATATCCGTCTCCGATGTGAGTGAGCATGACCCAGCCGCTCATCAGCAAAGACTGTGCCGGCACCTCCGATCAGTCTGACTCAAAGATTTCGGGCGCCGCCCGAAGGCGATCGGCCCACTTTCGACGGACAATCGGGGCCGAATAATCAAGGCGTCGGATTCTGCTCCCAGGTAATGGATTGCCGCATTGGCGAGGTTGGCGCCGCATCGCCCGGCGCAACCTTCCTCCTGGTTCACAGTTTGCGGCATCGAGCTGGCGGGCGAGCTCCCCGGCGCCGATCTCCAAACTCAAGCTTTTATGCTTCTTACAGAGACCTCTGGCTTCGAGTGCACCTGCTCCCGCTTTGCGACAGAGGCATGCGCTGACCGCACCATCGGTAGAACCAGTGCGGGCGGGCAAGACGCTGGACGAACTCACCGACGGTTTGGATGCGGTCGCGGCGCAGGACCCGGCACGGGCGTAGCACCGTGGCGCGCACGCGCATTGATGTCGTCTCGAACCATCACCCAACCGTCAATCACTGAGACAGAACCATACGCGAACACGCATTGCGACAGATCGCAACGTTGGGACCATCATCGTCGTATTCGCCGCAAATGATAGGCCGAGAGGCGACAGGTTTGTAAGCCACCACTGCCCTTTCTCACACAGGCGCTGCTCGATGATGCTCCTCTTTCACGTCCTTCAAGCCTTATGCCAATTACAATGACTTGATTTGCGAAAGCGATTTCTCAATCGGAAGCGTCATGGCCCCGACAGCATGTTGCAAACCCGACATCAGAGCGTTGGCGATTGACTCCTAGCTAGGCGTTCCAAAGCACGAGCAACGTCGGCCGCATCTCGTGTCGGATTCGGAAGGATTGGTACTCGCAGGTAGGCGCCGTTGTCGATGACCGAGTCGTCGCATTCGCAACGCCAGAGGTCCATCGACAACCACTGTGTGGATCTGCATTTGGCGTCCCTTCCACTCGGCAGCGCTTCAACGTCTTCGATCGAAATCCGCCTCATCGGCCTCCTCCGACGAAAGCACCGGCAACTCTCCGGCCAGCAGCTTGTCCTTGCTGAGCAGGCCGGCGTCCTCCAGCGCGTCCATATCCGGCAGATCGCGCAGCGTCTCCAAGCCGAAATGCGACAGGAACGCCGTGGTCGTCACATAGGTGTAGGGCGCGCCTTCTGGGG
>NZ_PSRR01000683.1 GCF_004296405.1 Bradyrhizobium sp. Leo170
ACTAGCTATTTCTTCGCGCGCGCGATCCCTTCGGTGATCAGCCTGCGCGCTTCATCGGCATCGCCCCAGCGCAGCAGCTTCACCCATTTGCCTTTCTCGAGATCCTTGTAGTGCTCGAAGAAATGCTGGATCTGGTCCAGCGTGATCTGGGGAAGGTCGCTGTAGTTCTTCACCTTGTCGTAGCGCTGGGTGAGCTTCGACGAGGGCACCGCGAGGATCTTCTCGTCACCGCCGGCCTCGTCCTCCATCAGCAGCACGCCGACCGGCCGCACGCTCATCACCGCGCCCGGTACGATGGCGCGGGTGTTGACGATCAGGACGTCGCAGGGGTCGCCGTCGTCGGACAGCGTGTGTGGGATGAAGCCGTAATTGCCGGGATAGCGCATCGGCGTATAGAGGAAGCGGTCGACCACCAGCGTGCCGGCTTCCTTGTCCATTTCATACTTGATCGGCTCGCCGCCGACCGGCACTTCGATGATGACGTTGACGTCATGCGGCGGATTCACTCCGATCGATACCGCATCAATACGCATAGAGAACTCCGTGATTGCCAGCACAGGTGCGCCGGGCAGGACCAGTGATTGCTGCTGTCATACGCGGGCAGGGCCCGCCCATCCATCTAACTTTCGAGGAAAAATGATGGATTTTTGGGCCATTGGTTGACGCGCACCCGTGGCGCCGTCCCGGAGACGCTCCCAGCCTCAGTTGGTCCAGGCAAAAGCGACCTTGTCGAGCGATTTCGGCCCGAACCTTTCGGAGGAGCGCGCCACCATGCGGCCGCCAAGTGCGCGATAAAACTCCGTGGCCGGATCGTTGTCGGACAGTGCCCAGACCACCATGCTCTTCAGCCCGCTCTGCGCGAGGTCGCGGCGGGCGGCGTTGAACAGGCGGCGGCCGAAGCCGAGGCCCTGGAATTCCGGCCGCAGATAGAGTTCGTAGATCTCGCCTTCGAAGTGCAGGCTGCGGGCGCGGTTACGACCGTAATTGGCGTAGCCTGCGATCTTGTCGCCGAACACCAGAACGCTGACGCGGCTGCCCTTGCGGATCGCACTGTCCCACCAGTGCGGACCGCGCCGGTTGATCAGCTTTTCCAATTCGGCGCCGGGGATGATGCCCTGATAGGCTGAACGCCAGGCTTCGTCATGCGTAGCCGCCACCGCGGCTGCATCCGCAACCTTGGCCGGCCGGACCTCTATCAGGGTTGTGCTCATGGTCCAATCAAAGCAAGTCGGCGCGCCGCCTTCAAGCTCTATCGTTAATTATCGGTTAACCTGTGGATTTTCTGCATCAGTTTTCGAATGACTTGTACCGAAAGAGGACAGTGCGAGCTTCAATCGGCCAGTTCGTGATGCGGGGGCAGGCTGGCGTCACGCTGATGACATATGGTCAGCAAGCGTGTCGTGAAAAACTGCGCCCGGGATTGATTCGCGAGATCGTCTTTCGGCGAATCCTGTTTGCCCAGCATGGTCGCGTCAGGCCAAGGATGCATTCACTTAAAGTGATTTTCGCGCTGCTTGTTGCCGCGGCGCTCGGCTCCGGGGCAGCTCCGGCGCAACCCGTCTTGGGGGCGCAAGGCGAGGAGGGTGAGCCGAACCGGCGGCAGCAGTGGCTGGTGCCGTCGCCCGAT
>NZ_PSRR01000684.1 GCF_004296405.1 Bradyrhizobium sp. Leo170
CGCATTGCCTCATCAAGAATGTTACCGGAGAACTGACCGTCAGGATTGGGGCGGCGACACCGAATCGGATCGGTGTCACCGATGGCAGGACGGATCAGCATGGGTGCTCGGCGCGAGCTCACGGCGGCGGTGGTAGAGCGCTATCGATTGGCAGGGCGGGCAGATAAGGGGCGCATACTCGACGAGCTTTGCGCGGTGACCGGCTGGCATCGCAAGCACGCGGTCCGGGCGCTTGCCAGCCATGTCGCAATTTCGCCGGAGGCCAGGCGGCAGCGAAGGCCGACCTACGGCGCCAAGATCAGGGATGCGCTGGTGGCCTTGTGGGAGGTCTCGGATCGAATCTGCGGCAAGCGGCTGAAGGTAATGATTCCGACGTTGCTGCCTTCGCTGGAGCGGCATGGCCGGCTCAAGCTCGACCAGGCCGATCGAGCGCTGGTGCTCGGCGTGAGTGCAGCCACGATTGATCGCCTGCTGGTCGAGACCAAAATTGCCGCGGCCGGCGGTAAGCGCCGGCGGGTCGGGTTTTATTCGGCGGTCCGCCGTGAAGTGCCGATCCGGACGTTCAATGACTGGCACGATCCGCCGCCGGGGTTCTGCGAGGTCGACATGGTGGCGCATGGCGGCACATCTGTAGCTGGCTCGTTCATTCAGACGTTGACGATGGTCGACGTCGCGACTGGTTGGACCGAGTGCATGCCGTTGGTGACGCGCGAGGGCGGCCTCGTCGTGCGGGCGATGGAGCGCGCGCAGAGCCTCTTTCCCTGGGTCATTCGCGGCGCCGATTTTGACAATGACAGCGCATTCATGAACGACGTCGTCGTGCCCTGGTGTCGCGCGCAAAAGATCGAGGTGACACGCTCGCGCGCCTACAAGAAGAATGATCAGGCCTTCGTCGAGCAGAAGAACGGCGCGGTCGTCCGGCGACTCGTGGGGTACGGTCGCTTCGATGGTGTCGAGACGACGCGCGTGCTTGAACGTTTGTATGCTGCATCTCGGCTGCACACCAACTTCTTCCAGCCGTCCTTCAAGCTGAAGGACAAGCGACGCGAGGGCGCGAAGGTGATCAAGCGCTACCATGTTCCAGCCACGCCCTATGAACGAGCACTGGGGCATCCGAGGTTGAGCAAGGTAGTCAAACGGCGTCTTCGAGAGCTTCATCGCACGCTCGATCCCGTGGCCCTGCTGGCCGAGATGAGAGACGCCCAGGCGGAGCTCGGCACGCGTGTCGACGCCCGATTGGGCAGGCTCGCGGCAGCAAGCCCACCGGCGCCGACAAAGATCGCAGCAGCGTTCGCGAAGGAGCTCGGCAATGACCTGCATCTAGGGGAGCAGCGCATCATCCATCGGCGCATGCGCAAGCCATACAAAAAGCGCATGAGAATGCCATCAATGCTCGATCCGCACCTCGCCAACATCGAGCGCTGGCTGACGGCCGAGCCCCGTCTGACCGCGCTGGCAATTCTCGGTCGCCTCGCTGAACAATGCCCCGAACAGTTCGGTCCTCCACAGCACACCATCGTGCAGCGCTTGTTGCGATCGCTCAGACGCAAAGCAGTCGAGACGATCATCCCGCGCACGGCTGAAGGTGCGGCACAGGCCGCTGACCCCGGGACTGGGGCCGCCGCTA
>NZ_PSRR01000685.1 GCF_004296405.1 Bradyrhizobium sp. Leo170
CCTGGGATGGCCATTGCGCCGTCCCAGGGGCGCGGGTCGAGCGCTGCTGCGCGATCAGGGCGCGCGCGGCCTGTGTCAGGTCGGGCAGCACCTGGTCGGTCAGGCAATCGCAGGCGGCGAGGCCGAGGCCGACATGGCGCGTCGTGGTGCGGAACGGCGCGGCGGCTGGTCCGCCGGGGTCTTGCGGATCGGGGACCACAAGACCGGAGCGTCCGGCGGCCAGGTCGGCGGCGAAGCGGGCCTCGATCCGCAGCACCGGCGCACGGGCGTCCTCGCCAAGCCGGTCGTTGACAGGCAGATGCGCCAGCGTCAGCCGCGCATCCGCGATCAACAGCCGCAGATGGCGCAGCATCTCCGCCCCCTGCGTCAGCACATCGTCAAACCGGATCATGCTGCCGAGCAACAGATCGGTTTCGAGTTCGAACTGGACGCGATGCCCATCGACCGTGGCCGGCACCACCTTGCGGATCTGCCAATAGGTCACCTCGCCGATCCGCGCGTCAGGGCCGTTGAGCTCCAGGCTGCAGCGGATCCCCACACGGGTCAGGCCGTCGCCATCGCGCGCGAGCTGATCGCCGAACTGCAGCGAGACCCGGCACCCGGCCGGCAGCACATGCCGCCGCCAGGTCGCGAGCACGGCGCCGCGATAGCCGCAGATCCCGAGCAGCGCCTGAAGCTCGCCGGCGGTCAGCATCCAGTCCGGCGCCGGTTCGGCGATGGGCGGCACGGCGGCCATCGCGCGGTTACCTTGCCGCCGGGGTCGGGCCGCCGAGCAGGCCCGACAGCGCGAGCTCGTTGATGACGGGCGGATTCTGCTTCAACAGTTCGGCGAGGTAGGCGCGCCGCAGCATCGCCGCGCGCTCGCTGCGCATCTGCTGGACCAGCACTTCGCGCACCTCCGGCAAGGTCCGGGTGTAGGAGGCCTTGGTGTCGGTGAGCTTGATGATGTGCCAGCCGTCGTCGAGCTTGATCGGCTCGGCGATCGCATTCTTGGCGAGCGCCATGACCTGGGTGCGGATTTCGGGCCGGATCTGGGTCTCCGCCAGCCAGCCGAGCTCGCCGCCATTCTTGGTCTCGTTGGTCTCGTTGGCGAGCGCGGCAAAGTCGGCGCCAGGCGCCTTCAGCTTGCGCTGCAGCTCCTCGACCGCCTTCTTCGCCTTGTCCTCGGTCGCCTTGTCGGCGTCCTTGGCCAGCGGCACGAAAATCTGCGCCAGCTCGAACTGCCGCGGCATCAGGAACGAGGCCCGGTTGGCGTCATAGACCTTCTGCAGGTCGTCCTCGCTCGGGAAGCTGGCCGGCGGGGTCGAGACCTGCTGCAGATAGAGTTCGGCGACCGCGCTCTCGCGCACCCGGTCGAGCTGCTCGGCGATGGCCGCCTGTTGGTCCCACTTCTTGGCTGCGACCTCCTGCAGCACCAGGCGGTTGGCGAGCATCAATCGCACCGCCTGGCTGAGCAGGCTGGGATCCTGCCCGAACGCGGCGCGCTCGCGCGGCCCGAGCGCGGCGACATAGGCCCGGATCTGGTCGGCCGAGATGTTGGTGGTGCCGACCCGGGCGATCACGTCATCACCGGACTTGGCCGGTGCCGCGCCCTGCGTCACGGCCGCCGCTGCG
>NZ_PSRR01000686.1 GCF_004296405.1 Bradyrhizobium sp. Leo170
GCGGCGCCGTCGTCGGCGCGTCATCGTGGAACGTCCGCGCGCGATCGAGCGCGGCCTGCTGAATCTCTTCGTCCGACATCGCGTCGACATCGATGCCTGCGCCCTTCATCCGCTGGCGTGCCTGCAGGATCTCCTGCTCGGTGAGCTGGTCGGACTCCGTGCCGATCTGCACCTTCCGCGAATTGGAGACGATCGAGGTGCCGATATGGCCGGGCATCACCACCGAGCACTTGATATGCGGCGCATTCAGCCGGAGGTCGTTGATCAGCGCCTCGGTGAATCCCTTCACCGCGAACTTCGCCGCGCTATAGGCGGTGTGCGCCACGCCCATGCCGACGCTCGCCCAGAATCCGTTGACGCTGGAGGTGTTGACGATGTGCCCCTCGTCCGCCTTCACGAGCAGCGGCAGGAAGGTGCGGACGCCGAGATAGACGCCGCCCCAGCAGATGTTGAAGGTGCGCTCCCACTGCTCGCGCGTATTGGTGAACAGGCTGCCTCCGCCGCCGATGCCGGCATTGTTGAACAGCAGGTGGATCTTGTCCGTCGCCTGCTGCTCGATCACCTCGTCGCGAAAGCGCTTGAGATGATCCTCGATCGAGACGTCGGCCACATGAGTGGTGACACGCAATCCCTGCGGCAACTTCTCCGTTTCACACAGCCGCTTCGTCTCCGCCATCGCCTCAAGCGAGACGTCGCACATCGCGACATTGCACCCCTCCGCCACGAGCTGCCGCGCCAGCTCGCGGCCCATGCCCGTGCCGCCGCCCGTGATGACGGCAATCTTCCCGGCAAATTCCTTCATTGGAGACGCTCCCGCTTGTTCTTGTTGGTTGATGCGTCCCATTCCACAAGGCGGGAAATCGACGCCCGGCGTTTGTGCCGGTGGCAGCAAGACTAGCCAATGTCGAAGCCACGATCCAGTTGCAGCTCGTTCACCTAGCCGCTTCATCGCCTCGCGATCAGCCTCAGCCATGGCCCCAAATGGAACGCGCTCATCAGCACGTACATCGGGACCATTCCCGCGAACGGCGACGTGCCTTGCGAGCAAAGCATATCGGGCGCGCCGCCGACCACACCGGTGAGCAGCGCCATGACCGCGAAGGTCGGTGCGGCCGCAAGCGACAGCCAATCGGCTGCCGGCATCTTCGTTGTGACGCTCGAACATTGCGACGGCGAAACCTCCTTCGCCGTCTCAACGTCGAGCTTTGGGCAATGTACCGTCATCGTCATTCCCTGTTCTCGATATCGCTCGTCGAGTGGCCCGGGCCGACCGTCAGCACCGTGACGACGGCCTCCGCCCACTCCACCGTGGCGGTGAGGAATGTTGGGGAAAGGATCGTCCAGTCGACCATGAGCCGGTCTCCTCGCTGCGTACTGGTCTGTCACGGTGAGTTAGACTAGGACCGGGCGCTGAAGGGGTGAGAGTGACAAGTGTGACGGGATTCCCATGGACTCGCTGATCACGGCCGCCGCGCGTGCGCTCGCGATGGGCGATCCCCTCGGCGCCTTGAACCGCGTTGCGCTGCGCGAGGACGCGCCGGCGCTGGCGCTTCGTGGGATTGCGATGGCGCAGCTCGGCGATTTCGTCCGCGCCAAGGCTCTGCTGCGCAG
>NZ_PSRR01000687.1 GCF_004296405.1 Bradyrhizobium sp. Leo170
TCAGCTGCCATCGTTTCCGATGTGTTGCCTTTTTTAACCGCGGTGTCCGAAAATCCGTTGCTCACGGCGGCGTGGGTTGCGCATTCGAACAACTTATGGCCTCACTTTCGTGAGGCTGGAAATAACGCGAGGAAGGCAATGACACGGGGCAGGGTTTTGCTGGCGGCGGCGCTCTTGATGCTGGGAGGCGCCGGTCAGGCGCAGGCCCAATTCTTCGACACCCGCGACATCATGGGCGGAGGCCCGAACTTCTTCGGCACCGGCGCGAGCCCGATCCAACGGGCGACCGTGATGTACCCGAGCCATTATGCGCCGGGCACCATCGTCATCAACACCGCCGAGCGGCGGCTCTATCTCGTCCTCAATGACGGCCAGGCGCTGCGCTATGGCATCGGGGTCGGCCGCGACGGCTTCCGCTGGGGCGGAACCCATCGCGTCACCGCCAAGAAGGAATGGCCGAGCTGGACGCCGCCAGCGCAGATGCTGCGGCGCCGTCCCGACCTGCCGCGCCACATGGCCGGCGGCATAGAAAATCCGCTCGGTGCCCGCGCGCTGTATCTCGGCTCGACGCTCTACCGCATTCACGGCTCGAACGAGCCGGAGACGATCGGACAGGCGGTATCGTCCGGCTGCTTCCGCATGACCAACGAGGATGTGGTGGATCTCTATAGCCGCGTTTCCGTCGGCACCACTGTCGTCGTCAAGAATTAGGACGGTACGGGAACCAGCGCTGCCATGCGCAAGCAAGCTTGCGCGCGCACCGTGATTGCGGCAGCGTTATAGCGATGTGCACGCTTCGCCGTATCCTGGCTGTCCTCGTCCTTGCAATCGCCCCGGCCGCGATCATGCCCGGCCTCGTTGCGCCGCCGGCATGGTCGGGCGAGAACCCATCGATCGCCGCGCGTCAGCGCAACGAGAAGAAAGCCTTCACCGATAGCGAGATCATCGAAGGCTTCATGAAGACGGCGTTCGGCGCCGAGTACCACCTCGCCGGCCGCGTCGACCGCATCCGCAAATATGACTCCCCGATCAGGGTGTTCGCCGATGGCACCCGCGCCGACCGCAAGGCGCAGCTCGGAAAGATCGTCGGCGACATCGCCGCCAAGGTCCAGCATCTCGACATCGCCATGACCGAGAGCAGCGAGATCGCCAATGTGAGGGTGAAGCTGGTACGCGACCGCGATCTCTATCGCACCATCACGACCTTCTATGGCAGCGAGCGGGCGAAAGAGATCCGCTCCTCGCTCGACCCGCAATGCCTGAGCGGCTTTCGCAAGAACGACAATTTCGAGATCGAGCATTCGGACGTGATCCTCACGGTCGACAACGGCGACTTCGTCTTCTTCGATTGCGCCTATGAGGAACTGCTGCAGTCGCTCGGCCCGATCAACGACACCTCCAGCGTGCCCTGGACCATGTTCAACGACAACGTCTCGATGGGCTATTTCGACGTCTACGACCAGTACATCCTCAACCTGCTCTACGATCCCCGCATCAAGGCCGGCATGACCGTGCAGGACGTCAAGGCCGTGTTGCCCGACGTCCTCGCCGACGTCCGCGCCTGGGTGAAGAAGGTGAACAATCTGCCGGAGTGAGGAGGCTCTTCCC
>NZ_PSRR01000688.1 GCF_004296405.1 Bradyrhizobium sp. Leo170
CGAGAATGAACTCGTCGGCCAAACAATTTCCCCCTCGGCCTCACCGCGATTGCGCGCGCGGCCAAATTTTTTCCTGATCCGGCTGGTTTTCCGCGAACCCGGAAACCCATCCCGGACCGCCGCCCCCGGCGGCGGAATATGCCGATGCAACATGGGTTAGGCAAGGCGGAAAGCTGAGCACCGAGGACGCACCCCTCATCGGTTCCGTCTTCTCCAATAGCCGAATTGCAGCCGCCCCCGGTTTGTCGCTTCGGAAAGCCGCCATTAACGGTATTTTGCCGCGCAGCCAAGCCTTCATAGAATATTTCCGCGTCCAGCCGATGCTCTGGCCATCTGGTCCCGGGACGGATTTTCGACCTTGGAATTCGAGAGCACCAATTCATCGATCGTGAAATCGATCCGGCAGCGCGATCTGCTGAACGCCTGGCTCAGGCTGTATGCCCGTAACCGGTCGACGCCACGCGTCGACGAGTACGAGCCGGAGCGACTAGAGGAAGAGAGGCTCGACCTTGTCCACTACACGGTCGAGGCTGAATGTCAGCCGCCGCGATTGACGATCCGGAGCGAGGGCACGCGGATGGCGCATGCCTACGGCCACACCGGAAAGGGCCGCGCTCTCGACGACTATCTGGGCCCGCGCCTCGCGCCGATCGTATTGCCAGTCTACCACGAGTGCATCGCGCGCGGCCTGCCGGTCTACACGATCGCCCATATCGACGACATCTATGGACGACCAGTCGCCTATGAGCGGCTGCTCCTGCCGTTTGGCGAAGACGGCCGGATCACGCGTATCATCGCCTCGCTCAAGACGATCTGCGAAGACGGCCATTTCGAGATCAAGCATCTGATGCGCGGCGGCGATAAGCTGCCGGTGCCAAAGCTGTGCGCGGTCATCGATCGCGATCTCTTCCATCGCACCCCCGGCCGCCTCACAGCCGCCGACGTGCTCGAATTCGACTAGGGCATGTCCTCATAAACGCCCGGCGTCTGCTTTGAGGCGCAAACCGGAAAACGTTCGCTCGGTCTGAACCTCACCGCTTCTGCCCCATTGCGGACCTCGGAATACTGGCCGATGATCCGGGCATGATAAGCCGTCAACCTATACTCATAGTCTTCGGCGGCCTTCCGGGCACCGGGAAGACGACAGTTTCTCGCGAGCTGACAAGACGTCTCGCGGCTACATATCTTCGTATCGACGCTATCGAGCAGACCTTGCAGGAGGCAGGCCAAACGGTCGGCACGATGGGTTACGTCGTAGCCAACGCACTGGCGGCTGAAAATCTTGAGCTCGGCCGCATCGTTATAGCAGACTGCGTAAATCCAGTCCTCGCAAGCCGCGTCGGATGGCGACAGACCGCCTTGCAAAGATCGGCACCCATCGCTGAGATCGAAGTAGTTTGCAGCGACTTGGTTTTGCACCGGCAACGGGTGGAAGGCCGCACCTCAGACATCAGTGGCCTCAGGTTGCCAACGTGGGACGAAATAGTGAACCGGTACTATGAACCGTGGGATCGAGAGCATCTGGTGCTCGATACCGCCGATGGTTCATTCGATCATTTGCTCGAACGGGCGGAGTCGTATGTTCGCGCCAAGATCGGCTAGTGG
>NZ_PSRR01000689.1 GCF_004296405.1 Bradyrhizobium sp. Leo170
AGGCTGGGCAAGAATTTCGCGGATTTCGGGAAGTTGAGGTACGATTCGCGGATGGTGAATCGTCTTTACAAGACCGGCGTGGATCGGGATCAGCTCAGCCTTCTGCCGGCGCGGATTGAGGACTATGTGGGGCCGGACAATCCGGTGCGGGCGATTGAGGCGTATGTTTGTACGCTGGACTTGGAGCGGCTGGGCTTCCGGCATAGCAGGGGCGGCGGGGGAGCGGGCCAGCCGAGCTACGATCCGGCCGACCTGTTGAAGCTTTATCTTTACGGCTACCTCAACCGGGTCCGCTCCTCGCGTCGTCTGGAGCAGGAAGCGGGGCGCAATCTGGAGCTGATGTGGCTGCTGAAGGGGCTTGTGCCCGGCTACCGGACGATCGCCAATTTCCGCAAGGAGAACTGGGCTGCGTTGAAGGCGGCGAACCGGGAGTTCGTGGTGTTGGCGCGTGCGCTTTCGCTTTTGGGCGGCGAGCTGGTGGCGATCGATGGGGCGTTTTTCCATGGCGATGCCGGCAAGGGCAGCATCAAGACGCGCAAGCGGCTGACGGAACAGCTGGCGGCGATCGAGCGCGACATTGAGGCCTATGGCGAGGCGCTGGAGGCCAACGACGCCACCGAGGCGAAGCCGTCCTGCGATGGAGGCGACGGCGGCAAGGGGGACGGCGGCGGCATCGCGGACAAATTCACCGCGCTGATGGAACGGCGCGCACAGGCCAAGGCCGATCTCACCGAGCTGGAACGGAGCGGCCAGACGCAGTTGTCGACGACGGACGCCGACGCCCGGCTGCTCGCAAAGAGCGGCCAGCGCGTTGCCGGCTACAACGTGCAGATCGCCGTTGACGCCAAGCACAAACTCATCGTCGCCAGCGACGTCGTCAATGATGGCAACGACAGCGGCCAGCTCCATCCGACGGCGATGGCGGCAAAGGAGGTCCTGGGCGTCGAGACGCTGCAGGCGCTGGCCGATACCGGCTACTACAACGGGGCGCAGTTGAAGGCTTGCGAGGACGCCGGGATCGTCGCCTATGTTCCGCAAGCCAAGCGCACGGACAGGCTGACGGCGCAGGGGCGCTTCAGCCACGAGGAGTTCAGCTATGTGGCTGACGCCGACGCGTATCGCTGCCCGGCGGGCGAGCTTCTGACACCGACGCCAAGCCTCAAGACCAATGGGAGCCGGCTCGAGAGCCGCTATGTCAGCCGCAAGGCGGTCTGCGATGGCTGCTCGTTGCGCGGCCGCTGCGTCGAGAAGGGCTCGCAAACGCGCACGATCTATCGCTGGGTGCATGAAGACGTCATCGAACGTCACCAGGCGCGGATGCGCAACGCCGATAGCCCGATGCGCCGGCGCAGCAGCCTGGTCGAACACCCCTTCGGCACGCTCAAATGCCGCGCCGGCTATCGCCACTTCCTGGTGCGCGGCCTCGACAAGGTCCGCGGCGAATGGAGCCTGATGGCGCTCTGCTACAACTTCAGCCGGCTGCTGAGCATCCTCGGCTTCGATGGCTTCATCGCCTGCCTGGCGAGCAGACAGGCGAGCAGCCTGGCCGCGATCTGCATTTTGCGCGCCGTCGCGGCCATCGCAGGTCTCGCC
>NZ_PSRR01000690.1 GCF_004296405.1 Bradyrhizobium sp. Leo170
TAATAGCCGTTCTTACGGGGGGAGGGCAGCCCCTCACCCGGAATTCAAGCGCAGCTTGAATTCCGGCCTCTCCCCGCACGCGGGGAGAGGCGATCAGAGCTCGCTTCACGATCGACGCAAAACCATCACACGATCAGTTGGTCGCGCCCTTGGTCTCCTTCAGGAACTCATCGATCAGGCCTTGGCCGACGCGCTTGGCGACGTCCTTGTAGACCGACTCCATCGCCTTGCGCATCGCGGCGTCCTGCTCCGGCGTCAGCGTGATGATCTCGCTCTTGCCGGTCTTCTTGATCTCGGCGAGCGCGTCCTCGTTCTCCTTCTGCGACTGGCCGTTGCCGTAGGCGGTAGCTTCCTTCATCGCCTTGTCGCACTGCTCGCGGATGTCGGGCGGCAGGCCCTCCCAGAATTTCTTGTTCACGACCACGATGTAGCCGATATAGCCGTGATTGGTGGTGGTGATGTACTTCTGCACCTCGTGCATCTTCTGGGTGTAGATGTTCGACCAGGTGTTCTCCTGGCCGTCGACCACGCCGGTCTGCAGCGCCTGGTACACCTCGGAGAACGCCATCACCTGCGGGATCGCACCGAGCGCGCGGAACTGCGCCTCCAGCACCTTCGATGACTGGATCCGGAACTTCAGTCCCTTGTAGTCCGCCGGCTCGATCAGCTTCTTGTTGGCGCTCATCTGCTTGAAGCCGTTGTCCCAGTAGGCGAGGCCGATCATGCCCTTCGGCTCGAGCAATTTCAGAAGCTTGGCGCCGAGCGGACCGTCGGTGACCTTGCGCAGCGTGGCGAGGTCAGGAAGGATGTAGGGCAGATCGAACACCTCGAATTCCTTGACCCCGATCGGGCCGAACTTGGAGTTCGAGGGCGCCAGCATCTGCACCGCGCCGAGCTGCAGGGCCTCGAGCTCCTCCTTGTCTTTGTAAAGCTGCGAGTTCGGGTAGACCTCGACCTTCACCTTGCCGCCCGTGTATTTCTCGGCCAGTTCCTTGAACTTCTCGGCCGCCTGCCCCTTCGGCGTGTTGGTTGCGACGACGTGACTGAACTTGATGACGATCGGATCGTCCGCCGCCGCCGGCCCGGCAAACGCAATTGCACGACCGATGCCGCAGCCAACACCAACTTACGCATGTTTCCTCCCGCTTTATTGCGGGGCGCGCAATCACCCGCCCCAAGTTTTGTATCCCAGCCGCACCAATACAGAGAAGCCGACCAAATTGCCATTGCCCGTTAGCAGGGTCCGACATCACCGCGCATGTTGCGCCGCAAAAGTGCGACGATCTGTCCAAGGTGCACGCTGCTTGCCCCTCATCCTGAGGAGCCTGCGCAGCAGACGTCTCGAAGGATGAGGCCCCGCCGGGTGGCCTCGGCCTTCGAGACGGCCGCGGCGCGGCCTCCTCAGGCTGAGGGAAAGAGTTGAGTGCGCTGCTCTCTCCTGGTGCGTCATTGCGAGCGGAGCGAAGCAATCCATCGCGCCGCACGCGGAGGCATGGATTGCTTCGCTCCGCTCGCAATGACGGGATAAGTCCTGATTTATCTGTCAAGCAACGGACGGGATGTGAGTCCGCGTTCTCGCAGCGCGTTGCG
>NZ_PSRR01000691.1 GCF_004296405.1 Bradyrhizobium sp. Leo170
TGGGTTCGCGTGGCTTTCGGCGCATTGCTTGGTACAGAGCTCTGATCCTTCGGCGTCTTTGCCGGCCGTGTAGCAGTGGCCGGCGGCGGGTTAGTTTGAGCGCTCGCAGCTTGCGCGCTCAAAAGAAAGGCGCCCGACAGTAGCGATAGCGCGAGCGCCGCTGAGATCTGTTTCATCGGTCCGTCTCCCGTCCAAACCGATGAAACGGTTGTTGCGAGTTACGTTCCGCCTCACACTTCCAATTGCTTGCCGATCGGCAACGCGCGGATGCGCTTGCCGGTCGCGGCGAAGATCGCGTTGATCAGCGCCGGCGCGAATGGCGGCACGCCGGGTTCGCCGACGCCACTCGGCGGCGTATCCGGGCTCGCGGGCGGCACGATGTAGACATTGGTCACGGCAGGAGCTTCGTCGATCCGGATCACCGGGTAATCGTCGAAATTGCCCTGCTGCACCTTGCCGTCCTTGAAGGTGACCTCGCCATATTTGGCAAGGCTCATGCCCATGATCGCCGCGCCCTCGATCTGCGACTGGATGCGCTCGGGGTTGACATAGGTGCCGCAGTCGATCGCGGTGTCGACCCTTGGCACCGTCAGCTTGCCCTTGTCGTCGACAGCCACCTCGACGATGGTCGCGATGTAGCTGACGAAGCTCCGGTGCACCGCGATGCCGAGGCCGTGGCCCTTGGGCACCTGCCGTCCCCAACCGCCCTTGTCGGCGACCAGCTCGACCACCTTGCGCAGCCGTCCGGTGTCGATCGGATAGCTGTCATAGGGCTCGCCATAGTTCCATAAATCCTTCACCGAGGTGAGGTTGAGGATCCGCGGCGCACCGATCAGCTCCAGCAGCATGTCCTTCGGGTCGCGGTTGGTAGCCTGCGCGATCTCGGCGACCATCGACTGCACCGCGAAGGCGCGCGGGATGTTGGACACCGAACGGAACCAGCCGATGCGGGTGTGCGCGGCCGCTTCCGGGTTCTCGCACTGGATGTTGGCGATCTCGAAGGGCATGTCGACCAGCCCCATGCCGAGCTCGAACGGCGCCTGGTGCACCGTGCCGGCCGCAAAGGTCGAGGCGATGCTTGGCGCGACGCTGCGATGCCGCCAGGCGATCACCTTGCCGCTCTTGTCGAGACCCGCCTCGATGCGCTCGACGGAGACGGTGTGCAGGAAACCGTTGCGGATATCGTCCTCCCGCGTCCACTGCACCTTCACCGGCACGCCGAGCTCTTTCGAGAGCAGCACGGCTTCGAGCGCGAAGTCGCATTTCGACTTGCGCCCGAACCCGCCGCCGAGCAGCGTGACGTTGACGGTCACGTTCTCTTGGGGGATGCCGAGCGTCTTGGCGACGTCCTCGCGGGTGCCGCCCGGGCTTTGCACGGGAGCCCAGACCTCCACCTTGTCGCCCTTGACGTCGGCGACCGCGACCGGCGTCTCCATGGCGACATGGGCAAGGTGGGGCAAATAGTACTCGCCCACGATCACCTTGTCGGCGCCTTTCAGCGCGGCTTCGGCGTCACCTTCCTTGCGCACGACGAGGCCGGGCTTGCGCGCCGCGTCCTCGAGCTCGGCCCGATAGGCAACCGAGT
>NZ_PSRR01000692.1 GCF_004296405.1 Bradyrhizobium sp. Leo170
CGCAGCGCCTTCGGTCTCGCGCAAGCGCAACCAGGCCGGTATCAGCGCGGCATTCAGCGCGCCTTCGGTCAGGAGCCGCCTGACCACATTGACCATTTGAAAGGCAACCAGGAACGCGTCGGCGACCGCGCCGGCGCCGAGCAGCGCAGCGATGATCGAATCGCGGGCAAAGCCGAGCAGCCGTGACGCCAGCGTTCCCGAGGAGACGGTGAGGAAGGAGCGGATCATATGACTTCTATATAGCAGCCACCTGGCTTGCTGGCGCCATGTTGATCTGGTAGGGCGCAGCCTTCGCAATCGCTCGAAGGATGGATAATGGCCGCCGCAAAATATGACGTTCTCGGGATCGGCAACGCGATTTTCGACGTTTTGGTGAGGACCGACGAGGCGTTTCTCAGCCGTCACGGCATGGCCAAGGGCAGCATGGCCCTGATCGACGAGGCCCGCGCCCGCGCGATCTACCAGGACATGGGGCCCGCGACCGAGATGTCCGGGGGCTCCGCAGCCAATACCATCGTCGGCGTCGCCAATTTCGGTGCCCGCGCGGCCTATGTCGGCAAGATCAAGGACGATCAGATCGGTCGCCTCTATGCCCATGACATCCGCGCCGCGGGCGTCGCGTTCGAGACCAGGCCCGCCGCCGATGGTCCCGCCACCGGCTGCTCCTATATCCTGGTGACGCCGGACGGCGAGCGCACCATGAACACCTATCTCGGCGCCGCGCAGGATCTGACGCCGGCCGATATCGATGAAGCGCAGATCGCGGCGTCCCGCATCGTCTATCTCGAAGGCTATCTCTGGGATCCCGCGAGCGCCAAGGAGGCCTTCGTCAAGGCGGCAGGAATCGCGCATGGCGCGGGCCGCCAGGTTGCGCTGACCTTGTCCGATTCGTTTTGCGTCGATCGCTATCGCGACGAATTTCTCGAATTGATGCGCAAAGGCACGGTCGATCTGGTTTTCGCCAATGAAGCCGAGTTGCGCTCGTTGTACCAGACTGCCGATTTCGACAGCGCGCTGAAGCAGTTCCGGGTCGATGCGAAACTTGGCGTCGTCACCCGCAGCGAGAAAGGCTGCGTGGTGGCAGCGAAGGACGGCATCACGGCCGTGCCGGCATTCCCGATCGAGCAACTGGTGGATACGACAGGAGCCGGCGATCTCTTCGCCGCCGGCTTCATGTTCGGCCTCGTCCGCGATGCCGGCTATGAGAATGCCGGACGGCTCGGCGCACTCGCAGCCGCCGAGGTGATCCAGCATATCGGCGCGCGCCCGCAGGCGTCGTTGAAGGAACTGGCGCAGCAGAACCGATTGCCGGTTTAAGGCTGCTCTATCGCCGCAGTGCCGTAGGGCGGGCAAAGGCGCGTCTATCGCGCCGTGCTCACCATCAACACTTCGCTCGTGATGGTGGGCACGCTTCGCTTTGCCCACCCTACGGCTCGTCGCGAGTTCTGATTCGATTTTCAAACAGCCGAGGGGATGTGAGTTCGCATTCTCGCGGCATGGTGTGCCCGAGCTTTGCGTCACTTTCCACCCTCTTATTGAACAGAGGGCGCAGGGAAAGCCGGGTGCTGGTTGCA
>NZ_PSRR01000693.1 GCF_004296405.1 Bradyrhizobium sp. Leo170
TTATGCCGATCCCTCGACCATCATCGGAGCGATCATCGCTGCGTTCGCGGCCGTGTTCGGGCTGCGGGTGGCCATGAAGGGCAACGCCGCCTTCGCAGCCACAGCGCCGCGCCGCATTCGCGGCCAACGCGCCATCCATGGCGAGTCGGACTGGATGACGATGACCGAGGCTGCGCGGCTGTTCCCGGAGGCGGGTGGCATCGTGGTCGGGGAGCGCTATCGCGTCGATCGGGATGCGGTGGCCGACCAGTCCTTCCGCGCCGATGACGCCGAGGCATGGGGCGACGGCGGCAAGTCTGCTTTGCTCTGTTTCGATGCGTCCTTCGGCTCGTCGCACGGCATCGTGTTCGCCGGTTCCGGCGGCTTCAAGACAACATCCGTCACGGTGCCGACAGCGCTCAAATGGGGCAGCGGACTGGTCGTCCTCGACCCCTCTAACGAGGTCGCACCGATAGTCACGAGACACCGGCACGGGGCGGGTCGCCAGGTCTTCGTGCTCGACCCGCGCTCCTCGGCAATTGGCTTCAATGCGCTCGACTGGATCGGCCAGCACGGCGCAACCAAGGAAGAGGACATTGCCGCCGTCGCGTCATGGGTCATGACCGACAATCCGCGCCAGGGCTCGGCGCGGGACGACTTCTTTCGTGCCTCGGCGTTGCAGCTGCTGACGGCGTTGACCGCCGATGTCTGCCTGTCCGGTCACACGGAGAAGAAGGACCAGCACCTGCGCCAGGTCCGGGCCAACCTGTCCGAGCCGGAGCCGAAGCTGCGCCAGCGGCTTCAATCGATCTACGACAACTCGGAATCCGCCTTCGTGAAGGAGAATGTCGCGCCCTTCATCGCCATGACGCCGGAGACCTTCAGCGGCGTCTACGCCAACGCCGTGAAGGAAACCCACTGGCTCTCCTATGCCAACTATGCCGCGCTGGTGTCCGGGTCGAGCTTCACGACGGCCGAGCTCTCGGAGGGCCGGACGGACGTCTTCATCAATCTCGACCTGAAGACACTGGAGAACCACGCCGGCCTCGCCCGCGTCATCATCGGCGCGCTGCTTAACGCCATCTACAATCGCAATGGCGAAGTGACCGGCCGCACGCTGTTCCTGCTCGATGAGGTCGCCCGCCTCGGGTACTTACGCATTCTCGAAACTGCGCGCGACGCGGGTCGTAAATACGGCATCACCCTGCTGATGCTCTACCAGTCGATCGGCCAGATGCGCGAGGCCTATGGCGGCTGTGATGCCACCAGCAAGTGGTTCGAGAGTGCGTCCTGGATCTCGTTCTCGGCGATCAACGATCCCGAGACGGCGGACTACATCTCCAAGCGCTGCGGTGACACGACGGTCGAGGTTGATCAGCTGAGCCGGTCCTCGCAGATGTCGGGTTCCTCCCGGACGCGGTCCAAGCAGCTCGCGCGCCGGGCGCTCATGCTGCCGCATGAGGTGCTACGTATGCGGACGGACGAGCAGATCATCTTCACCGCCGGCAATCCGCCGCTACGCTGCGGCCGCGCCATCTGGTTCCGGCGCACCGACATGCGGGCGTGCGTCGGCGAGAACAGGTTCCATC
>NZ_PSRR01000694.1 GCF_004296405.1 Bradyrhizobium sp. Leo170
CAGGTGAGACGCAGGCCATTTTATGTTTGGAGTGCTGGCCGACTAAGATCGACTCGATTTTGGCGGCAGAGGCTTGACTGGAAGCAGTCGCGCCGTTTGACAGAGGCCGTTGAGGCAGACCTGCAAATCGTCCCGTACCTCCTACGAGCCCAATGCTGCAAAGGCCCGAGCCCGATCCGCAGGCTGAGGAAGACTCTCGGCGAGGACAGCCAGACGCCGCTGGAGCTCGCGGGGAAGCTCCGCCACGGCTGCCCCGACGCTCCGCAAGGCCAAGGCGCGGTTTGTGGGATCGGCGAGTCCCTCGGCCATGGGGACGAGGCGTTCCTGGAGCTCGCGTGAAACCGCTGCCACGTGCACACCGAGGCTTCGCAATGCCGAAACGCGATGCATGGCCGTCCGAGCACGTGCGAGTAGGTATAGATGAAAGCCAGATCATGGCCCTGCTTCTTGGTAGGGCGTACGCCTGATTTTTGACTCATGGATCGATTCGTCCGGAGCCTCCAATAGGGAGGCGAATGATAAATGTACGGTACCGGATCGAATTGAGCCAAGGCGAGCGAGAGGAACTGACGGCGATGCTGAGCGGCGGCAAGCATGCCGCTCGCAAACTCAAGCGGGCTCAGATTTTGCTGGCGGCCGACATCGGCAGCCGCGACGAGGAGATTGCCCGGACCGTCAGATAAGCGCCTCCACCGTCTATCGGACCAAACGCCGCTTCGTGGAAAGCAATCTCGATCGGGTCTTGAGTGAGGAGCCGCGTCCCGGTGCGGAGCGCAAGCTGACCGGCAAGGAGGAAGCCCTGCTGGTGGCGACCGCATGCGCCAAGCCGCCCGCCGGCCGAAGGCGCTGGACGCTGGCGCTGCTGGCGGACGTGATGGTCAAGCTCACCGATCATGACAGCCTGTCAGGCGAGACCGTGCGCCGCCGACTGGCCGATAATGACCTCAAGCCGTGGCGCAGGGACATGTAGTGCATTCCCCATGTCGATGGCGAATACGTCGCCCGCATGGAAGATGTGCTCGATCTCTACGCTGAAGTGCCTGATCTCGAGCGGCCGCTGGTCTGCTTCGACGAAACCGCCGTTCAGCTCATCGGCGAAGTGCGCCAGCCGATTCTACCCGAGCCGGGAAAGCGCGAGCGTTACGATTACGAGTACCACCGCAACGGCACCGTCAATCTCTTCGTCGCCTTCAATCCGCATCGGGTCTGGCGCAAGGTCAAAGTCACCGAACGGCGCACCGCCGTGGATTATGCTCACTGCATGCGCGAACTCGTCGATTTCCATTACCCCAAGGCCGCCTGCATCCGGTTCGTGCAAGACAATCTGTCGATCCATGCCCCCGGCGCCCTCTACCAAGCCTTGCGCCCGCCGAGGCCCGCCGCATCCTGCGCCGCCTCGAGTTCCGCTACACCCCGAAACACGCCAGTTGGCTCAATATGGTCGAGATCGAGATCGGCGTGCTCCAAGGGCAGTGTCTCGGCCGCCGGATCGACGCCTTAGAAGCGAGGTCGCAGCATGGGAGCGGCAGCGAAACAAAACTCGCGCCGCTATCAACT
>NZ_PSRR01000695.1 GCF_004296405.1 Bradyrhizobium sp. Leo170
AAAGCGGAATATTTTTCGCTGCAAGGCTGGACAGACTTTCGAGTGATTTGCCCGTCGGGTCGTTCTGTCGCGGCTAAGCACCGAAATCGTCGTTGCACTCGAAGCGAAGCAGGCCGCAGCGAAAGGAGGATGCGGGTCTCAAAGGCTCAGTCGAATGCCCTGCATGTCCGATTTCGGACGTAGAACGGAAATGGAAAACTCGATCCGAGAGTGACCGCTTTTGACCCAACTCGGAAGTCATCCACCTGTCCGAGGGGCTAGAAAGATCCCCTTCCAATTGAGGCGCCACGCGGGCATACCGGGGCAATTGTTGGCATCGTGATGGGACACCCAAATTTTCTAACGGAAAGCTGGGGGGCGTTGCTGGTCGGCATAACCTTCGCGCGGCCGAGCGGCGTCAGGTGCACCTTGCCGTTGCGCGCCTAGATCCGGCTCAAGAAAAACGTCTCCAGTTTGCCTTTGCCCTTTACCTCAATGCTGCCGCGTGGCTCCAGCGCGAAGGGACCGACGAGGTGGCGGGCTGTATCCTGGGATACATGGATTCGATTAGGCAGAGAATAGGCCTCAAGCCGGCTGGCGACGTTTACAGTATCGCCCCACACGTCATAGATGAAGCGGTGCGCGCCGATAATGCCGGCAACCACGGGACCGGAATGTATGCCGATCCGTATTTGCAAGGGCCAGCCGAAATGGCCGTTGACGCGGCCCAACCGATCAATCATGCCGAACGCCATTTTCGCGATCGCTGCGAACGGATCGGGGATCGGATCGGGCAAGCCGGCGACGGCCATATAGGCATCGCCGATGGTCTTGATCTTCTCGACGCCGAGCTCGCGGGCAAGCGCGTCGAATTCCGAAAACAGTTGGTTCAAATATTCGACTAACACTGCGGGCGCGATCCGACCCGAGTGCTCGGTGAAGCGCACCAGATCGGCGAACAGAACGCTTACGTCTTCGAAGCGATCGGCGATCATGGTTTCGCCGTGGTTCAGGCGGCCGATCACCTGTCTTGGCAGAATGGTCAACAACAGCCGCTCGAACTTGGCTGTTTCGTCCTCGATGCGGCGAAGGTATCTCTGCTCGCGGTCGCGCCAGCGCTTCTTGTGCAGACAGGCATTGATCCGCGCGCGCAGCAGGATCGGGTCGAACGGCTTCGGTAGATAATCCTCTGCGCCGGCCTCGATGCAGCGGACGGCGCTGTCTGTATCCGCCAGGGCCGTAATCATGATAACTGGAATGCGACGTAGCCGCTCATCCGCCTTCATGCGCACGAGCACGTCAAGTCCGTTGATGTCGGGCATGATCAAGTCGAGCAGGACGAGATCGAATTCATGGTGCTCGAGCGCCTGCTGACCGCCGGCTGCGGAAGCGACGCGATGACCATCGCGGGCCAGTCGGCGCGACAGGAGATCGCGGTTGGCTTCGATATCGTCGACAACGAGAATGGAGCCGGTTTCGGTGACGGCAGACGGCTCCTGACGGACGGGCCCCAGGCTGCGAATCAGTTCGCTTACCATTGCCGCGCCGGTCTGGTCGCAGGCTAGTACCCACTTTTC
>NZ_PSRR01000696.1 GCF_004296405.1 Bradyrhizobium sp. Leo170
GGTGCAGCTACGCTGTCCGTCGATAAGAAGACAGCGGCTCGGCGACGGATGGTTTTGCGATGTTGCGGACCGCCGCCTTGCCCCCCGACGCGCTATATAGGTGTTGCTAGTGGGCCACAGTGCACGCCGATTTTTTCTTGAAGCTTGCTCGCATTGCGACTCTTTGGCTGCAGTCGGCTCAAATAGTCCGTCGCCCGTGAACAAGCCTCTAAGCGATTGAGCGGGAGTCTGTTTCTGGGATTTGATGGCGTTTGAGATTGCAGGGATTTGATGCTTGGACGCCGCAAACCTTGCAGATTCGTTTTGTGGATTCCTCTCCGTTGTGAACCGTGCTTCTGTGGTGCACCGGAGGGACGATGCGGCCGAAGAAGCACAAGACGACGGGATCGAACGATCTGTTCCGGGCACGGCTGGATCAGATCATCAACATCAAGCACGAGTTGGTTCTGCTTGCCGACAGGATCGATTGGGACTGGATCGACGGGGAGATTGCCCCGCTCTACAGCGAGAACGGCAGACCGGGGATCGAGACCCGCTTCATGATCGGGCTGTTGTTGCTCAAGCGGGCTGTCCGATGAGGGGGGGGTGCGAGCGCTGGGTCCACGACCCGTACTTCCAGTTCTTCACCGGCGAAGAGTTTTTCCAGCACGTTTTCCCGCACGAGCGCTCGGACCTGAGCCATTGGCGCAAGCGGCTCGGCGACAAGCTGGAGCGATTGTTGGCCGAGAGCCTTCGGGTGGCGCACGAGGCCGGTGCGTTGCGCAGGCCTTTCGCCTTGGTCGATGTCTTCGCCCGGTCTGCTTGCCCGGACGTATAGCCGCCAAGCTGTGCAAGCCGCATTAACGACGGATACCGCCGCGTCGGAGATGATCGTAAGCAACCTAAAGAGCGCAAGCGGATGTTTGCCTATGAGGTCTGTGCTCGTCAGCGCGAATTCGTCAGGGCCTCCGCGTTCGCGGATGGCTGCCCGGAGTGCGGCGAGCTTGTCGGGGTCGGCAGAGCGATTTGCGGCCTCGAAAGCCGGTATGAATTTGAGTCTGCCCATTGCAGCATGCCTCGTCTGGGGATCGTAAAGGCTGCTTCTGTTTTGAATGTCGTCTAGGCGGCGGCGCAATCGCCATAAGCTTCGCAATCGCGTCGAGGAGTACGCTCGTTTCGGCCTTCCCTTCGGACCAATTTCTGATCGCCGCTATCGCGTTCTCCAAAGCCTCTTCACGGGTCATGGCACGATCTCCAGAACGGCGTCGCCGTGCGGCCTACAGGACTACAGAAAAGAAGCGCGGGCGGTTGGAGGAACCACCCGCGCTAGTCGCTGTAGACTTGACCATCTCATGGCGGTTGCGCGAATGTATGAGGAGTTAAGCCCGCACATCTCTCAGCAACTCGCGTGCCAGACAATCTCAGTGCAAGAGAGCCAAAACGGTGCGCTTTCACGCCGACCCGGCTAACTACTCGCGTTACGCTGGCGGCTTCCGGACAGGCATGTCTGTCAGTTTGCTTTCAATTACATAGGTAATCGCGGGGGTTGGGAACACCGGCGGCTAGT
>NZ_PSRR01000697.1 GCF_004296405.1 Bradyrhizobium sp. Leo170
GAGCAGGAGATCACGCAACATTGCGCCCTCATCGCTCTCATTGCGCTTGAAACGCAAGAGCAACTCCTCGGCGTTCATCCGAACCGACGGGAAGTACTGCTCCAGCAACGCCGCCAGCTCATGGCTTGACAGACCGACCTTCTCGGAAAGAAGACCACCATCCATCGTGGCGAGCGCCAGAATGGACGCCAGCGCGTGGCGATCGAAATTGCTGTCACTGGTTGTGTCGGCATCTGCGGGGTGCGCCCCAGTGAGCAGGCGATAGGTCGCAATTCCCCTATGCCGCCCACCGTTCACATCACTCGCTCTGGCAGCCATAAGCGGAAAGAATTGCGCTTCGAACATTGATGGCCGACCTTTCCACCGCGATCAAGTATGCTCTGCTGCATCGTGATGCTGGTCACGAGATCTTTCGCCGGAACGCCGGCCTCCCTCATTAAGCATTGGGAAAGCCGGCCTCCATCGGTATGCTCTTTACTCGGCGGCGAGCTCGGCGGCGGTCTTGCCGACGATGGACTCGTCAACTGGCTTCATGATGCCGTGCTCCATCAGCATGTCCTCCAGCTCATCCATGGAGATCGGGGTAGGGATGATGCCTTTGCCGCCATTGTGGTGGATCCTGGTCGCAAGATTGCGATAGTGATCGGCTTGCTGGGACTCCGGCGCATACTCCAGCACGGTCATGCGGCGCAGCTCCGCGTGCTGCACGACGTTGTCGCGCGGCACGAAATAGATCAGCTGGGTGCCGAGCTTCTTGGCGAGCGCCTCCGCCAGTTCCAGCTCCTTATCTGTCTGTCGCTCGTTGCAGATCAGGCCGCCGAGCCGCACGCCACCAGAGTTGGCATACTTCAAAATGCCCTTGGAAATGTTATTGGCGGCATACATTGCCATCATCTCGCCGGACATGACGATGTAGATTTCCTGCGCCTTATTCTCGCGGATCGGCATCGCAAAACCGCCGCAGACGACGTCGCCGAGCACATCATAGGAGACGTAGTCGATGTTCTCATAGGCGCCGTTCTCTTCCAGGAAGTTGATCGAGGTGATGACTCCGCGGCCAGCGCAGCCGACGCCCGGCTCCGGACCACCCGACTCGACGCAGCGGATGTCCTGATACCCGATCTTCATGACGTCCTCGAGTTCAAGGTCCTCGACGCTGCCGGCACTCGCCGCCAGGCTCAAAATCGTGTCCTGTGCTTTCGCGTGCAGGATCAGGCGGGTCGAGTCCGCCTTGGGATCGCAGCCCACGATCAGGATCTTGTGGCCCATTTCGGCCAGCGCCGCCAGCGTGTTCTGCGAGGTGGTCGACTTGCCGATGCCACCCTTGCCGTAGAACGCGATTTGTCTCAGTGAAGACATGTTGCTCTGCATCAACCGATTTGCCAAAGTTTGCGCGCTGGCTCGCGCGCCAGCTTTGTTTCTCTCTCAGAAACGAGGCACACGGGTTCAAGGGAAGGAGAGCATCGCTCGTCTTGCGCGTCTGCGTGCACTCAGCCCTCACTCAGTGTTGCTGCATCGTAATAGCAACCCCCGTGCCAAGGCTGTC
>NZ_PSRR01000698.1 GCF_004296405.1 Bradyrhizobium sp. Leo170
CGCCGTAGGCCTTCAGGTTGAGATAGCCCTGCATGTCGCCGACCGGAAAGATGTAGCCGACCTGCGGTCCGACGCCGGCGACCCGCGACTGGAAGCAGCCGACACGATCGCCAGAGCCGCTGTCGCAGCCGAGCTGCTGATAGAGGTAACCCACGAGGCCGACCTGCCACTGCTTGGTCAGGAATTGCGAGGCGCCCCAGTCGAGGTGCATGTCGACACCACTCTGATATTGAGTAGCCGGGTTGATGAAGTTGTACGTGAATCCGAGCACCGCCGAAAATTCGTGGCCGGTTTTTTGGTCGAAATAGGTGTAGCCGCCGCCGGCATCGATCGCCCAGTGCCCAAGCCCCAGATTTGCAAGGCGGGATGACTCGTAGGCCCCGGCCGGGATGTCCCCGGTGATGTAAGTCATGTAGTTGTGAACGCCGGAATTCCACTTCAACTGGAAGAACGGGATCAGATCGCCAAATGCGGTGAGCGAGCTATCGATGCTGTCGAACCGCGAGAACGGAAAGGCGCCGCCCGGCGTCGTCAGTGTTCCTGTGAGCTGTCCCGCCAGTGATGTCGAGTTGTTGCCGTACGCTGCCAACAGGATGGCGGTGGCCTGCGCGCCGAGCACAGGTGTCTCAAAAACGTAGGTAGGGGCCACCAAGCCCAGATTGGCGGTTGCATTGACCCTGGCGTTCACGGTGGCTGTTAGATTTGCGGGAATGCCACCGATCGTGATCTCCCGTGCCCGCGCCACATCACCGCCGGCGGAAACCTGCGTGCGATAATAAATCGTAGTTATCTGCCAGCCCGGCTGTTGGGGAGTAGCCGCGAGGCTACCGAAGAAGCCGGGTATCCAAAAGCTGATACCGCCTTCATCGGCGTGCGCCACATCATGCGGGAGCACGAGAAAGGTCACTATTGCTGCCGCGCTCAACCGGCCGACAAATCCGGCCGTCGATATCGATTTCCCGCCCTTCATCTGCCAAATCCCCCTTTTCTTCCACCGCTCTCTCGTCACAGCCGAAGAACGATCCGGCATGCGAGGGACCGGAAACGAGGAAATGCTACCACAGCGGGTCTACACGTGATCGCGTCTTTCGCAACTTGTACATCCTGAGCAAGAGACTGTGCCTTCCGTGCCACAATTTCCCGGGTGCAAATACCTGCTAGTTTTGCCGATTCTGCATAACGCCGCACGATTTGCGCCTTGCAAAAACTGTTTCGATCAAAGCGACTGTTTTGCCATTTTCGGATGGGCATCCTCCACCGACATCGATCGTCGAGAATGACGAAGTCGACCCGCTCACCGGTCATGCTCTTGAACGGCACGTCCTGACGGAAGTCTGTTGACGTGTTCTCGAACGTTGTGTCGGTGTTCTGATCCGCGTGAGTTGGACGAAATCGTCCCAGCGGCGCTGAGTCGCGACCCCGCCGCTCTATGTCCAAGTGTTGCGGTAACCGATGGACTAAATCGCGTCTGATCCGCTCGACCGAGGCAGGAAAAGCGCTTACCGCCGCGAGAGCAAAGCTAACTAGTACCCACTTTTC
>NZ_PSRR01000699.1 GCF_004296405.1 Bradyrhizobium sp. Leo170
CCCCCCCTGCCGTTGAGATGCCGACGATGAGCGCGAGGTCACGATAGTTGAGCGCGGCGGCGGTGGTGCGCACGAGTACCATATCCCGAAACGGGCGTGGCGTTTCCCGGCTCAGAATCTGTAAATCCCCCAGCCCATTCTTACCCGTCACTTGAAGGGTTTCACTCATCGATTCGGCCTCGCGTGAACCCGAAAATCGGACAAGTTGTACTCCGAAATGACCAAACCATGCCAGAGAGTCTCGGTTGCTAGCATCCGATGTCCCTTCCGGGTCAAAATGCGAAAAACTCAGCGCGAGAAAATCTAGTCCGCTAATGCCCTGCTAAGCGGACCTCAACTACAGGTGCCACCACTTCGCTGATGGGCCAAAACCGGACTCACGGCGCCATGCACGTGCGCCGCGCGTCGCCTATTGCTGTGATCTGCTTTCAAGCAGCTGGTCGCGGACCTCCTCCGATACAAAGCGCTCCGCGCGCTGCCATGCCTCGTCATTGTCGCCGCGGAACTGGAAGTACTTCCGTAACACGACACGCTGGGATGTCGTGTCGATGGCAACAGTCTGCGCCAGCTGCACCAGCGTGCTCATCTTATGAAAGCCGCCGATGATCAGGATCTGCGCGCCGGCCTGTGACGCCGCGCGCAGCCGATCGCGCAACGCCGGTCCGTCGGTCGGACAATTTGGTGCGCAGGAGGACGGCACAAGCTCAAAACGGCGGTCTGCCGTGACATCGTCCCGCAGCGCGGTCATGAAAGCCCGCAATCGCTTTTCATGCACGGCCGTCTGATCGGTGGGCTCGTTCGACGTGTCTCTATATTTGAAATCGTCGACGGAGACAGCCAAAGCGTGGTCGGCGGTCGCGGCGGATGCATCTGAGATGAGGCTGGATCCCAGGAACAGACCGGCTGTGGTAACAGCGTGCAACAGGGAGGCGTGGCGCATGGCGATGACTCGATCTCCCCCTACTGAGGCCATTTTAGAAGATCGATTCTTTCCGCCTCCTGTCGAAGAAATTAATCCTTGGTAACGCTACGCGGCCGCCCATGGCAGCGCAGCGCTAATGTCTGCAGTGGTCAATCGCGACGGTTTTGCACGATCTCTTTTAGGTCCAGTCTACCCCTCAGAGCCGACATGCAGGCGACAGGCTGATTTCGTCGCGAAGGGCCAACACCGGACATACAGTCCCGACGAGGGAATCAAAGTGCCCAATCAAGGAAGGTCAGCACCAATGATCTATCGTCGCGTTGCTTCAGTTTAGCGAGTGCTGGGGCAAGGACCGCATGGGAGCCGTAGGAGCCGAGATGCTCCCACCGGGACCTCCATCATGTTACGGCCGATCTCGACGACCGCGATTCCAGGTGCGTCTAATTGCAATGAAGCGTATGCTCGATTTCACACGCCAAGTCAGTTTCGCTCGAACTTCACGGAGGCGGACATGGGTGCGGCGTGGAAGGCGGACGCGATTCGTACCGTGATCACCGAGGCGACGCTCAAAGATCGCGAAGACGGTCGGGAGCTCCGTCGCCAAG
>NZ_PSRR01000700.1 GCF_004296405.1 Bradyrhizobium sp. Leo170
AGCGGCGACACGTGCTTGAGCAGCGTGTCGGGAATGTTTCTGCCCTCTCGCTTCAGATGAGTGACAGCGCGGTCGAGGTAAACAGTATTCCAGTGCACGATGGCGCTGGCGACCAGATTAAGACCGGAAGCGCGGAATGCCTGGCTTTCGAATGACCGGTCACGGATTTCGCCGCGCTCGTGGAAGAACACCGAACGCTTGAGTTTGTGCGCTGCCTCACCCTTGTTAAGGCCGGCTTGGCATCGCCGGCGCAGGGCCGGGCTCGAATACCATTCGATCATGAACAGTGATCGTTCGATGCGGCCGACTTCCCGCAGCGCCTTGGCCAACTGACTTTTCTTCGGAGATGCCGAGAGCTTCTTCAGGATCGTCGAGGGAACGACGGAGCGCGTCGTGATCGACGCTGCCAGATGGAGCAGGTCATCCCAATGGTCAAGGATCAATGCAGTGTTGATCGGCGCGCCTATGTGGTTCACGAGCGCCGGGTAAGCATCGCCTTTCTCGAATATGTGGAACTTTCGATCCTTGAGGTTGCGTAGACGCGGCGCGAAGCGTTTGCCGACAAGGGCGAACAGCGCGAAGACATGATCGCTTGCCCCGCCAGTGTCAGTAAAGTGCTCCTGGATATCGAGGATCGTGTCCTGGTCGAACAAACCATCCAGCACATAGGCCGCTTCGCTTTCCGTCGGGCTGATGGGCAGGATGCTGAAATAGCCGTACTGGTCCGACAGGTGACTGTAAAACTTCGATCCCGGTTCGCTGCCATAGTGCAGATTGACGTCACTGCGTTTTGCCGCTCGGTCGCTGGCACGAAAGAACTGCCCGTCGGACGACGCAGTCGTTCCGTTGCCCCACAGGCGGGAATGCGGGTGACAGCTGTGTGCGTCGGTGATGCGGGCCTGAGCGGCGCGATAGGTCTCTGAACGGGCGTGAAAGGTGCGCATCCAGCCGATCTGATGGGCGCTGATGCCTTTGGACGCGCTGGCCATCCGTTTCGGACCGAGATTAGTTGCATCGGCTAGGACGCCGGCCAGCATGGCGGAGACATTCCGAGGGGCGTCACCCGTGCGAACATGCGTGAACTGATCGGCAAAGCCCGTCCATTCATGCACTTCCCTCAAGAGATCAGGAACTTCGACCAGCGGATACATCTCGCTGATCTCAGCGTTCAGTTCTTCGGCTGCCGCAGGAGCGTCGCCGGCCGTCGGCGTAACGATCAGCGTTCCGGCTTCAAGACGAACACCCTCGAGCTTGCCTGCGCAAGCGCGATAGGCCAAGCGCTTCAAATTGAAGTCCAGCACCTGCCTTGCTTCGTTCAGCCAAGCGGCGCCGTCACTGCCCACACCAAGGCCAAGCCGATCCTCATCCTTCACATGGTGAACGTCGACCGCGGCATGAGGTGCTCGTCGATGGGGCGAAACGAGCGGCTCCCGTCGACCCAGATATCGGCCGAGCGAAGGCGCTCGCGCAATGCGGCAAGCGTGGCAATGTCATAGAGCC
The DNA here is from genome assembly GCF_004296405.1 of Bradyrhizobium sp. Leo170. GTDB lineage: Bacteria > Pseudomonadota > Alphaproteobacteria > Rhizobiales > Xanthobacteraceae > Bradyrhizobium. The sequence goes on from NZ_PSRR01000700.1 coordinate 1,501, forward strand.
GGCGATCAGGCTTCTG
>NZ_PSRR01000701.1 GCF_004296405.1 Bradyrhizobium sp. Leo170
GACCGGCCATGGGGTGGGCCGTCGCCGCCGGCGGTCGCCTACGTGTTCGCCGAGGGCCGCGGCACCGAGGAGATCGCCGGACAATTGACGGGTTTTTCCGGCATTCTGCAGGTGGATGGTTATGCCGCCTACAAAGCACTCGCCCGCAGCCATGGCAGCGCGATCCAGCTCGCGTTTTGTCTTGCTCACGCCCGCCGCAAATTTGTCGAGGTCTACAAGACGACGCAGTCGCCGTACGCGCGCGAGGTGATCGAACGCCTGCAGGCGGTCTATGCCATCGAAGCAGAGATCCGCGGCAGCAGCGCCGAGCAGCGGCTGGCCGCCCGCTGCACCAGGGCTGCACCGCTGATGGCAGCGCTCAAGGTGCGACTGACCGAGATGGTCGACCAGCTCTTCTCCCAGTCGAAGCTGACGGAGGCCATCAACTACGCGCTCAACCACTGGGACGGATTGACGCTGTTTCTCCGCGACGGCCGCATCGAGGTCGACAGCAATACGGTCGAGCGGTCCATGCGCCCGATTGCCATGGGAAGACGCAACTCATTGTTCAGCGGCAGCGAAGGTGGCGCCGAGAGCTGGGCGATCCTGGCGTCGATCGTGAACACAGCAAAGCTCCATGACCTTGATCCGCAGGCCTACCTGACCAACGTGCTGGAGCGCATCGCCTCCGGGCGAACCAAGAGCCATCAGTTGTACGAGCTGCTCGCCTGGAACTGGAAGGCGGCCCGCCAGCGCACTGCGCAGGCCGCCGCGTGAGCCCACGTCGCCATAAAGCATCGTCGTCGATGGCGGTCGCCGCGATGCCGCTTGAGGAACTCGAGCGGTGGCTGCAGGCTCGCGTCGATCGGCATCCTGCCGCCACCAGCATTCCCATGCTCGATGGTTACGTCGCCGCGATCGTGGCTGGACCGGTGTCGATGAGCCCACTCGACTGGATCTGCCCGCTGCTCGCCATCGATGCCGATGTTTTCAACCACGGCGGCACCCCGGAGTTCGCGGCGATTTCCACCGTCGCGCTGCGTCATAACGAGATCAGCCAGACCCTTTCGACCACGCCTCGCCAATTCGCGCCGATGCACCGGCGTGAAGTCAATGGCGACATCGATCCGCGCCCCTGGTGCCAGGGTTTCTACGCCGCGATGCGGCTCAGGCTGTCGGCGTGGGCGCCGTTGCTGGACGCCAGCAACGTCAATCACGGCCAGCTTCTGACCATCCTGCTGCACTGTCGCGACGATCAGGGCCGTCCGCTGCTCGGACCGCCGCGAAGCGGCCGCGAGACCGAGGACTTTCTTCGCAATGCCCACCTCGATATCACAGCGGCCGTCGAGGCGCTGCGCCAATACTGGATGCCGATCCGCTACGCACGCGCCCGCTGATCACTGCGGACGTGGGAGCTCTTACCGCTTACGTTGGATTGGCGCTGGCAGCCGAAGCGATCTGAAGCCTTCGGGCATTTGGTGCTCAGAATCCCAGGTGTAGATGCCGGTCAGGTTGATATGTTCCCAACTA
>NZ_PSRR01000702.1 GCF_004296405.1 Bradyrhizobium sp. Leo170
TGTTCGCCGTCAGGGCTTGTGAGACAAATTGAAGGGTTTTGCGGAGGGAGGATTTCTGGTTCATCGTAGCCACCAGGAGCGAAGATGAAGCAGAAATCCGGACCGGGCAAAGCACCGGCAGAACGAGTGCTAAAGGACATTCGGCGTCAGACACGCCGGCAATATTCGGCGGAAGAGAAGATCCGTATTGTGCTGGAAGGGCTGCGGGGTGAGGAGAACATCTCCGAGCTGTGCCGGCGCGAGGGCATTGCTGCCTCAATGTACTATGGCTGGTCCAAGGAGTTCCTCGAAGCCGGCAAGCGTCGCCTGGCGGGCGACACGGCGCGTGCGGCAACCTCAGGCGAGGTGAAGGATTTGCGTCGTGAGACGACGGCGCTGAAGGAAGTCGTGGCCGACCTCACGCTGGAGAACCGGTTGCTTAAAAAAAGCATGACCGGGGATGGGGAGGACGAGGCATGAGATATCCTGCGTCCGAGAAGGCCGAGATCATCCAGTTGGTCGAGCAATCCCATCTTCCGGCCAAGCGCACGCTGGACAAGCTTGGCATCCCACGGGCCACGTTCTATCGCTGGTATGAACGTTACCGCGAGGGCGGCAGCGCCGCGCTGGCCGATCATCGATCTCGACCGCAGCGGGTCTGGAATCGCATCCCGGACGATGTGCGAGGTCAGCTCATCGACCTGGCGCTGGAGACTCCGGAACTGTCGCCGCGTGAGCTGGCCGTGCGGTTCACCGACGAACGGAAGTATTTTGTCTCCGAAGCGTCGGTCTATCGGTTGCTGAAGGCGCATGACCTCATCACCAGCCCGGCCTATGTGGTGATCAAGGCGGCCAACGAGTTCAAGGACAAGACGACGGCCGTCAATCAGCTCTGGCAGACCGACTTCACCTATCTCAAGATTACCGGTTGGGGTTGGTACTATCTCTCGACCGTGCTCGACGACTTCTCGCGCTACATCGTAGCTTGGCGGCTTGGTCCCACGATGGCTGCCTCCGACGTCACGGCCACGCTCGACCAGGCGCTCCTGGCCTCTGACCTCGACCGCGTCGCTCAGCGGCCGAGGCTCCTGACCGACAATGGGTCGAGTTACGTGGCAGATGATCTGGCCAGGTGGCTCGAGAAGAAGGGCATGCAACATGTGCGCGGCGCTCCGTATCATCCCCAGACCCAGGGAAAGATCGAGCGTTGGCACCAGACCCTGAAGAACCGCATTCTGCTCGACAACTACTACCTGCCCGCCGACCTCGAACGACAGATCCGGGCCTTCGTCGAACACTACAATCACGTCCGCTACCATGAGAGCATCGACAACCTCACGCCTGCCGATGTCTACTTCGGTCGGGCTGGGGCAATCCTCGCCGAGCGAAAACGCATCAAGCGCAACACCATCGCAACCCGCCGCTTGCAGCATCAATTGCAAGCAGCTTAAACTCTAACCCCTGATGAGCCAGAGCCTCCCTTCTCGAAAAGCCTGATCAGTCTCAAATTATCTGACGACGGAC
>NZ_PSRR01000703.1 GCF_004296405.1 Bradyrhizobium sp. Leo170
CCCGTGAGACAAGGCCCGTGATGAGCGATCGTGACCGCAAGCCCCCATTCCGCCGCGGCGGGGCTAAACCGTTCGAAAAAGGGCGAAAATCGGCCGGGCGGCCGGTTTGGCGCAGCCGCGATTCGGATGCCGACGGCCCGGTGATTCTCTACGGCTGGCATACGGTTTCGCTGGCGCTGGCCAATCCGGAGCGCCGGATCCGCAAGCTGTTCGTAACCGAGAATGCGGCCCGACGGCTCGCCGAAGAAGGCATCGACACCCGCGTGCCCCCGGAGCTCGTCCGCCCCAGCACGATCGACCAGCGTCTGGGACCGGATGCCGTGCATCAGGGGCTGCTGGTGGAGGCCGATCCCCTGCCCTCGCCTGATATCGATACGCTCGAGCCCGAGGGCATCGTGCTGGTGCTCGACCAGATCACCGATCCGCACAATGTCGGCGCCATCCTGCGCTCGGCCGCGGCCTTCGCGGTGAAGGCGATCGTCACCACCGCCCGCCACAGCCCCGAGGCGACCGGCGTGCTCGCGAAATCGGCCTCCGGCGCGCTGGAGCTGGTGCCGCTCATCACCGTGCAGAATCTCGCCCGCACGCTGACCGCCTTGAACGAGCGCGGCTTCCTGACCGTCGGCCTCGACAGTCAGGGGAGCGAGGATCTCAGTCAGGCCGCGCTACGGCAGCCGCTCGCGCTGGTGCTCGGCGCCGAAGGCAAGGGATTAAGACAACTGACGCGGGAGACCTGCAGCGTGGTGGCGCGGCTCGACATGCCCGGCGAGATCAAGAGCCTCAACGTCTCGAACGCCGCAGTGCTCGCGCTCTATATCGGCGCAAGCCGGCTCGGCCTGATGTAGAGCGTTTTCGAGCGAAGGAGCTCGACGCGAATGAAAGCGCCCGCTCGCGCGATGCGAACGGGCACCAATCCCAGGAAGCGCCTGTCAGGTCAGTAGTAGCGGCGCAGCACGCGCTGGCCGTGATAATATTGCGAGTGGCCGTAGCGATAGTGCGAACGATAGTAGCGCGGACGCAACGGACGATAGTACGAGACCCCACCCTCGCGATAGGTCGGGACCGGCGCCCAGTTGCCCGGGCCGGTATAGGTCGGCCCCTGGTTGACATAGTAGTATTGCTGCTCTGGATCCGGGAGCCGCTGGGTGACCCAGCCGTAGCCAGGGCCACAGCCGCCGCAGCCAGAGGTGTAGTTGTAGCTGACGACCGGCGCGGAATAGACCGGCGCGGCGTAGACCGGCGGCGCGCAGGGGCTGGCATAATAACCATAAGAGCCGCACGGCGAGCACGAGCCGTACCCGCACGCCATTGCGGGTGCCGCAGCCATGACCGCGACTGCCGCGACCATTCCTGAAATTATGTGACGCATTACTCTACTCTCTCCTGTTGGTGTGTTCTTGTTGGCTCATCTCTTTGTTTGGGCATGATCTCCGCGCAAACGCTTTGCGTTTGTCGCGAGGGAAAACCGGTTTCCACTTTTCCCGACCATGCTCTAGC
>NZ_PSRR01000704.1 GCF_004296405.1 Bradyrhizobium sp. Leo170
TCGGTAGAGTCGACGACTGGCGCGGTGGCTACAGGTTCCGAGGAGTTGCCGTTTGCCGGCAGCTTTCGCTGAGTGCCGGTGCCTCATTTCGGACCATGGCTCCGTTTCCAGTCGCCGCTCGTCAAACCGGGCGTGCGGATTTCCCGCACCCGGCTTTCTCTCGATCCGTCAAGCCTTCGCTCTCGGCATGTCGGCGCGCGCTCTGGGGAGGCGGTAGAGGCCAAGCGTTTCATGCAGGTACTCCTGCGAGTAACGCTTGAAGCCTCGCCCACGCGCCCCAGTGCGCTGAACCAACCAATGTCGCAGACGACGATCGACGTATTGCCGAATGAGGTTGTAAGTTTCCACCACTGGGCCTTGGTCGAAGTAGCCGCACCAACCGCGTAGGATGCGATTGATGACAGCGACAGTGTTCTCCGGTGTGTCCGGGTACCACTGACGTGTCGTGCGGTCATGGATCTGTTTGAGCAATCGTCGAATGGCTTTCTTGGAAGGCCTTGTGCCCAGAAAGGCTTGACCTCCCTTTCCATGGAAGCGCCCGATCGTGTACCCGAGGAATGTTACGCTATCCTCCGGGACCCGAGCGAGCCGCGTCTTGGTCTCGTTCACCTCCAACCCAAGCCTGTTCATTAGCGTCTGCATCCGCACCATTGCCGTCTCGGACGAGCCGGGGCGACAGCAGATCACGAAGTCATCCGCGTAATTCACGATATGCGCATCGAGTTGGTCTTGGTGTCCGTGTTTGCGCCAAGCCAGCAAGAACCGACGAAAGTAGAGATTCGCCAACAGCGGGCTCAGGGGTGAGCCCTGTGGAGTTCCTCTTTTCTTCGTACGGGACTCCGCCGTCCTCGTGGTTCGCCGACCGTCTCTCTCGATAACCGCGACTGTCAGCCAGTCTTTGATCATTGAGAGGAGCCGACCGTCGGCAATCCTGCGTGTGAGGCATTTCACCAGTGGTGCATGCGGAATCGAGGTGAAGTAATCCCTCAAATCCGCGTCGACGATCTCCGATCGTCGATGGTCTCTGATGTGCCAGAACACGCGGCGTACCGCCATCTTGGCGTCCAGTTTCGGGCGGAAGCCATACTGGTTGTCCAGCAGGTCCGCTTCGAAGATGGCGCCGATCACCAGCATCGCCGCCGTCATGACCGTCCGGTCTTTTACGGTTGGAATGCTAAGCGGTCGACGTCCGCCATTGCTCTTCGGTATCCATACTCTCAGCAGGGGCTGTGGTCGGTAGTTGCTCGACATCAGCTCCTCTCTGGCATTTTCCAGCCATCGCTCGCGTCCCTCGGTTTCGATCTGAGCAAATGTGACGTCATCTACCCCAGGAGCGCCCCGATTTCCACGGCAGCGCCTGTAGGCTTCTTCCAGCACATCCAATCTGCAGACTTTGTCCCAAAGAGAGTAGAATCGATAGTCCGGTTCAGCCTTAGCTTTCGCCTGCAGCGAGGTTTGAAGTTTCTGAACGGATATTTCCGGTG
>NZ_PSRR01000705.1 GCF_004296405.1 Bradyrhizobium sp. Leo170
TGTTCGCCGTCGAGACCTTTGAGACAAATTGAAGGATTTTGCGGAGGGAGGATTTCTGGTTCATCGTAGCCACCAGGAGCGAAGATGAAACAGAAATCCGGACCGGGCAAAGCGCCGGCAGAACAAGTGCTAAAGGACATTCGGCGTCAGACGCGCCGGCATTACTCGGCAGAAGAGAAGATCCGCATCGTGCTGGAAGGACTTCGGGGCGAGGAGAACATCTCCGAACTTTGCCGCCGAGAAGGCATCGCCGCCTCGATGTATTATGGCTGGTCCAAGGAGTTCCTCGAAGCTGGTAAGCGCCGTCTGGCGGGGGATACGGCACGTGCGGCAACCTCCGGCGAGGTAAAGGATCTGCGTCGTGAGACGGCCGCGTTGAAGGAAGTTGTGGCCGACCTCACCCTTGAGAACCGGCTGCTCAAAAAAGCATGAACGGGGATGGGGAGGACGAGGCATGAGATACCCTGCGTCCGAGAAGGCCGAGATCATCCAGTTGGTCGAGCAGTCGCATCTGCCGGCCAAGCGCACGCTGGACAAGCTCGGGATCCCACGCGCCACGTTTTATAGATGGTATAATCGCTACTGTGAGGGTGGCATTGAAGCGCTGGCCGATCATCGGTCCCGACCTGACCGGGTCTGGAATCGCATCCCCGACGATGTGCGGGGCCAGATCATTGATTTAGCGCTGGAGCTTCCGGAGCTGTCGCCGCGCGAACTGGCCGTGCGCTTCACCGACGAACGGAAGTATTTTGTCTCCGAGGCGTCGGTCTATCGGCTGCTGAAGGCACATGACCTCATCACCAGCCCGGCTTATGTGGTGATCAAGGCGGCGAACGAGTTCAAGGACAAGACCACCGCCATCAACCAGCTCTGGCAGACCGACTTTACCTACCTCAAGATCACCGGCTGGGGCTGGTACTACCTGTCGACCGTGCTCGACGACTTCTCGCGTTACATCGTGGCCTGGAGGCTTGGTCCCACGATGTGCGCCTCCGACGTCACGGCCACGCTCGACCAGGCACTCGCGGCCTCCGGCCTTGACCACATCACCGTCGCGCACCGGCCGAGGCTTCTCAGCGACAATGGTTCGAGTTACGTCGCGGACGATCTGGCCAAGTGGCTCGACCATAAGGGCATGCAGCATGTGCGCGGCGCTCCATATCATCCTCAGACCCAGGGAAAGATCGAGCGCTGGCATCAGACTCTGAAGAACCGCATTCTGCTCAGCAATTACTACCTGCCTGGCGATCTCGAACGGCAGGTACGCGCCTTCGTCGAACACTACAACCACGTCCGCTATCATGAGAGCATCGACAACCTCACACCTGCCGATGTCTACTTCGGCAGGGCGGAAGCGATCCTTGCAGAACGCAAACGCATCAAGCTTGTCACTATCGCAAACCGCCGCTTGCAGCATCAGCTGCAGGCCGCTTAAACTCTAACCCCTGATGAGCCAGAGCCTCCCTTCTC
>NZ_PSRR01000706.1 GCF_004296405.1 Bradyrhizobium sp. Leo170
GCAAAGCGCAGCGTGCCCACCATCACAAGCGGAGTGCTGATGGTGGGCACGCTGCGCTTTGCCCACCCTACAACTCTTCGTCGCTGTCGCTCCTCGCAATGATTCGAGGCGTCTCACTCCTCCTCGTCGCGCTTGCGCAGCAGGTCTTTCGCCAGGTCGGTCAGGGCTGGCTGGGGCAGGGCGGTGAAGGGGAGCGGCCGCGTCACCTCGATCGCCGCCAGCCCCAGGCGGGCGGTGAGGAGGCCGTTGAGGACGCCTTCGCCGAGGCGCTGCGAGAGCTTGGCGGCGATGCTGTGGCCGAGCATCTGCTGGATCAGGCTGTCGCTGGCGGCCATGCCGCCGGTGATCGCCAGATGCGCGATCACGTGGCGCATGAGGCTGAACATGCCGAGCGCGCCGGGCCGGCCGCCATAGAGGTAGGCCAATTGCCGGATCATGCGCAGCGCCGCCACGAATACGAACAGCACGTCGATCGCCGCACGCGGGCTCACCGCGGTGACGACCGAGACCCGCTGCGCCGCTGACGACACCATGCGCCGCGCCTCCTCATCGAGCGGCGTCATCAATTCGCGCTCGGCGAGCTTGATCATGTCGGCGCCGTCGATGATGTCGTCGGCATGACCCTGCAGCGTGGCGCGGGCGCGGGCGAGTTGCGGGTTCTCGTGCGCGAGCTTGAGCAGGTCGTTCACGATCACGCGGCTCGCGGCGCGGTCGTCGCTGAGCAGCACGTCAGCGGCACGCGAATGGAGCTTCTCGATCGTCGCCAGCCGCGCCAATCCAAAGGCCTCGCGGCCGATGACGACGAACAGCGCGACCGTCGCGACCACGGCCAATGCGAGGCCGACGAAGCCGAGCCCTTGGTTGCGCGCAAACAGGTCCTCGATCAGGTTGATGACGCCGAGGCCTGCGCCGAGCAGCATCAATCCGCCGGCCGCCGCCCAGAACAGCGTGCCCCAGCGGAAGCCGCGGCGCGCCGGTACACGCGGCGCATCGACCGGCACCGGCAGCAGCGCCGGATCGGGCTCCGGCGTGATCTGGATGGTGCCGCGGGCAGGCCGGCCCTTCTCGTCGGCGTCGATCACGATCACGGAGGGGTCGTCGAGCTTGAAGGTCGCCGGCCGCCGGTGGGACGTTTTCTCGCTCATTGCAGTCGGTCTCCGATCAGGAACTGGAGCGCGCGGTCGAGACGGATATGGGGCAGGGCGGGTTCCTCGTCACCCTCCCGCACCAGCTTCGGCGGCCGAAATCGCAGGAAGCGGTAATCGGCCTTGTCGGCGGTCGCGCTGGACAGGCCGCGGAAGGTGCCCCTGAACAGTTCCTCGGGATCGGCCGGCAGGTCGCCCGGAAACGTCGCCACTTCAGTCTCGCCGTCGAAGGTCTCGCCATCGGCGGTTTCGCCCGGCGCCGGCGTGCCGAGGATCGACGGCAGCTTTTCCCGGCCGCGCGCCACCTGCGCTTCGCG
>NZ_PSRR01000707.1 GCF_004296405.1 Bradyrhizobium sp. Leo170
TCAGATGCTGATGTCCCGGGTTACGCGTTCCGCTCCACCCGGGCTACGAATTTACAATCCTCCACTTGCCTGAGATCACGATTGCGCGCGCCCAATTGCCGGCACGCGGAATTCTTGTGCGATTGCCTCATCTGGCGCGATTGGTATGGTGCGCGCGGTCAAGAAAACCAAAAAGGATTAGGACCGTGACAACTCGCAAATGTCTGGCGGGCGCTTTCGCCTCCGCCGCGCTCTCGATGCTGATGATGTCAGCTTCGCTCGGCGCCGAAACCACCATCAAGCTTGGAAACACCGCGCCCTACAGCGGGCCGGCATCGGCCTACAGCACCATTGCGCGCGCGGAAGCTGCGTATTTCCAGATGCTGAACGACCAGGGCGGCATCAACGGCCGCAAGGTCGAATTCGACAGCCTCGACGATGCCTATTCGCCGTCGAAGACGGTGGAGCAGACGCGCAAGCTCGTCGAGCAGGATGAGGTGCTGGCGCTGTTCAGTTCCGTCGGCACCGCGCCCAACATCGCCGTGCAGAAATACCTGAACATCAAGCGCGTGCCGCAGCTCTTCGTCTCGTCGGGCGCGACGCGGTGGAACGACCCGAAGCAGTTCCCCTGGGCCGTCGGCTTCAACCCGACCTACGAGCTCGAAGGCAGGCTCTACGCCAAATACATTCTGCAGACCAAGCCGGACGCCAAGATCGCCGTGATCACGCCGAACGAGGACGCCGGCAAGGATTATCTGAAGGGCTTCAAGGAAGGGCTCGGCGAGCATGCCGGCCAGATCGTGTCGGAGACGACCTATCTGACCAGCGATCCCACCATCGACTCGCAGATGGTGTCGATGCGCGAGTCCGGCGCGGATGTGTTCTTCGCCGAGGCGACGCCGAAATTCGCCGCGCAGGCGCTGCGTAAGGCCGCCGGCATGGGCTGGAAGCCGCTGGTCATCCTGCCGACCGTCTCCAATTCCGTGTCCGCCGTGCTAGAGCCGGCCGGCCTGGGGAATGCGGTCGGTGTCGTCACCGGCCTGTACCTGAAGGATCCGACCGATCCGCGCTGGGCCGACGATCCCGCGCAGAAGGAATTCTCGGCCTGGATGAAGAAGTATCAGCCGAATGCCAGTCCCGGCGACCTCTTCAATGTGCAGGGCTATACGGTCGCCGGTGTGATGGCGGCGGTGCTGAAGAACTGCAAGGACGACTTCAGCCGCGACAACATCATCAAGCAGGCCACCAACCTCAACGGGCTCGAACTGCCGATGCTGCTGCCGGGCATCAAGGTGACCACCGAGCCGACCAACCTCACGCCGATCCGGCAGATTCAGATGGCACGGTTCGACGGCAAGTCATGGGTCCTGTTCGGCGATGTGCTGAGCGACAAGTAAGGGGCGCGCCGCAACTTGTAGGGTGGGCAAAGCGCAGCGTGCCCACCATCCACATTCGGTGCAAGAAAAGGTGGGCACGCTGC
>NZ_PSRR01000708.1 GCF_004296405.1 Bradyrhizobium sp. Leo170
TTTGGAGCCGGTCGACGATGACGGCGAGGACGGTGACAAGCAAGATCGTCCAGGTTGGACGGCGCTTGGCCAGATAGGCCAAGAACCGATCCAGGCCGAGGATGCTGAGCACGCGAGTGAGGTTGTAGCAGAGCGCCATCAGGCTCCATTCGCCGCGGACCTTGTCGAAGCCGCGGACGAGGAAGTGGCGGTAGCCGGCCCGGCATTTGAGGGTGCCGAAGGGGTGTTCGGCGAGTTCGGCCCGGCGGCGCATCTGAGCTTCGGCGTCCGTCATCCGCGCACGATGCCGTTCGAGGACGGCTTCATGCTCCCAGCGATAGACGGTGCGCGTCGGCGTCTTCGCGGAGAGGCAGCGCGCACGCAACGCGCAGGCGTCGCAATCGGCCTTGCGGCTGACATGCCTGATCTCGCTGCGGCCGCCGTTGATCTTGCGGCCCTCCGTTGGGCTCAGGAGCTTGCCGGCGGGACAGCGATAGACATTTGCTGCGGCTTCATAGGCGAACTCTTCATGGCTCATGCGGTCTTGCGCTTGCAGCCTCGCGGTGCGCTTGGCTTGCGGAACGTAAGCCACGATCCCATCCTCCTCGCAGGCCTTGAGCGCGTTGCCGTTGTAATAGCCGGTGTCGGCCAGCGCCGTTAAGGTCTCGACGCCGAGTGCGTCCTTCGCGGCCTTGGCCATCTCGTGAAGCTGGCCGGTGTCGTTGCCGTCATTGACGACCTCGCTTGCCACGATCAGCTTATGTTTGTCATCGACGGCGATCTGGACGTTGTAGCCCGCCACCACTTGACCGTTCTTCGACAACAGCCGGGCATCGGCATCCGTTTGCGACAGCTGCCTCTCGCCGCTCTCTTCCAGCCGCGCCAGATCGGCCTGCACGTTTGCCCGCTTGGCCATCAAGGCCGCGACCTTTTGCGTGACGTCCTCGCCGTCGCCTCCCCCACCATCCCGTCCCGCGGACGCAGGCGCCGCCTCCGCGCGATCGTTGGCCTCAAGCGTGGCGCCATAGGCCTCGATCTCCCGGTCAATCTCCGCGAGCCGCTTGGCGAGCGTGCGCTGCGTCTTGATACTCGCCTTGCTGGCGTTGCCGTCAAAAAACGCGCCGTCGATCGCCACAACTTCACCGCCCACCAGGCCAAGTTCGCGCACCACAAGCACAAACTCCCGGTTCGCAGCCGTAAGCGCCTTCCAGTTGTCCTTGCGGAACTTGGCAATGGTGCGATAGCCGGGCACCAGCCGCTTCAGCAGCCAGATCAGTTCAAGATTGCGGCCGGCTTCCCGCTCAAGGCTGCGCGACGACCGGATCCGGTTCGTGTAGCCATAAAGATAAAGCTTCAAAAGGTCGGCCGGGTCGTAAGGAGGCTGCCCAGCCCCGCCGCCTGACCCGTCGTGGCGGAAGCCAAGCTTCTCAAGGTCCAGCGCATCGACAAACGCCTCGATCACTCGAACCGGATTGTC
>NZ_PSRR01000709.1 GCF_004296405.1 Bradyrhizobium sp. Leo170
TGCCGGCCTCGTCGGTGCCGCGCTTTCGGTCATCAACAATGGCAACATCACCGGCGGTACCGGCGGCAGCGGCGCCGTGGGACTGGGTGGTGTCCTTGCCCCCGCTGGGAGCGGTGGCGCGGGCGTGTCCCTGAGCGGCGGCTCGTCGCTCGACAACCGCGCCATCATTCGCGGCGGTCTCGGAGGCGGCGGCGGTGGGGCGGGCGGCAGTGGTGGCGGAGCCGGTGCCATTCTCTCGGGTTCATCGCTCACCAATACAGGATCGATCAACGGGGGAGATGGCGGCAGCGGTGGCACCCTTGGCGGCGGTGCCGGCATCGTCGGCACGAATGCGACTGTCATCAACAACGGCACGATTTCAGGCGGCTTGTCCAACGACGGTGTGACACGCGCCAATGCTCTGACTTTTCTCAGCGGGGCAAATACACTCATCTTCGGCAGCTCGATCCCGGGCCTGACCGGCAATATTGCGATCCAGGCCGGCACGCTGACGTTTGACCAGTCGCCGGACATCACGCTCGACAATGTGATCACCGGAGGCGGCGCGCTCATCAAGGCCGCTTCGAACACCCTGGTTCTCAACGGCCAGAACACCTACACCGGCCCGACCACCGTCAACGCCGGCAAGCTCGTGATCGGCGACGACAGCCACGCGAGTGCGAGCCTCGCCAGCACCGTCACCGTGAACGCCGGCGGCGCGCTCGGCGGCATTGGCACCATCGGCGGCCTCGCTGTTGCGAATGGCGGCGCCGTGGCGCCCGGCAATTCGATCGGCACCCTGAACGTCGCCGGCAATGTCAGCTTCGCGGCAGGCTCGATCTACCAGGTCGAGGTCAATGCGGCTGGCCAATCCGACAGGATTGTTGCTACCGGAACCGCAAGCCTTAATGGCGGCACCGTACTGGCGCTGGCGCAGAGCGGCACCTTTGCGCCGCAGACCGCCTACACCATCCTTACCGCCAAGGGCGGTATCACCGGCACGTTTGCCGATGTCAGCAGCAGCCTCATCTTCCTGGCGCCGACGTTGAGCTACGATGCCAACGACGTATTCCTGACTTTCACTCGTAGCCGCACAACATTCCCCGACGTTGCGGAGACCCCGAACCAGCGCGCGGCGGCCAGCGCCTTGCAGGAGAGTTCACTGACCAGCCCGCTGGTGATTGCCGTGCTCAACCAGAGTGCGGCCGGCGCGCGGCAGGCGTTCGATGCGCTGTCAGGCGAGGTGCATGCCAGCGCGCAGACCGCGATGCTCGACGACTCCCGCTATATGCGCGAGGCCGTACTCGGGCGGTTGCGGCAGGCTTCATTCACCGGCGATGCGGGTCCGATGGCCGCGCTCACCTCCGGCGGCCCGCAATTGGCCGCGATGGAGTCGATGTCGGTCAGTTCGGCGCTCGCCTATGCAGGGGCGCACAAGTCGGCTTTCCCGATGAAGGCG
>NZ_PSRR01000710.1 GCF_004296405.1 Bradyrhizobium sp. Leo170
GTCCGCGTTCGGCGCCGCGCGCTGATCCCCATCTCATCCCGCCCTCTTAGTCGGGGGCGGGAATGCCATGCAAACTCCGACCGTTTCGTACATCACGTTTGAATTCCTCCCTGGCGTGCAGCACTTTGCGTGCGAGCAGATGCGTGCCACCCTGTCGGTGCAAGCCTGCGCGGACAACTGGCGCCGTGGTCACCAGGACGGCGACCTGTCCCGTCAACGCTGCAAGGGCTGCGAGATTGGAGCGATGCATGCCGGCGAGGCAGGCACGAGCAGGTCGTCGCTCCTAGGCACCGCGATCTGTGGCCGATGCCATCGCACTGCGACGCGATTGATACGCAAGCACCTCTGCCCGAGCTGCTACAACAGGCAACGGGAGGTACTTGTGGGCAAGAACGCCAAAGGCGCACCGCCAGTGAAGTGGCAAATCCTGGGCCGGCGCACCATTGCCTACCAGCTATCCGACGGCACCGTGGCTGAGCGCACAATCGACCGCGCCGCCGACACGGACGAACTGGTTGTGGCGGTGCTGCGTGACGAGCGGAAGGCGGTCCGGTTCGGCTTTCGCGGGAAGGGCCCGGCGATCGATCAAGCCGAGCTCGAGCCGTGGGACCCGCAGCGTGACACGCCGAGATGTCCTGTGCCAGACCAACTCGCTGCGAGCAACGGTTGAGCTCAAAACGTCGCTGAGATGGACCTTGGCGGACTACATCGAGGCGTTGCAGAAGCAGCTCCAGCAGCAATACACGAAGGCGCGGCACGCGCACGTGCGTCTGCGCACTTCAACCGGAAGGGCACGCCGCCTGTGGACTCATCCGCCGCTGGCATCGCATTTTGTCTCTTACATGGCCGGCAGCGTACCGCGCACGCGAAGCTAACGCGAATATGCGGAATGGTTTCTTTGCCGACGGCCGCGCATAGTCCAATGGCCTCCGGTGCCCCCTCAATGCTCGAAATTTTCCGTGAGCAGCGTGAACTGGTCGACAGACATGCGGAAGGATCCGTTATGAAGAAGTACGCCTTTCTCGTAATCGTTCCTGGCCTCAGCATTGATGAGCGTCACTGAGGCGTAATACAGATCGCGCTTGCGCAGCATATGTTCCTCGATGAGCTCGGCAAGACGGGCGTCGTCGATGTCCGCTATATCGCCTGCGTTAGGGTACGCATCTGCCCGGACGATCACCGAACTCGGGATTCCGTCCCGAACTCCGATGATCTGCGGACCTTTCGTCTCGTCTTTTTGGACAGTGAACGCCTGGAATCCAGCCTTAGCTACCTTGTCGGCAATAGCGAGCGTCGCGACTGCATTCAACGTGCTTCGCGGAATCAGCCGGTCGTCGTAAATCTGCTCAATGGCAAACCGGACCGCCATCCGCTCGAAGGTTTCGTATGGCATGTCCGCGTCAGGGCAGTTGAGGTTGAAGCGGGTGCCATCA
>NZ_PSRR01000711.1 GCF_004296405.1 Bradyrhizobium sp. Leo170
CGCAGATGATGGTCGAGGTCGCAACCACCGAATCCTTCAAGGACGCGCGCGCGCTGCCGCCGATCGCGGCGCTGCCCGAAAGCGATTTCACCGCCAAGATGCTGCTGGAAAACCTGCCCTCGGGCCAGGACATCTTCTACCGCGTCCGCTTCCGCGACCTTGCCCATGTCAACGTCACCGGCGAGCCCGTGGTCGGCCGCTTCCGCACCGCGCCCGCCGACCGGCGCGATGTCACTTTTGTTTGGGGCGGCGACGTCGCCGGCCAGGGCTGGGGCATCAATCCCGACGACGGCGGCATGTTCACCTTCGCCACCATGGGCAAATACAAGCCGGATTTCTTCCTGCATTCCGGCGACACCATCTATGCCGACGGCGTCATTCCGTCCGAGGTGAAGCTCGCCGACGGCAAGCTGTGGAAGAACCTCACCATCCCGGAGAAGGCCAAGGTCGCCGAGACGCTCGACGAATACCGCGCGGCGCACAAGTACAACCTGCTCGACGAGCATGTGCGCGCGTTCAATGCGGAAGTGCCGATCTTCGTGCAGTGGGACGACCACGAGGTCACCAACAACTGGTCACTGTCGAAACAGCTTCCTGCCGCCTACAAGGAGCGCGACATCAACGTGCTGGCGGCGCGCGCGGCGCGCGCCTTCCACGAGATGTATCCGATGCGCGAAAGCATCGTCGAGCCGGGGCGCGTCTATCGTACGCTGAGCTACGGACCGCATCTGGACGTGTTCATGCTGGATGAGCGCAGCTATCGCGGACCCAACGGTCCGAACCAGCAGACCAGCTATGGCCCCGATGCCTATTTCCTCGGCCCGGACCAGCTCGCCTGGCTGAAGCGCGGACTGCTCAACTCGCGCGCCACCTGGAAGGTGATCGCCTCCGACATGCCGCTCAGCCTCATCGTCTATGACGATGCGGCCAACAGCAAGGGCTCCGAAGCGTTCGCGCAAGGAGACGGCCCGCCGCGCGGCCGCGAACTCGAGATCGCCGAGATCCTGCGTTTCATCAAGACCGCCGGGATCGTCAACACCGTCTGGCTCACGGCGGATGTGCACTACGCCGCCGCGCACTACTACAATCCGAACAAGGCGCAGTTCCAGGACTTCGATCCGTTCTGGGAATTCGTCTCCGGCCCGCTGCATGCCGGCACGTTCGGCCCCAACGAGCTCGACAACACGTTTGGACCCGAGGTGAAGTTCATCAAGGCGCCCGGCGCCGACAAGCAGAACCTGCCGCCATCGGCGGGCATGCAGTTCTTCGGCCACGTCAAGATCGACGGCGCAACCGGACAGATGACAGTAACCTTGCGCGACCGCGCCGACGTCGCGCTGTGGTCAACCACGCTCGACCCGAAGCCGGTGTAGGAAGGCTGCCTGTAGCCCGGATGGAGCGCAGCGAAATCCGGGACGGTCCTGG
>NZ_PSRR01000712.1 GCF_004296405.1 Bradyrhizobium sp. Leo170
ACCTCGTCACAGTGATTATGACTCTTTGGAAGTGTCGGGATAGGCGCGGCCCATTTTGGCGCGGGCCTTGTCTGTCGTGAACATCCATTTGATGCGGGAACGTGCGGCATTTCTCTGCCGTTCCCAGGCAGCGATTTCGCGGCGCAGTCGCTTGGGGTCGTCGATCCTGCGATCGAGACACTGGCCCCGCAGGACGCCGATTTCGATCTCGACCATGTTGAGCCAGCTTGCGTGCTTGGGGGTGTAGTGGAACTCGAGCCGTCGCAAAATCCGCCTGGCTTCGGCGGGCGGGAACGCCTGATAGAGGGCACCGGCGGAGTGGGTCGATAAATTGTCCTGGACGACCCGGATGATCTCGGCGTCGGGATAATGGATGTCGACAAGATCACGCATGCATTGGGCGTAATCCCTTGCCGCTCGTCGCTCGGTGACCTTGACCTTGCGCCAGGGACGATGAACGTCGAGCAGAACGAAGAGATTGACCGTGCCATTGCGACGATACTCATAATCGTAACGTTCGAGCCTGCCGGGCTTGGCCGGAATGGGCTGACGCGTTTCGCCGATGAGTTGCACCGGGCTTTCGTCGAAGCACACCACCGGCCGTCTGGAGTCGGGCGCCTCGGCATAGAGGTCGAGCACATCCTCCATGCGGGCGACGTATTCGCCGTCGACCTGCGGAATGCACCACATGTCTTTGCGCCAGGGCTTGAGGTCATTCTCGGCCAGGCGCCGCCGAACCGTCTCGTGCGACAGGCTCTTGTGTTCGGTGAGTTTGACCATCGCGCCTGCCAGCAGCTTGAGCGTCCAGCGGGCACGGCCCTTTGGGGGGCTGGCACAGGCGGTCGCCACCAGCAAGGCTTCTTCCTTGCCGGTGAGTTTGCGCTCCGCTCCGGGACGCGGCTCTTCGCTCAGCGCCCGCTCCAGATTGCCTTCCACGAAGCGTCGCTTGGTCCGGTATACGGTCGAGCTGCTCACGCCGACGCTCCTTGCGATCCCCTCGTCGCTGGTCCCGGCATCGGCGGCCAGCAAAATCTGCGCTCGCTTGAGCTTGCGGGACGCATGCTTGCCGCCGCTGAGTAGCGCCCTCAGTTCGGTGCGCTCGATTTGGCTGAGTTCGACCCGATAGCGTACATTCATGGCGTGCCTCCTCGTTCGAGGACGCACGAACAACTGAATCGGATGGCCGGCGTGAGTCCTTCGACAAAACCCTTCACGCCCACGCAGGGGCAGTATCTGGCTTTTATCCACCTCTATACCCGGCTGCATCGCAGGCCCCCGGCCGAAACCGACATGCAGGAATACTTCCGCGTCAGCCCGCCCTCGGTTCACCAAATGGTGCTGACCCTGGAACGATCTGGCCTCATCAGAAGGCAGCCAAGGACACCTCGCAGCATCGAGGTCCTCGTGGATCCGAAAGACC
>NZ_PSRR01000713.1 GCF_004296405.1 Bradyrhizobium sp. Leo170
GGTAGGCGCGGACCTGCTCGAAACTCAACCGGTCCGGGGCGTAGCCGAAATGGCGGCTAAACTTTGCGATCGCATAGATATAGGATTGTTGGGTCGACGGTGACAGATTGCGGACCGTCATGTCCTCGATCATGCGCTGCCGAAGCGGGCTCATCGTAGCCATCTGGGTCTCCTGTCTTGAGAGGGGTGGTGCGAAGACCAACATCCTCTCAGACAGGACACCTCAGTTCAGCAGGCTTGCCCCCACTCCCGCGTAGCGGGTTCGTTCAATCAGTGGCCTGCTTGCATCGGATTACGCATAAGAGGATTCCAGCACCGCCCGCAGGGAAAGCCGCCGTAACACAGCCATATCCGAATGGCCCCCGCGGCCGGAGCTAACACCTTTTCGGCGACGCATGCCTTCAACGACGACGTACGTTTTGCTTCGGCCGCCATCCGCATACCATCGTCCAGCACGACACATGCTTTAGCTTGGGGATCATGGCGCTACTCCATCAAGGTAGAATCTGTCCGTTTCGGCTCTGGCCCACCATCCAGCTGTTCACTGAGGCGCCGGTCCATCCGCAGCAGCCCAGGCGGGCAGAAACCTAAAAGCCTCGTGACCATTGAGAGCCGCGGGGCAGCCTCGTTGTTGCGGATGTGGCGAGCATTGTTTCACGAGCGACGGGCCCCGTCAGCATCTCGTAAGCTTGCCCGAGTAGGCTGCGCAGTTGATCCGTGGACGTGAGGCTAGCGTGGACCCGTACAATTTTGACCCATCCAATGTAACAGCTTGGTCGCAGGTGCAGCACGCCGTCTCGGGAGAGCCGGAGACAGGCCATGCCGGGCAAGAGGGCTTTGAGCAGCACTTGGTCGAGGCGCGCCCACCCGATCAGGCTCCTGTCTCCAGTAGAGGCCGTCCCCGCAGCAACCATCCCCATCTCTCTACGGAAGATCGGGACACTATCGATAAGGCAACAGCTCAATATGCGCCTTTGCGAGCAGCAATCACGGTCTCGCGTTGTGCTCGGGGGCTTTGCCGTTTGATAAATGATCTTCGCAGTAAAGGCCAATCGACTGATCTAACGGATCACCAATCCTTGACCAATCACGCCAAGCATCACTTTCCGTCAGACCCAGCGGTTATGGCGGGGTTGAAAATGCTTCGTGCGTATCATGAGCCGCGCCGCGTGCCAGCCGCGGGCCCCTCAGCGGAAGACGCTCGTCTCATCGACCGGCTGACTAGGCCCGGCGGACTTCCCCAAAACGCCTTTGCTCGGTATCAGAGTCATCTTCGCACATTTTCTAAGAGGCTTAAGGACCAGGGCCAGACCATATCTGAGCTAAATCACCATTCGCGACTCGAGTTCGCTCGCGAGTTGTTTCCGGGGAACGCGCTTCTGATCTCCGCGCTGATCAACTTCCGTGACAAT
>NZ_PSRR01000714.1 GCF_004296405.1 Bradyrhizobium sp. Leo170
GAGTTCCAGTGCATCAAAAGTGATGGTGTGGAACGGCCCTTCGAACCGGCATCAAAAGTGCCTAACGTGGTCGCGTTGAGAAGCGCCACAAAGGAAGGACCGTTCCATGGAGAAGATTATCACAGTGGGTTTGGATTTGGCTAAGTCGATCTTTCAAGTTCACGGCATAACCGAAAGCGGGAAAGTTCTGGTTCGCCGCACGTTGCGACGATCGCAGGTGCTGCCTTTCTTTCGCGGACTTCCCTCCTGCTTGGTGGGTATGGAGGCCTGCGCAAGTGCGCATCACTGGGCGCGCGAGATCGCCGCGCTGGGGCACTCGGTCCGCATGATGCCGCCAGCCTACGTGAAGCCCTACGTCAAACGAAATAAGACCGACATGGCGGATGCAGAAGCCATTTGTGAGGCGGTCACCCGGCCGACGATGCGGTTCGTACCGATGAAGACTGCCGAACAACAAGCAGCCGGCATGATCTTGCGAGCGCGAGAGATGCTGATGAGACAGCGGAGTCAGACTGCAAATGCTCTGCGCGCTCATATGGCCGAATTGGGCATTGTCGTGGGGACAGGCATGGCAAGCATCACGAAACTTCTGGGGCTGCTCCGGGACAGGGAAGACGATAGGATCCCCGCTACCGCCCGCTTTGCCCTGATCCACTTCGCTGAACAAATTGAGCTACTTACCACCCGTATAGAGAAACTCGATAAGGAGATTTTGGTTGCCGTCAGAAAAGATCCCGACGCGAGGCGTCTGATGAGCATTCCCGGTGTCGGTCCTCTCATCGCAGCTACCGTTCGGACATCGGTCTTGGATGCTCGTTGCTTTGCGACTGCACGAGATTTTGCGGCTTGGATGGGGCTGACGCCGAGGGCACAGTCGAGCGGCGGGAAAGAACGGCTCGGCGCGATATCGAAGCGCGGAAATCGGCAACTACGGACACTCTTAATCGTCGGTGCGACCTCTATCATCAAGCTTGCTAAACGAGGTTTGAAAGTCCCGCTCTGGGGTTCGGACCATGCTGCAACGACGGCCGGTCAAGGTCGTATCCGTGGCGCTTGCCAATAAGATTGCGCGCACCATTTGGGCGTTGCTAGTCAGAGGCGGCATCTATCAGGCGCCGGCTGCAATGCTGAAATCCTAATCTTAAGAGCTCATCGGCGGAAGAGGAGAGCTGCCGAGGAGGCAAGGTGCAATCTGGATGAACACTGAATGACGACATTCCCGGTAGCAGTCAGACCGCCTGACTCACTGCGCTTCGAGCGCGCGAAATTGATTGGGCGATTGCTTCCGCGGATATCATCGTGGCCAGCGGCCAGGTGCCGCGTTCACAGGCCGAACATATGACCGCACCGTCATCTCTTGTTCAACCAGAGAAAGATCTTGCAGCCCGGGCCGTTCCACATATGAGTCAGAG
>NZ_PSRR01000715.1 GCF_004296405.1 Bradyrhizobium sp. Leo170
TGTATGGAACGGCCCGCGGGCGCAAGAGCTTTCTCAGTCGACTTCACACATGGGAGCGGTGCCGTCATGTATACGGCCTGTAAAGCGCGGCGCATGACCGCTGGCCTCGATGAAGTCCGCGACACAAGGGGCTAATCAATCAGACGCGCTTGAAGCGCATTGTCGCGCCAGCCTCACTCATGCCGGGATTTCGTCCCGTGGGTTCATCGCCTGTTATTGCGCCTTGCCCTCTGCCGGCCTGCGCCGGTCAGATCTCTTTGACAGCTGCTGTATGCATCAAGCGGCAGCCGTAGTCGTCGCCAGCGTCTCCGGACACCGGTAAATCCCGCCCTTGTTCAAGAGCGCCCAAGCAATTCGCGCTGTCTTGTTGGCCAACGCGACCGCTGCCACCTTGTACGGACGTCTGGCGAGCAGCGCCCTCAACCACGGCCGCGCCCGATCGGCCTTCCGGGCAATTCGCAGGATGGATGTCGCCCCAAGAACGAGGAGGCTCCGAAGTTCGGGGTTTCCCATCTTCGAGATGCGTCCCATCCGCTCCTTGCCCCCACTCGAATGCTGTCGTGGCGTCAGTCCCAGCCAGGCAGCAAAGTGACGAGCGGATTTGAAGCCGCCGGGATCTGGCACCAGCGCCTTGATGGTCGCCGCTGTAATGGCTCCAATGCCGGGGATCGTAGTCAGTCGGCGCATGTCCTTGTCGGTCTTTGCCGCAGCAACAATGGCTCGCTCGAGCTTGTCAATCTGGTCCGCCTGGGCCTCGATCTGATCGGCAACTGCCGTCAGGGCGACGCGCGCTGCCGCAGGCAAGCGGACATCTGCTACGTCCCGTACGATTGCAACCAACGCCTCGACCTTTGTCCGGCCAGCGGCGGCAATGATGCCCAACTCGGCGAGATGCGAGCGTAGGGCGTTGATAGTCTGCGTTTGCTGTTTCACCAGAAGTGCGCGACTCTTCAGGACCATCATTGCGGCTTGTTGCTCAGCCGTTTTGATCGGAACGAAGCGCATGGTCTTGCGAGTCACGGCCTCGCTGATGGCCTCGGCATCCGCCGCATCCGTCTTGCCGCGCTTCACGAAGGGTTTGACATAAGCCGGCGGAATCAGCCGCACTTGATGACCGAAAGTTGCAATCTCGCGCGCCCAATAATGGGCGCTGCCGCAGGCTTCCATCCCCACCAGGCATGGTGGCAGCTTCTCAAAGAAACGCAGAACTTCGCTGCGCCGTAGTCTCCGGTTCAACACCGGCGAGCCATCGCCACCCGCGCCGTGAACTTGAAAAAT
This sequence comes from Bradyrhizobium sp. Leo170, assembly GCF_004296405.1. Classification (GTDB taxonomy): domain Bacteria; phylum Pseudomonadota; class Alphaproteobacteria; order Rhizobiales; family Xanthobacteraceae; genus Bradyrhizobium. Next base: position 1,279 of record NZ_PSRR01000715.1, read on the forward strand.
GTGCTTCGCCAAATCCAACCCGATGGTGCTAATCTGTTTCATGGAACGGTTCCTCCTTGTGGCGTTCGAATAACGACCACGTTTTAGCACGATGATGCTGTCGGAGCGGGCCGTTCCACCACATCAATC
>NZ_PSRR01000716.1 GCF_004296405.1 Bradyrhizobium sp. Leo170
GTCGTCCGCGTGGATGCGCTCGGCCGCAAAGACATGGCCGCGGATCGCATCGACCAGCGGCATCAGGGTTGCCGTGGAGGCGCCCACCCAGTCCGCCAGCGTCGAGACGTCGAGGTCGATGCCTTCGCGCCGGTAGACGTCGCTCTGACGATGGAGCGGCAGGTGCAAGCCGTATTTGGCGAACAGGACATGGGCCAGCAGCTTGGGTCCTGCACGTCCGCGCGCGATCGGGTGCGAGGGAGCCGGAGGCTGGGTGATGGCTTCGCAGGCCCGGCAGACGAGCTTCTCGCGCACGCGCTGGATGACTTTCCACTGCCGCAGAATGAGCTCCAGCGTCTCGCTCACGTCCTCGCCGATTTTGCGTAACCGGCGGTCGCCGCAGCATGGGCAGGCCGCAGGTATCGGATAGACAAGGCGTTCCCGTGGCAAATGCTCCGGCAGCGGCCGGCGCACCGGCTTGCGGCGCTCGAACGATGGCACCGTAATCTTGTCGCCTGCGGCCATCTGCGCCGCGGTCTCGGCTTGCGCCGCGTTCTCCTCCAGATCGGCGAGTTGCAGTTCGAGCTGATCCAACAGTGCGCCACGTTCCGAGGACTGTCCGAACTTCTCATGCCGCCGCTTCTTGATCGTGAGTTTGAGCTTCTCGATCAGCAAGGTCCGCGCCTGGGCGTCCGCTTCCGCGGCCAACCGCGCTACCCGCTCGGCACGCAGCATCGCCTTCAGCGTGGTCGCATCGTCGGGGAGAGAATCATCGGCGCCATCCCGGTCAGAGAATCACAATAAGCTGTCTGTGTCTGAACTGCCGACGTGTGGTCGATTCAAATCCCAGCGATCAACCCGCCGCCTGCGGCCGCCAAGTGTGTTGCGGCATCCGCCAGTCGATGCCCTCGAGCAGGTAGCCAAGTTGGGCTCGGGTGATGGTCACAATGCCATCGGCCGACGACGGCCAGAGGAAGCGGCCGCGCTCCAGCCGCTTGGCGTAGAGCGACATGCCGAGCCCATCATGCCAAAGGATCTTGATCAGCTTGCCGCTCTTGCCTCGGAACACGTAGAGGTCGCCGCCGTGCGGGTCGCGTCTGAAGGCCTCTTGCACCAGTAACGCCAGCGAGTTCATGCCGCGGCGCATGTCGGTGTGGCCGGTCGCAATCCACACCCGTACGGCGGGCGGAATGGGGATCACCGCGGCCGTCCATCTGCCAGTGCCGCGACCGCGGCCTTCAGCGTCGCCGCGTCGACCGTGCCCGTGATCCGCATCCGAGCCCCGGCCGCAAACTCGATCTCGATCGCGCCGCCGCCGGCCGGCCCGACCGGACCAAGCGTCGGCCCCGATTCCGCGACCACCATCGCCGGTACGAAGCCCGTTTGATGGGCGGCATCCTTCGGCTCGGGACGAAACGAC
>NZ_PSRR01000717.1 GCF_004296405.1 Bradyrhizobium sp. Leo170
CTGAATCCATGGGCAACCATGATTCGAAGATCGTGGACGCAGGCAGCGTCGATTGAGGAGACGCTTGCGTTGTGGGCGGCGTCGCTTCGGGAGATCAAGAAGCGGATACGTCCGTTGTTCAGGCAAGAACGTGTTGCGAGGAATGCGGGCCTGTTCCTGGAAGGCCTTCTCGGAGATGAGCAACGCAAGACCGGTTGGATGCGCGCCGAGGCGGCTGGCGATCCCGGCCCATGGCGTCAGCAGGCGATCCTGGGCCGCATGGATTGGGATGCGGATGCCCTGCGCGATATCGTGCGTGACTATGTCGTCGAGCATTTGGCGGATGACGATGCGGTGCTCGTGATCGACGAGACCGGTTTTCTCAAGCAGGGCAAAGCGTCGTGCGGCGTGGCGCGGCAATACACTGGTTCCGCAGGCAAGGTCACGAACTGCCAGATCGGGGTCTTCGTTGCCTACGTTTCGCGCCACGGTCATGCGTTCATCGACCGTACGCTGTATCTTCCGAAGGAATGGACCGACGATCCGGATCGCCTGGAAGCCGCATATGTGCCTGCCGACGTCGGCTTTGCGACCAAACCGAAGCTCGCGACGAGAATGATCGCAGGCGCAATAGCCGCGTCTGTGCCATTCAAGTGGGTTGCTGGTGACACCGTCTATGGTGTTGGCGATATCGAACAGCAACTGCGCCGGGCCGGCAAAGGCTACGTGCTCGGGGTCAGCAGCGCTCATGTGTTTCGATCCTGGGGCAAGCGACCGCCGGTCTCCGGTACGGCCGCAGACATCGCCCGGACGCGGCGCTCATCCGACTGGAAGCGCCTGTCGGCGGGAGCCGGAACCAAAGGACCGCGGCTGCACGATTGGTGTTATCTCGAACTGGCCGACCTCGAGGCCGAGCCATTCAACAGTGCAAATGATGGTTTGTGGACACGCGGCCTACTGATCCGTCGCCGCATCGCCGATGGTGACCTCGCCTTCTTCACCACCTGGTGCCCAGCGGGAACATCAATTGAAACGCTGGTCGCGGTCGAAGGCCATCGCTGGGCGATCGAGGACAGCTTTGAAACCGCGAAAAACGAGTTCGGGCTCGATCACAACGAAAGCAGATCCTGGCATGGCTGGCATCGCCACGTCTCCCTGGTGATGCTCGCCTTCGCCATGATGGCGGCAATCCGTCATCGCGCCAATCCGCTGCCGCCCAAAAAAACGAAACGCCGAACTCCGGCAAAAACCAATGCGTCGCCACGGCGTCATTGATCCGTTGGTCAATCCAGGAAGTCCGACGCATCGCCATCAGACTCGCTCGAAAGCGAATCCAACCCGCACACATCATCGCATGGTCACTTTGGCGTAGAGCTCACCAGGCCGCCGCCCAGCGCGCGCACTTCAAAACAAAAAG
>NZ_PSRR01000718.1 GCF_004296405.1 Bradyrhizobium sp. Leo170
CCCCACGGACGGGCGCTTTCAGCCTTCCGCTATTATGTGACCGACCTCTGGCGACGAACGCTTCGGCGGCGTAGCCAACGAGACGGCTTCACTTGGGATCGTATGACGAAGTTGGCAGATGACTGGTTTCCTCAACCCCGTATCCTGCATCCCTGGCCCCAACAGCGCTTCGCCGTCACACACCCAAGGTAGGAGCCGGATGCCTTACGTAAGCTTGATCGCGTCCAGCCGCGTCCAACCGATGACATGCCTGTCCGGAAGCCGCCAGCGTAACGCGAGTAGTTAGCCGGCTCGGCGTGAAAGCGCACCGTTTTGGCTCTCTTGCACTGAGATTGTCTGGCACGCGGGTTGCTGAGCCAGGTATGGCTTGGTCGCTTATTGAATGACCCTCGTGAGGGCCAAGCCTGTTCGCGGCGCGACGGCGTGCGGGCGGTCGTCAGCAGCCGTCCGCACGTTCGTCTAGTGGCTCTGCACAGTAATTATGACTCTTTGGAAGCGTTGGGATAGGCGCGGCCCATTTTGGAACGGGCCTTGTCGGTAGTGAACATCCATTTGATGCGGGAGCGTGCGGCATTTCTCTGGCGTTCCCAGGCGGCGATTTCGCGGCGCAGCCGCTTGGGGTCGTCGATCCTGCGATTGAGGCACTGTCCGCGCATGACGCCGATCTCGATCTCGACCATGTTGAGCCAGCTTGCGTGCTTGGGGGTATAGTGGAACTCGAGCCGCCGCAAAATCCGTCTGGCTTCGGCAGGCGGGAACGCCTGATAGAGGGCGCCGGCAGAATGGGTCGATAGATTGTCCTGGACGACCCTGATGGTCTCGGCGTCGGGATAATGGATGTCGACGAGCTCGCGCATGCATTGGGCGTAGTCTTCTGCCGCACGGCGCTCGGTGACTTTGACCTTGCGCCAGGGACGATGCACGTCGAGCAGGACGAAGAGGTTGACGGTGCCATTGCGACGATACTCGTAATCGTAACGTTCGAGCCGGCCCGGCTCGGCCGGGATTGGTTGGCGCGCCTCGCCGATGAGCTGCACCGGGCTTTCGTCGAAGCACACCACCGGCCGCTCGGGATCGGGTCCCTCGGCGTAAAGGTCGAGCATGTCTTCCATGCGGGCGACGTATTCGCCATCGACCTTGGGAATGCACCACATGTCCCGACGCCACGGCTTGAGGCCGTTCTCGGCCAGCCGCCGGCGCACCGTCTCGCCTGACAGGCTCTCATGATCGGTGAGTTTGACCATCGCGCCGGCCAACAGCTCCAGCGTCCAGCGGGCACGGCCCGCAGGCGGCTTGGTGCAAGCGGTTGCCACCAGCAGAGCCTCTTCCTTGCCGGTGAGCTTTCGCTCTGCCCCGGGACGCGGCTCCTCGCTCAGCGCCCGTTCCAGAG
>NZ_PSRR01000719.1 GCF_004296405.1 Bradyrhizobium sp. Leo170
GAGAGCCAGTTTTGCACGCCGAATGACACCCGCGCTCGACCTGAATGATCCACGACGTGGAAGTTGTAAGCGGACATAATCATGCGGGGTGTCGAGCGAGCCACGCTTTGATCTTGGGTGTCTTGCGGTGGCGTAGTTGTGCATGACGATGTGAACATCGAGCCCTTGAGAGACTTGACTGTCGATCTTTTTGAGGAACTCAGGAACTCAACTGGGGATGGCGCTTGTAGCATTTGCATAACGACCCCTGACGCAACATCATGTGCTGCAAGCGGCGCGGTCTTACCATGCCGCAGATAGCTCTGCGTGCGACGTTCCGGGCACCCCAGGCATCATCGGCAAGATTGGCTGCTCGCGATCAACTGTTTTGATCTGGCTTTACTCATCGATGCTGAGGACAGGGCTCGGCTCAGCGGGGACATATCAATATCGCCCACATTGTCGACGAACACCGGATCGCCCGGCAGCTCAAATGGCTGGCTCCGGTGTGGTGAAGGCAGAACGCCATCCACATTCGGTGGATAGTAAAGCGAGAGAAGCCGGTCTCCGCGGCCATTGAGCGGATCGAACAGTGCAACGCATCGGCCAGCATCGAACGCAATGTCCGCTCGATAACGCAGCAACCTGGGCGTCCTTGATGGCCGAGGGCGGCCAGGGCGGATCTCGTCAAGAAGACCATCACAGCGATCCTTCAAACATCGACGGCGCCATTTACCAATGGTATGTTCGTGGCTAAGCGGTCATTCATTTACTCGGTATCCCCCGCGCATCCGGGATCGCGCGACATCGCTTAGACAACGATCTGGCAACACGTTTGCGGCGACGATGCCGTTGTCGGTCAATTCTCTCCAGTCCTGGTGGATGATGATCCCTGCCGGCTCCCGGAACTCCTGGACGAGCCGTGCATGCCCGAGAATGGAATGCACTTTGGTCAGGCAAAAGCGTACCGTCAGAACGCAGCTCTCTCGCGTTGGGCCCCCGTCCTCCCAATACGCTTCCGCAAAACAGCCGACTCCGATCCGGTACATGCGCTAGTAGTCGAACGCATGAGCGGCGAAGAATGCTGCGGTCTCATGCTCTCCAGATAAGCCTGGTCGGTACCGAACAACGCGTCCGTTCGAACCTGAAGCGCTCTTTCCGGAACGCGAATGGTAAAAAGGACGCCAGCCGGAATGCGCGTACTCGTGCATGCCCAACCTTGAAAAATGCCACAGCGAAGCTCGCTCAGACGGGCTGGCGTGTCGTAAGCCTGTCAGGTCCGCGCCGACTTGAGCGTAACCGGTATGAGCTCCCACGTTCCGCAGTGATCAGCGGGCGCGTGCGTAGCGGATCGGCATCCAGTATTGGCGCAGCGCCTCGACGGCCGCTGGAATATCGAGGTGGGC
>NZ_PSRR01000720.1 GCF_004296405.1 Bradyrhizobium sp. Leo170
TGTCATATTCGCACATCTTGCGAAGGAATTTGATCGCTGATTCCGTGAGTTGAACGATGATTCGCGGGAGTGAGCGATGTCTGGGATGGACTACGGGCTGGGTCGGTTTGGCGATGCGCGGCTGGAAAAAGGGGGGCGCATTTGCATGCGGCGCTGGTTGCGCGGCCAGGCTCGTGCATCCGTCAACTGGCGCAATGCAGCCGCGCGCGTGAGATTCAGTTCACGCGCTTTCTTCGCAACGACGCGGTGACGGCAGAAGAGATAGCCGCGTACGCGGCGGAACGCACAGCGGCGCGGGCGAGGGGACGTGATGTCGTCGTGGTCCAGGATACCAGCGAGCTTTCGCTGGGAGGGCGGCGTGCGAAAGCGAACGGCTACGGGCCGATCGGGAAAGGCGGAGCGCTGCGGGGCCTGTTGCTGCATGCCGCCCTGGCGGTCGATGCCAGCAACGGCGGAGTGATCGGCCTCGTCGATGCGAAGGTGTGGAACCGCACGGGCGGCAAGGCCAAGCATCGACGGGCGCGAACGACGAAACAGAAGGAATCGCAACGTTGGCTCGATAGCACGAGGCGCGCCGCAGAGGTGCTGGCGGAGGCTGCGAGCATCACGGTGGTATCGGACCGGGAAAGCGACATCTACGCGCACTTCGCGTTCCGTCCGCAGACTACGCATTTGATCGTGCGGGCCTGCCAGAACCGGCGGATCGAGGAGGAGCAGATTGATCTGCTGTTCTCGCACATCGATAGTCTGCCCGAAGCAGGTCGGCTCAAAGTGAACATTCCTGCGGCTCCGGGACGCAAGGCGCGCAGCAGCGAACTGGCAATCCGCTTCTCGCGTGTGACCCTGCGCAAGCCGCTGCATGGAACTGCCGATCTGCCCGACACGGTCACATTGGCCGTGGTCGACGTGCGCGAGACATCGACGCCAGAGGGTGGCAAGCCGATCCACTGGCGACTGCTGACGACCCATCCGGTCACCAACATCGCCGACGCGCGCAGAACCGTTGATCTCTATCGGATGCGCTGGGTCGTCGAGGAGTACTTCCACACGCAGAAGACCGGAGGCTTCGATATCGAGGCCGCCGACATCAGTGATCCTGAGGCCATGATCAGGTTCGCCGCTGTTGTGGCCGTAGCGGCTGTATCGGTGATGCAACTGGTCAAGGCTCGCGACGGCACCACCGGCCAAAACCTGCTTGAGGCCTTCGAGCCTGCCGATCAACCCATCCTCGAAGCCGTCTCGGCCAAACTGGAAGGCAAGACCGAGCGGCAAAAGAACGCGCACCCTAAAGGTTCACTGGCCTTCGCCGCTTGGGTCATTGCCCGTCTGGGCGGATGGGACGGCTACTATGGCAAGCCCGGGCCGAAAACGATGCG
>NZ_PSRR01000721.1 GCF_004296405.1 Bradyrhizobium sp. Leo170
GAGCAACCGGCGACATGGGTAACACTTCAAACCGACGACATGGGTAACACAATTCTCGTTTCGTTCAGGTCTGCTGTTGCTGGGGCTGTGGACCCTGGGGGCAACGCGCAGCGTTGTCCCCAAGTCCACAGCGCTTGCGCTTTGGTTTTCGGAGTTCATCGCTCTGATAGGCGATGGTGCCGAGCATGATCGGGCCGTAGCTGACGGTCCAGCAGCCCTCGGATTCAGCTAGGCCAACCGGCTCACCCGCCAGAGCCGCGGTGATGTAGACGAACTTGCCATCGAGTTTGATCTCTCCGTTGTGGCGAACCCGGCGGACGTCCTGGTCGCCATAGTCCGGCGAGCGCAGGATGCCATCAAAACGGCGCGGTGAAGCCTGGTAGCGCTCGGCCGGCGTGGCATTGTCGAGCGCCTGGTGCGGGCGTTCTTCGTTGTAACGCTGCTGGAAGGCGCGCAGGCGCTTGAGCTGGTCGCGCAGGCTGTGTGCCGGCGGGTTGGCCGCCTCCTGCAACAGGGTAAGATGCATGCGCTCGTGACGGCCGTTCTGCTGCGGCTTGCCCGGAGCAATGCGTTCCGGCGTGACGCCGGCCTTGATCAGCTTCACCGACAGCCTTGACAGTCCGCCGGCGCCTGTCGACGCAAAGGGGGCGCCATTGTCCGACCGCATGTAACGGGGCAGCCCGAACTCGCGGAACGCGGCGTCGAGCACCGGCCAGACATGCTCGGTGTCCGTGTGCGGCAGCGCCTGGCAGCGCAGAAGGTAGCGGCTATGGGCATCGGTGATCGTCAGCGGTTCACACCGCTCGCCGTCGCCCGTCAGGAACCAGCCCTTGAAGTCGATGCACCAGACGTCGTTGGCGGCCTCACAATAGGCAAAGGGCGCACTCGATGGCGGGCTGCGCCGGCGCAGCCGGCGCTTCACCGTCAGCCCCTCGCGATCGAACAGCTCTCCGATCGTGCTCGCCGCCGGCCAGTCTGTTTTGGGCGCGCGGCGTTCCAGATAGGCCCGCACCTTCACCGGCCCCCAGCTCGGATGCGCTCGCCGCGCCTCAAGGCAGCGCTCGGCAATGTCCGGCGCAATCGCGTGCGGGTGGTGCTGTGGAGCTCGTGAACGGTCGAGCAGGCCGACAGTCCCTTCCTCCTCAAAGCGCGCCAGCCACTTGTACCCGATCCGGCGGCTCACGCCGAACCGCCGGCAGGTCGCCGCAAACGATTCCTCGCGCTTCTCAACCGCCACCACAAACCGCATCCGCTCTTCCACGGTACAGGTCTCCTTCCACCCCATCGGCAAGGTCCTCCTTGCCGACCAGTTGACCTGTTACCCATGTCGCCGGTCTATTCTGTTACCCATGTAGCCGGTCAGGACCG
>NZ_PSRR01000722.1 GCF_004296405.1 Bradyrhizobium sp. Leo170
CCTGCGTGATTTGGAACTATCTTTTTGCTGTTCAAAGGAGAGACTTATGCGGTGTGGTCCCGGCAAGCCTGTCGGTCTTTCATATCAGATGCCGCCGCCAGATGCGGATCTCGGCGCTCGCGCTCCAGCCTCATCGAGCGTTGACTCACGCAAGCCATTTAGAATTCCACCGACAACAATACCGAAGAAAATACCCGACCAAAATCCGCCAAGACTTGTATATGACAAGATTGAACCCCCTAGATTTCGCACCACATCCGATACATCTGGGTTGGAGAGATGCGACTCGACCGGGTTTCACGGTTTAAGCTTGTCTGGGAGTGCTCAATTTTCTGAGCGGCAGCTAGAAGAACTAATTACACTGACACATCCAAAACGGCTCGTCATTGTAGATACTAGGCAAGAGTTCCATGGATTCGCAAATGGAGAACCAATATCCTGGTTTGCCGCAGATAATCATAATTGGGGTAACGTGGAAAAGCCTGCTGACATTATTCCCGCGAAGGAGACAAAGAAGCTCGCAAAACTACCGACTAAATTTCCTTTTGGTCTGACCATAGAATCCGGGAGTGTCGTAAAAGGAAAGGCTTCTTCGGCGCCTCCAATGGTTCTCGACTTCGGTGAAGTGAAAATAGAAACGGAAGAGGAATTAGTTAAAAGAAAGGGTGTCGCGTATCTGCGTATTCCGACACCAGATCATGCGCGCCCCACCGATGCTGAAATAGATAAACTTGTATCGGAGTTGCGAAACCTCGCTCATGCGGGTGATGTTCATTTGCATTTTCATTGCCGGGGCGGCATGGGGCGTACAACGCTGCTGATGACCCTAGCAGATATGTTGTACAATGCCGACAAAGTGCAATGTGCAGACATCATAGAACGCCAGATAAGATTAAGAAGGCGCGACGAATCTACAACAAGCAAGGCGGCAAAGGAGGTGTTGCGGAACGAAAAAAGCGAGCTAATGGACACTTTTTTTCAGTATGCAAAAGAACAACCTCTTGAAAAAGCGGAAGCCATTTCCTGGACGGAATGGCTAGCTTTAAAAGCACGTCATGAGCATCAGATGTTCGATGCATCCAGTTGCGGTATGCCGCCGACCGCGCCTCCCGGCAATAGGATGCCGTGAAATGGACCCCGCGTGGCGGGACCGCTTGAACCGGTTTCTTAGATGGAAGCTGACCGCTCTATGTTGAAAGCCATTCACCTTGGGAAAGCTTGCTGATGTTGCCGTGGGCATGTTGTCAACGCGGCAGCGTTGTCCACCATGTCCACAGCCTTCGCGGCCGGCATCCGTTCGCGCCAGACCGCCATCGGGGTGCGATAGCCGTGCGCCTGATGAAGGCGACA
>NZ_PSRR01000723.1 GCF_004296405.1 Bradyrhizobium sp. Leo170
AGAACCAATTCGGTCTGCGGGTAGACGGCATCCGAAGTAGCGGATGTTGAAGACCTCGACGGTCGAGCGGGGCGGGATTTGCGCTCCGCTCCGCTATGGGTTGGCGCAGCTATGCGTTGGCGAGGCGATGTCCCTGCAGGATGTTGTTGGTGAGGGCGTACCAGAGCACGACGGCACGGACCTTGTCGATGCCGCGCACGGTCAATTGCCTGAGGTCCCAGTTGCGCCAGCGGGCATGGATGCATTCGCAGATCGAGCGGGCCTGGTACTGTGCCGTGCCGGCGTCACTGGCCATGCGGGCGCGCCAGGCCAATACCCCCGGGCCATCGCTGCTCCGCGGCAAGAAAGGATCGACGCCGCTCCTGGATTTGGTCGGTGGACAATAGACCTCGATGCCCTGGCCATGCGCCCACTCGATGTCCTCTGCGCTGCAGAACCCGCCATCGACGAGATGGCGGCGGGGAAAGCGCTTCAGCCGGGCGCGCGTTCGTTCCAGCATCGGCCGCATCAGGCCGCGATCTGATCCGTTGTTGTCGACATCGACCGCGACCACGATCGGTTGTCCCGCCGCGCTGGCCACCTGCACATTGTAGGCCGGGCGGAAGCCGGCATCCGCCATCTTCATCACCCGCGCCTGCGGGTCCGTGGTGGAGGCCCGCGGCTCCTTCGGCTTCTTGCCATTGCCGCCCTTGTCGTCGAGCTGCTTTCGCTTGCGCTTGAGCTCGGCCAGCGCCGTTTGCGCCGCTTGCACCCGCTCACTGCGTTCGCGCGCCGCGCGCTCCCTGGCGGCCCGGATGCGCCGGTTGCTGGCTTCCGGATCCGCATCGACCTCGCGCTTGAGTTCTTCCACCACGGCCTTAGCCTGCGCCATCTGCCGGTCCAGCGTCGCCTCTCGCCGGAACGATCCGGTCCCCGCATTGGCCCGGATCCGCACCCCGTCCTGGGCCAACTTCTCCAGATCGACCAGCCCCGCCTTGCTCAGCGCCGCCAGATGTTCGCTCAGCAAGCGGTCGAGCAGATCGGCACAACCGACCCGGAAGTCCGACAGCGTGTGATAGTTCAGCGACACCCCGCCACAGAGCCAGCGATAGACGTCATGGCTGTCGCAGAGCCGGTCCAACGCCCGCGCGCTGCCAACGCCGTCGCTCGTGGCGTACAGCCAAAGCGCCAGCAGCAGCCGCGGCGAAGGCGCCGGATGGCCGGGCCTGTTCTCCCGCGCCTTGACCCGATCCTCCAGCTCGCTCAGCTCGAGCCCTTCGACATAGGCCCAGATCACCCGCGCCGGATGATCCTGCCCGATCAGGCTGTCGATATCGACCGCGCGCAGTTCGACCTGGTCGCGCAT
>NZ_PSRR01000724.1 GCF_004296405.1 Bradyrhizobium sp. Leo170
CCACCCCATCAACCACAGGCCTGTATGATGTGCTCCGCTGCAACCACTTGCCGACGCCACAACGCCTCCCTGTGGTTATGGGTCCCCGCCTTCGCAGGGACGACATCGGTAAGGTGGGCAAAGCGGAGCGTGCCCACCATCACGGGCGGAGTGCTTGATGGTGGGCACGGCACTTCGCGCCTTTGCCCACCCTACTCGCGCGCAAACCCTCACGAGATCAGGCTTGCGATCCAGCCCTTCTTCTCGCCTGCTTCCGCCGGCGCCGCATCCGGCGTCCCGCCTGCCGCAGCGGCGAAGCGCGTGAAGAATTCGCCGGCGAGCTTTTTGGCCGTGGAGTCGATCAGCCGCGAGCCGAGTTGCGCAAGCTTGCCGCCGATCTGCGCATCGACCTCGTAATGCAGCACCGTGACATCTGCGCTCTCCGCCTCCAGACGCACCGTCGCGCCGCCCCTGGCGAATCCGGCGACGCCGCCGGAGCCTTCGCCCGAAATGCGATAGCTATTCGGCGGATCGAGATCGGACAGCGTCACCTTGCCGCCGAAGGACGCCTTCACCGGTCCGACCTTGATGACGACGGTCGCGGTCATCTCGGTCGGCGATGTCATCTCGAGCGCCTCGCAACCCGGAATGCACAACTTGAGCACCGCGGGATCGTTCAGCAACGCCCACACCTTTTCCTTCGACGCGGGGATGCGCTGGCTATCGTTCATCTGCATGATCAGTTCCTTCAGGTCACCTCAGGCGGACACCGGCAGGCTATGGCCGCGCCGCCGCTCGATCGTGATCTCGGCCAGGATCGACATCGCGATCTCCTCCGGCGTGATGGCGCCGAGGTCGAGGCCGGCCGGCGCCTTGACGCGGTCCACAAGCGAAGAGTCCACGCCCTCGCCGATCAGCTTCGCGCGCAGCGAAGCCATCTTGCGACGGCTGCCGACGAAGGCGTGATAACAGGCATCGATCGCGACCGCTGCGCGCAACGCGGCTTCGTCGCCCTTTCCTTGCGTCGACACCACAATGAAGCGCTTGGCGTCGTTCAGCTCGCCCAACTGGAAGCCATCGATCCGCTCGTCGGCATCCGGCTTGGCGGGAACATCGGCTGCGGGCGCGGCGAGCGTGACGTGATAGCCGAGCGTCCGCGCCTGCGCGGCAAGCGACATCGCCACCGGGCTCGCGCCAAAAATGATGAGCGAAGGATGCGGCAGCACCGGCTCGACGAAAATATCCATGGTGCCCTGGCTCGGGCACATGTTGCTGGCGAAGCGGATGCCCTCGCGGCTCTCGCCGGCCTTGACGCCGAGCTCGGCGAGCAGATCCTGCGGTTGCACCGACACCATCCGCG
>NZ_PSRR01000725.1 GCF_004296405.1 Bradyrhizobium sp. Leo170
GGCTATCCGATTCACACATTTTTGAGCCTCAAAGTGGTGCCGTATTTGATGCGACGGAAGGCTTCGAGGCCCAGGCGCATCACCTTTGGACCAGGCTTTCCATAGTAGGCGGTCCATCCTCCAAGCCGAGCAATGACCCACGCAGCGAAGGCGAGAGTGCCTTTTGGATGCGGGTTCTTTTGCTTCACAGTGGCCCCCTCGAGTTGAGAAGAGAGGGCTTCCAGCACAGGCTGGTCATCCGGCTCGAAGGCCTCGGTCAGTTCTTCCTCGGTCGTGCCGTCACGGGCGCGAACCAGTTGCATGATCGTGACCGTCGCTACGGCGGCTGCGGCAACGAACTTGATCATGACCTCGGGTTCGCCAATGTCGGCTTCCTCGATATCAAAACCGGCGGATTTGAGCGTGCGGAAGAACTCCTCGATGGTCCAACGCTTGCGATAGAGGTCGACGATCCGACGAGCTTGTTCTGGGCTTCTTACGACATGCGTGGTGAGAAGCCGCCAGTGGATCGGCTCGCCGTCATGGGTCGATGACACCTCCCGAACGTCCACCATGGTCAGGCGGATCATGTCGGGCAGATCTGGGCCAGGGCTGGGATGTGGCCGGCATAGCATTATCGGCGAGAAGCGCAAGGCAAGCTCGGCTATCCGCTCCTTGCGGCCCGGCGCCGCAGGAATCGTCACGCTGAACCGGGCAGCTTCCGGCAAGCCATCAACAAATGCAAACTGCTTCGCAAAAGCTCCGGACTTCAGTTTGATCTTCCGATTCCAGTTTGCCCTGACAAGCAACTCCACATTCGCCGGACGTCGCGCGAAGTGCTCGTAGATGTCGCTTTCCCGGTCGGAGATCACGGTGATGCTTTGCGCGGTCGATAAGGCCGCGCTGGCTTGAGCCGCCGCGGACAGCCAACGCTGCGACTCCTTGTCTGTTGTTGCTCGCGATCGCCGGGGCGTCACCTTGCCCTTGTCCCGATTCCAGACCTGCGCATCAACAAGACCCAGTAACGCATCAGTGCCGGCATCGAGTGCGAGCGCCGCATGCAAAAGCAGGCCGCGCGTTCCGCCGCCTTTGCCGACAGGGCCATAGCCGTTGGCTTTGGCGCGCCGTCCGCCAAGGATCAGTTCGCTGGTATCCTGAACCACGATGATCTCGCGACCGGCAACACGTTCCGCCGTGCGCGAAGCCGCATGGCTCGCCATCTCTGCGACACTTACCCGATCATTGCGCAGAAAACGCGTGAAGCGGACCTCCTGCGCTCGGTTCCCTGCAAGGCGTCGAATGCACGAACCAGGCCTTCCAACGAGCGCCACATGCAATGCGGCCCCCC
>NZ_PSRR01000726.1 GCF_004296405.1 Bradyrhizobium sp. Leo170
TGCGCTTTGCCCACCCTTCTGTAACGGGCCTGGATCAGTCAATCCCTTTTGCGTCATCCGCTCGCCGGGGTCTCGCTTCTGTACGGGGTCGGCGCAAGGCCGCCACCTGATGGGGTTGGAGAGGATCGGCCGGCCAATCTACGGACGCGTGGTCGTAGTGCCACCGGGTGGGCAACGGCCTGACCTGATCCATCGTCCCGGCGAAGGGACTTCGCTTCGAGAAGGCCTGGTGTGGTGACCCGCTCGAAAACCTGTCGCGCCTCCTGTTAGGCTGCCGCCGCGGCGGCGTTGAAGGGGGTTTGATCGACGAGCATGCGGTGCATGATCACCGCCAGCCGGCGCGCGAGCGCCACCTTGGCCTTGCTCATGCCGGCGCGCCGGGCGATCCGCATCGCCCAGCTCTTCAATTGCGCACAGCCCTTGACCGGCTTGGTCAGCATGATGTGGGCGGCCTCGTAGAGCGCCGTGCGCACCGCGCCGTCGCCGATCTTGCTGATCCGGCCGGTGTAGTCGGTCTCGCCGGACTGATGCTTCTTCGGCGTCAAGCCGAAATGGGCGCCCACCTGCTTCGATGATGTGAACCGTCCCGGATCGTCGATCGCACTGGCATAGGTCAGCGCCACGATCGGGCCGACGGCCGGGACCGAGGTCAGCAGCCGGGCCTGCTGGTCGGCTCGCACCATCCTGCGGGTCTGCTTCTCGAAGGCCGCGAACTCCTTCCGTAGGATCTCGCGGACCGCCAACAGCGCAGCGGCGATCCGCTCAAGATGCGGATGGCCCGCGACGAGTTCCTGGATCCGCCCCGCAAACGTCCGCGCCGTCACCTTGCCGACCTTGAGGCCAAAGCCGCGCAGGATCCCGCGCAGGCTGTTCTCGACGTCGAGAAGCTTCGCTTGCACCAGCTTGCGCGCGGTCAGCAGCGATCGCGTCTCCTGCGCGCTCAGCGACTTGCAATGCACCGGGCGGAACCAACCCAGCCGCATCAGCTGCGCAATCCCGCGCGCATCGTTACGGTCCGACTTCACCGGCATGGCCTTGAACGCATTCCGCACGTGTCGCGTCTCCAGCAGCTCCACGGCAAGCCCGGCCGCCTTCATCGCCGCAAACAGCCATTGCGACAAGGGTCCGGCCTCCAGCCCAATCCGCTCAAGACCGAAGCCGAGCGAGCCGAACCAGGCGATCAGCGCCTCCGGCTCGCTCGCCACCTTCGCCTCCCGCACGATCTTGCCGTTGGCGTCAACCACACACACGCTCGAGCATTCCAATGACACGTCGATTCCGGCATAGTGCTCCATGGTCGTCTCTCCGCGATGTT
>NZ_PSRR01000727.1 GCF_004296405.1 Bradyrhizobium sp. Leo170
CCGGCCGGCACGATGACGCTGGCCCGGGCCTCGATATCGATGAATTTCCCGCGCATCTCGATGCGACCGGGACTGTAACGCGTCGCCAGCGACGGCAGCTCGATGTCGCTGGTGTCAGTGAGGTCCGGCATTGCCGTGGTGACGCTGCCTGATCCCAGAACCAACGTACCAGTCGACCAGTAGCGCAGCGGCGATCCAACAGGCATCGAGCTGCCGTAGGACATCATGCCCTCGCCCCATGCGCGCAGCCGGATGGAGCCTTCGCGGTTGTTCAACGCGGTCGAGGCCTCGAGCGCGCCGTTCTGTACGATCTCGCGGGACATCAGGGTGATGTTGCCGTGGTCGGCCTGCACCATGCCATTATTGACGACGTTGTAACCGACCGAAGCGCCACGCGCTGCCATCTCCGGGAACACGACGTTCTTCAGGCCCAGCGTATAGTCGTTGTCGCTGCTCCAGTTTCCCTGATCGGTCACTGTCGCCATATGGTAGTAGTCGAACATCCAGCGCATCGGCGCCGAGACGGCGACGTCGAGACCACGAACGCCAAACTGATCGGTCGTAAGGTAGATCTGTTCGCCCGCCGCCATGATGACTTGGCCGTCGGGCGCCGAGATACGGCCGGAGTTCAGGACATGCGGCGCAAAGATAAGGGCCTTGCCGCCGCTCGCCATTGTCATCTGCGCACCGGCCTCGATCCGCACATCGCCCGGGGCGTCGCCGATGATCGCGCCCGCGACTTGGCTGGGATCGTCGAGCCCGACAGATTGGTTCGGGCTTTGTTGTCCGAGATAGCCGAACTGCGGCTTTGCGATGCTGGCTCCGCTTCCTAACGAATCGTCGAAAACCATGAGCTGTTTGTTGATACCGGCGCGGAACTGTTCATCCGACAGACTCAACGACGAGGCGACGAAAGTGTTGACGTTGATCTGGCTCGATCCGCCGAAGATGATGCCGTTTTTGTTGATGACGTAGACTTGGCCCTCGGCCTTGATGGTGCCAAGGATGCGGCTCGGGGCGAGGCTTGGATCGGTGACGCGGTTAAGTGCGGTCCAGCTCGACGCGTTCGCGCCGCCGGCGCCCTGATCGAAGTGGAGATTGGTCTCGCGGCCGACATTGAAGCTGGACCAGTTCAGGATTGCTTTTTGCTCGGTCTGCCTAACGGTCACCGTGGTGCGGCCTCCGCCCTGCGCCTGCGTCGGCAGATCGGCGCCGGTCCAGACGCCCGGGACGGCTCCGGCCCCCGGCGCCGTCACCAGTCCTCCGGGCGTCAGTCCGTTCGGGACCGCGCTTTGT
>NZ_PSRR01000728.1 GCF_004296405.1 Bradyrhizobium sp. Leo170
TTCCGCATAGCTCAGGGGTGGAGTTGCCGCAGCCGAAGAGCCCGGGAGAGCTGCGGGATCGGCCAAGTCCCCTTTCTTCGATATGAAACCTGTGCTGGAGATCTTAATCTTGTTCGGAGAGCCGGTCCCGGTTGTCTGAACAGAATCTCCGTGTCGATAAGTGGAGCCTCTGCCGGGGTTAGGCCGCCATGGGGATTGGCGACGGGTTGAAGTAGGCTTGATCCGGTGTGCCGCCGTCAAGATGCGTATTTCACAAAAACGGGACAGGGATTTCGCTAACTAACGGACAGTAGTTTCGCTAAATCGCGGACAGCGTGGCGGCGCTGGCTTTTGGTTGCCTGGTTGTTGAAGTCAATTGGTATTCGTTTCGCTGTTTTCAGCCTCGGTCAAGGGGCGTGTGGCTTTTTTCTTCGCATGCTGTCGCCTTCGAGGACAATGCGGTGGGCGTTGTGGATGATGCGGTCGAGGATGGCGTCGGCGATGGTGGGCTCACCGATCATGTCGTGCCATTGGGCGACGGGCAGCTGGGCGGTGATCATGGTCGATCTACGCCGGTAGCGCTCTTCGAAGATTTCCAGGAGATCGAGGCGCTGCTGATCATTGAGCGTGTGGGTGCCCCAATCGTCGAGAATGAGCAACTGGACCCGCGCAAGCTTGTCGATGAGCGGCGGGAAGCGACCGTCGAGACGAGCCAAGGCGAGGTCTTCGAACAGAGGCGGCACACGCAAATAGAGCACGGAATGATCAAGCCTGGCGGCCTGGCGTCCGAAGGCACACGCCAGCCAGGTTTTGCCCGTGCCGGTCTGACCGGTGACGATGAGGTTTTCGTGGGCTTTCTGCCAGGCGCCTTGCGCCAGCTGCAGGGTATTACGCCGGTCAAGGCCGCGGCGGGAGGCGAAGTCGATGTCTTCGATACAGGCATCGAGGAAGCGTAACTTTGCTGCAGCCAGGCGATTGGTCAGTCGCCGGTCGGCGCGCATGGCGGCCTCGCGATCGAGCATCAGGCCGAGCCACTCATCCCGGCTGAGATCGGCGCCCTCGTCCTGTTCGGCCAGTTGCCGGTAGGCGGCTGCCATGCCGGCAAGGCCGAGGTGAATAGGTGTTTGATTAACCGCAAAGCCCGGAGGAGTTCTCTATGAAAGAAACGGCTTCGATCGATACTGTCATTCCGCCTGCTGACGTCGTCAAACAAACCGCGCGCATCGGCCTGAGAACGTGACCACCAGGCCGACCGTGAAAACAAGACCGTATCCGCGGTAGACCGACGAGAAGTCCAGGTCGCGCGCGACAAAG
>NZ_PSRR01000729.1 GCF_004296405.1 Bradyrhizobium sp. Leo170
GCCGCGGGTCGTGGTGGCGCCTCGCGTCTGCCCCCGCGGCTTCATTTGGCGCCATGGCCGCTGCCGGCCTTTCTAAACTTTTCGTTAAAGCGTAGTCGAACAAAGCTCGGCCAATCAGATGGCCGAGCGGAGCGGGCTAAACTTTAGTGGCCGAACAATAATGGGCAGGGACTGCGGCTCGCGGTCCCTGCCCTTTTTCGATCAGTGGTAGCGGAGATTCGAAAAGCAGCAGCTTTCGGATTGATACGGTTGGAGTTCCGACTTCCAAACTACCAAAGCTGGCAGCCTGCTAGATTGGCCTCACCAGCGACGCCAGTGCCGACGGTGCCAGTGGCGGTGGGGGTGGCGCCAGCCCCGGTGAGGACGCCAGTGGCGACGATGTCCATGACCGCGATGCCCATGACCGCCATGCCACTGCACCTGTTCGGGCTTGAGGTTGTCAACTTCATCGCCGGTGGAGACCGCAGGATGGGCATCTGGGCTGGAAGGCCGCCGCGCGTCTTCGCTTAATGGCACCATCGGCGCGGCTTGCGCGGTTGCAGCAAAGGTTGCCACACCTGCGGCAGCGCCCAATGCAATCTTCAAGAAGTGGCGGCGTTCCATGAACATTGTCCTTTTCTTACTCAGCATGTGATGCGGGAACAATGTTGCCGCCGTGAGATGAATGCCCGCTGAACTGCGCGCATGCGTCAGGCGCGACAAAAAGCGTCGCGGCAATTGGCGCGCCTCTGCATCCGCGAGCCGCGATGCTTTTTGCCAACACGATGCGACCAAAATGGATGCTCTGCGTTAACGGGGTTACCTCCAACTCCGCAGGAGAACACCATGGCGAAGGCACGACCAACTCCGGACGGGTTTCATACCGTGACGCCCTATCTCATCGTGGAAGGCGCCGAGAAGATCATCAGCTTCCTGGAGCAGGCGCTGGGCGCCCGGAAGCACCACGAGCCGACCCTGCGGCCCGACGGCACGATCATGCACGCGACACTCAGGATCGGCGATTCCATGGTGATGATCGCCGATGCCTCCGAGCACGCCAAGGCGATGCCCGCCATGCTCTATCTCTACGTGCCCGACGTCGACACCGCCTACCGAAACGCCATCAAGGCAGGCGCGACCTCGATCATGGAACCGGCGGATCAGTTCTACGGCGACCGCACCGGCGGCGTGAAGGATGTCGCGGGCAACGCATGGTTCTTCGGCACGCATATCGAGGACGTCGCGCCTGACGAACTCAAGAAGCGCGCGGCGGAGATGTTCAAGAACCAGGGCAAGGCGGCGTAGAGC
>NZ_PSRR01000730.1 GCF_004296405.1 Bradyrhizobium sp. Leo170
CAGGGCTGTCCGGGGAAAATCAGCCATAGCTGAACGCCAACTGGTTTGGAGAAACTGGCGATTTTGGCTTACTGGGGTTGATAGGTGGCGGCTTGTTGATCGCGGCGAGAACTCGACGGGTGAACAGGAACTGTCGGATCAGTTCGGCCAGCCTGAGTGGGAGCATCTTGATGCAGTGGGCCCGTGCGGCGATGCGCAACAACAGGTAGGCAATCATCGCAGCGAGCGCCTGCAGGCGGATGGCATTGTCGTTGGTGCCGAGGAATTTGCGGATATCGAGGTGCTGCTTGATCCAGCGGAACAGCAGCTCGATTTGCCATCGGCTCTTGTAGAGGGTGGCGATCTCGACCGCGGTGCGGGCAAGGTCATTGGTCAGAAGCGTGATCTTGCCACCGTTCTGTCGCTTTACCTTGATCCGGCGCAGCGGGATCGGCAGTCGGGAGGCGCCCTTGCTGACGAGCTTGACCTCATCATCGGCGAGAATCTCGAAGCCGTCGCCCTTGCGCTTGCGGATGGCACGATGCTTGAACGCCCGAAGACGGATGCTCGTCTTCGGGCGGGTGACGAAGAACGCCTTACTGTCATTGATCTTCCGCCACCAGCCGAAGTGGCAATATCCCTTGTCGAACACGTAGGTCGTGCCGGCCTGGATCGAGACCTGACGGCCGATCTCGATGTCATTGACATTCGCGGGCGTCACCTCGACACAGTTCGGGACATCGCCGTTGGGGTCGTAGACGACGTGCAGCTTCATGCCGCGGATGCGGCCGTTCCACGCCGCCCAGCTGCAAACCTTGCCGAGCGGGACCGGGCTAGCGTCGATCAGGCGCACCATCTCGTTGCCCTCGCTCCGCAGCCGTCGGCTTGCCATGGCCGACAACGTCGCAAAGGTTTGTGCAAAAATGCCGACCGGGCGCCGGGCATTGGCATCCGACAGCGTCGAGCGGGACAGCTTGCCCGTCCCCAGATGATAATGGTGCTGAGCATTGGCGTTGAACCCCGCCTCCAGCCCGCGCAGACTGCTGTGACCGCTCAGTTGCGCATAGATCAGCGCCACCAGATGATCCCAGCACTTGAACGACTTGTCGTAGGCATCCCCGTCCAGACGATCCACAACTGTCTGAAACCGCCGTCGATCGATCGGTTCAAGGAGCCTTCCAAAAATGCTACCGCGAAATCGCATGCTCGGCCTTCTGTGTCTCGACAACCAGAAAAACCGATTTGCCTCGGTTTTGCCGAGCATGCACTGCGACATAGCGATTCATTCCCCGGACAGCCCTGC
>NZ_PSRR01000731.1 GCF_004296405.1 Bradyrhizobium sp. Leo170
GGGGCATGATCCGGAAAAGTGTGAAGCGGTTTTCCGAAAAGATCATGCTCAAACAATAACCTAAAGCGCGATGATGATTCATCCTTATCTCGTCGCGCTTTAGCTCTAGCGCAAAATCGGGGATTTGCGCCTAGGCGTCGCCCCGACCATCGGGCTGAGGGGCGAGCGGTCAGCCACTGATCAATTAGAGGCTGTGTTGCTTTGCAATATCACGGCTGCACAGCGGATTTAATATTGATATTATTATGACGATTTAATATTGCTATTATTATCACGAAACGTTAATAATTAATCAAATCGCGGGCGAGGAGATTAATAGTCATGCTTTGGATGTGGAAATTCATGCGCTTGTGGTCTCTCAAAAGCGCTCTTGGTGGACTGGCTGTGTTAGGGATCGCAACCACCGGTTACGTCCTCCAGGGAGATGGCAGCCCTACCAATTGGACCGACGGTGGCGTCCATGGCGCTCCTGGTAGCGTTCATGGCGCTCCGGGACCTGTCGCTGGCGCTGGACTTCCTCTTGCTCTTATTGCAGTCGGGTATGGCGTCTATCGTCTCGTAAGGCGTCGTCACAAATCGCACTGACAACTCCATCGCCCCACTGGAACACAGCTCACCCAAGGGCAAACGGCCAAGCACATGGCGTGACCATCTCACGCCGTTTGAGAGAAGCCGACGCTCTGCCTTTCGCGACAGGCGTGACCCTTCAGTCTGCGGCATTCTAAGTGGACCGCCCGTGCGCGCCTTGAAGGCCTCGGAATTCACGTTAGATATGGCGCGGGGGGTCCTGAAAGGGAGCCCACTCAATGACGCCACGTTTTGTTTTCTTCGCCTTTTCCATAGCATTCGTTCTGGCAGCGATTTTTGCGGCGATTACGACGGCCAAGCAGATCCATGGCTATCAGGCCACCATAGCGGGAAGGGCAATCTAAGCCGCATGGCGTAGGGTGGGCAAAGCGAAGCGTGCCCACCATCCACGTTCGCTGCAAGCGAAGGTGGGCACGCTGCGCTTTGCCCACCCTACGATCGCACTTAAAGCGTCACCACGATCTTGCCTAAGTGCTTGTTGGCTTCCATGTGCTCGAACGCCTTGCCGATCTCGTCGAACTTGTAGACGCGATCGATCGGCAGTTGCAGCTTGCGCGATTCCACCGCGCCCCAGATGTCCTTGCGGACTTCGTCGAAGATCTCGCGGATCTCCTCAGTGGTGCGGGTGCGGAAGGTGACGCCGATATAGTGGATGT
>NZ_PSRR01000732.1 GCF_004296405.1 Bradyrhizobium sp. Leo170
CCGGCGTCGTCGACGATCCCGGGCACGGCGGCAGCCGGCGCCGTGATCACGACGAGCTCTGGCACGAACGGCAATTCGGCGATGCTGCCGACCGTGGCGACGCCGGCAATCTCGCCATGGCGCGAATTGACCACACCGAACTGGCCCTTGAACTTGCCGCCGGAAATATTCTGGACGATGGCGCGGCCGACCGAGCCCTCGCGCGGACTGGCTCCGACGAGCGCGACCGAGCGCGGCGACAGCAGGTGATTCAATCTGTAAGTGGACATTGCTCTGCTTCCGGACTTTCGGCTGGCACTGGCAGTGCCGAGATTGCGTGGCGATGGCGCTCCGATGCGACACCGTAACCAGCCATGGTGGCCGGCCCATGACGAATAGTTCCTGTTTCAGAGCTGGCCTTGCGCTTGCTCAATTCGACCCCGCCGAAGGCGTTGACCTGCCTCAAACACCGCACCTACAGTGCAACTAGGCTGCGACTATCAACCGCATCAAACGGGAACAAACCCATGCGCGCCCATCAGATCATGACCCGCCCGGTCATTTCAGTCACGCCGGAAACACCCATCGTCGATGCAGCCAACCTGATGCTGCAGCGGCATATCAGTGGACTACCGGTCGTCGCCGCCGGCAAGCTGGTCGGCGTCATCTCGGAAGGCGACTTCCTGCGTCGCGGCGAGATCGGAACCCAGCGCAAGTACGGCCGGTTCCTGAAATTCCTGCTCGGCCCCGGCCCGGCCGCCACCGAGTTCGTTCGCGAGCAGGGCCGCAGGGTCGCCGAGATCATGACCTCGGACCCGATCACGGTCACCGAGGAGACGCCGCTCGATACGATCGTCGCGCTGATGGAGAAGCATCACATCAAGCGCCTGCCGGTCGTTCGCGGTGACGAGCTCGTCGGCATCGTGTCACGGTCCAACCTCTTGCAGGCGGTGGCAAGCCTTGCCCGCGACGTCCCCGATCCGACCGCCGACGATGACCACATCCGTGACCGCATCATCGCTGCGCTGGAGGAAGCGGATTGGTGCCCGTTCGGCCTCAGCGTCGTCGTCCGCGACGGCATTGTGCACTTAAGCGGCGTCATCACCGACGAGCGCAGCCGCCAGGCCGTCGTCGTCGCCACCGAGAACGTCGCCGGCGTGAAGAAGGTCCACGACCATCTCTGCTGGGTCGAGCCGATGTCCGGATTCTACCTGCCTTCGCCTGACGACAGGGAGTGGGCGAAGACGGGCTAGG
>NZ_PSRR01000733.1 GCF_004296405.1 Bradyrhizobium sp. Leo170
ATCGACCTTCTGTTCGCCATCGAGCGCGAGATCAACGGTCTTACTGCGCAGGAGCGTTTGCGTGTGCGCCAGGAGCGTAGCCGCCCCCTGATCGGCGAGCTGGATGCGTGGTTGCGCGAGCAGCGCGCCAAGCTCTCCAGGAACAACGACACGACCAAGGCGATCAATTACTGCCTCAGCCGCTGGGATGCATTTACCCGCTTCCTCGATGACGGACGGCTTTGCATGTCGAACAATGCTGCTGAGCGTGAGCTACGGGCGGTCGCCGTGGGGCGAAAAAATTGGACCTTCGCTGGGTCCGATGAGGGGGGCCGGCGTGCGGCTGCCATCTACAGCCTCATCGCCACCGCCAAGCTCAATGACATCGACCCACAGGCTTGGCTTGCCGACGTGCTGATGCGCTTACCGGATCATCCCGCCAAGCGCATCCACAAACTCATGCCCTGGAATTGGCGACCTCAGAACGTCGCTCACGCCGCATAAGCGCGATCAGCCTTCCGCCAAAAACGACCTGGCCGGCGGTCGTCGCCGGGTGCATACGGACTTCCCGCGGGAACTAAGAGCATTCGGAGGTATGGCACTTCATGTGAAGAGCACCATGTACGAGCTCGCAGGGAGTACTTCGAGTAGCTCGGCACCGTCCTTTCCGAATAGGGGCGCTTATCTCGAGAAACCACACGATTCCGGCTGCTCATCACTTGCCGGCGAACCGTGAGGGTCGACTCCGCCCGCCACCGACCAGCGGATCTGCCAGCGACATAGGCAGTCGGCCGTGAAGAATCTCCCAAGCGGTTGAGCGGGAGTCGATTTTTGGAGCGGAACGAGGTTTGAGATTGCAAGCTCTTTGGGTTCGAAGGCCCAAAGGCTTGCAATTTCATTTTTGCGATTCCGTCGAATCGCGGGTCGTGATTCCGTGCTCGCATCGGAGGGAACGATGCGACCCAAGGAACGACGGGACAGCGGACAGGCCGACCTTCTGCGCTCGCGGCTGGACGCGATCATCGACATGGACCATGCCCTGGTGCAGCTTTCGCGGACGATCGACTGGGCGTTCCTCGAGCAGAAGTTCGGCGCGGTCTACGAGGACAAGCCGGGCCGGCCGCCGCTGCCGACCCGGCTGATGGCGGGCCTGGCGATCCTCAAGCACACCTACGACCTCTCCGACGAGGTGCTGCGCGAGCGCTGGGTGGAGAACCCCTATTACCAGTTCTTCTGCGGCGAGGAGTTCTTCG
>NZ_PSRR01000734.1 GCF_004296405.1 Bradyrhizobium sp. Leo170
AGAGAGAAGCTGGGTGGGCACCCAGAACCTAGCGCCGGGTTACCTGTTGCCGTAGTCTGGCAGCTTTCCGGGAGCGGATCATGATCGAACGGAAAGGGATCGCGAGACCGCGCGAGCATTTCTGGCGAACCGCAGAAGGCGAACTAGAGAAGTTTGTACGCAAAGAGATTGCATTTCAGCAAGCCGAGCGCATCGAGCGCGCAAGGGAGCTGCGCCTTCCTGTTCAGAAGGAGAGCGTGCTTTCCTGGCCTGGGCCGAGTTCGAAATTGGTTACACGGCGATCTCCCTGACTGGGTCCGCGCTCAAGGTCGCCGCTCATGACGATGGACGCCCGGCAGCGTACGCGATCGTGGTGCTGGCCCACGTCTCGTGGTGGATCGCTGCAGAATTGTCGACCAGCGGAGGTCAACGACGCCCGGGCCAAACGGAGGCCGGCGCGTTTCCTTTCTGCGGGCAGAGCCGTCGTCTGACCTGTGTCGTCGACGGGAATCCCGTTGACTGCGACCTGGTGGTTCCACAGAGTAAAACGCAGAGAGATTCTTTGGAGTGCTGATGATGCGCGATGGCAAGTTTTCTTTCAGGGCCGCTCACCACCAAGACGCGGAGCCGGTTTTCAAAATCACGAAGGCGTCAATCGCCGGACTTGGGGGAGCATCCTACTCTCGGGACCAGATCGCGAATTGGATGGGCGAGCGGACGCCGGCATTCTACGAAGCGCTCATCGCCAAGGGACGAATGACGGTCTGTGAGCACGAAGGTAGTGTGGTTGGATTTGTCGATGCCGAGCCGGGCGAAGTAACCAGGTTGTTCCTATTGCCTGAGGCTGCAGGTGCCGGGCTCGGCCGTCGGCTGCTCGAGATCGGGATAGCACGAGCGCGGATGGGCCATAGTGGGCCGATCAGGCTCGAGGCGACGATCAACGCCGAAGGCTTCTATCAAAAATGCGGCTTTCGAAGCGTGGGCCGCGACGTTTCCTCTCGTGGACTCGGCGGGGAGCCTATTGAGATTGTGCGGATGGAATTGTGAACTTCAGCGTTCACCGGCGCAAAACCCAACCTTGAACGTAGGCGGCGACCAATCAACCCTCACATCGTCTCGGCCGTCAGTTTGAGGGAGACAGCCGCGCTAAAATACAACGCCGTCTGAAAGCATGAGCACTCAGATGCGCGCGCGTCTGCGGCGGCCGGTCCATAGGCCAACGAGCACCGTGGTGATGAAGATCGTCACTCCA
>NZ_PSRR01000735.1 GCF_004296405.1 Bradyrhizobium sp. Leo170
TGAAGCAAACCTCGGGCGCAACGCGCCGCGAGAATGCGGACTCACATCCCCTCACCACACTCCACCGTCATGCCCGCGAAGGCGGGCATCCAGTAACCGGCGGCCTCTCGGCTCAAGCACGACTGCCTCTGGAATACTGGATCGTCCGGTCAAGCCGGACGATGACAGCGGAGAGCTGTTTGAAATTTGAATCAGGCGACGCCGCAGGGACAACAGTCGTAGGATCGGTAGAGTGCAGCGAAACCCATCAATTCGCACGGCTTGCTCCATCGCGATGGGTTTCGCTGTGCTCTACCCATCCTACGGCCTGCCATGACGGTGCAGGTATCTCAATCGCGGGCGATCTGCGGGGTCTTGTCGGTCCACTCCGGAGGGGCGCCGATCTTGCCGGCGACAAGTCCCATGAGGCCGGGCGCACGACCGAAGTTGTCGCATGTGGCATATTTCGGTTCGCCACCCAGCCACGACTGAACGCGCTGACCGGAGGGCAGCGAGATATCCAGGGCGCCCGGCTCCTTGCCGGTGGCGAGCATCCGCGAGAACTCGTTGCCGAACTTGGTTGCCAAGCCATAGGCGTCGCCGACTTCGGAAACGCGAGGGTTGTCCATGATCGAATTTGCGCCACGGGCCCATACCATCGCAGCGCGCTGCACGCCGCTCCTGTCGATGGCTTCTGCCTCGACGGCAAGGCCACCCAGGCCAATGGGAAGACGCGGAACGCTGACCGGCAAGGCTGCGCCGGTGCCCAAGGTCACCGCGGTCGACACGCCGGCTGCGGCCTTGTCGGTCGGCAACACGTCGGTGACGACAGTTCGAACGGTCAGGTCGGCAGGTTCACGTGGTGAGACGATTTGAAACTTGTCGCTCAGCGCGACACAGACCTCGCGATCGAGCGCGTTTGCGACCAGCGCGCGATCTTGCGCCGTCTTCACCTGCGCCAACGCACTATGGGCAAAAGTCGTCGGAACGATGCGCACAGTCTTCACGGACGCCAGTGCGTTGGCATTGACGTAATTTCTCGACTTCGAGAACGTGCCCTTCTGCTCTCCCAGATTGTTGTACGTTGCTAGCGTGCCCGCCATTTTCGTAGGCATGGAAGCGCATCCGGCCACCATCAGAGCGAGTGGCAGAGATACAGTTCGCAGCCACGAATGGGGCATTCTTGTCACAGCGCGGCTCCGGGCATAAGATGCATTGATGCATCTAGTACCCACTTTTC
>NZ_PSRR01000736.1 GCF_004296405.1 Bradyrhizobium sp. Leo170
CCCTGGCCGAAATCGAGTATCGCGCAAAGTCGGCCGAGGGAAAGGTCCGGCATCCGTTCTTCCGGGGCCTGCGGGAGGACCTTTGATGGATGCATTCGATCGTTTCTGACAATGGGCGGACAAGCCACCGGAAAGTTTGCTGATGATCCCGGCCGGGGCCGTCATGGAGCTCGCTCCTGCGGACCGACGGGACCGCGCCGCGGTGAACCAAGCCGCAATTCACGTACAGATCCCGACCGATGAATACTAAGGCGACCGCGAGCCTTCACGCGCGGATGCCGCGAACCAAGAACCGCTAACTAGCCCCGTGCGCGGCGCAGCGCAGCTTCCAATCGCGCCTTCTCTTTATCCCAGCGCGTTTCTTCGGCCTGCGACCTTTTCTCGAGAACCTCGACCTCGGCCTGGATGGCCGCGGCCTGTTTCGCGTGCTCCTGCTCGGCCTTATCAAACGCAGCCTGCGCCTTGTCGACCGCCTGCTGACGGCGGGCGCGTTCCTTCTGCCTGGCTGCCTCTTCCTTCGCTCGTTCAAGCGCGCGGCGCCTCTCTTCCCGTTGGTAGTCCAATGCGCCCTTTCGCTCCGCAGCCTTGTCCACGGGGCGAGAGGAAGCCTTCTTCGCCTTTGAGCCTTTCGACTCGCGAGCCGCTTTCGTTGGTTTGCCGCCGCCGAGATCGGTGGGAAGCTCGGCATGTTCTTTGAAAGATCCGTCGGATCCGACCGGGCGCCTGAGCACGACGCCAGGCCTTTCCATAGTCCCTGCGACGACGTCTGGATCGTCGCTTTCCTTCGCTGCACCCTGATGAAATAGATTGCTGTCTGCGCCCCACGCTTCCAGCGCCGCTTTCATGGAGGGAGCAGCTATCGCCAGATCGAAGAAGCCCAGCGAAGTCTGGTAGGTTTTCAGTTTTCTCGCCATGAGACGCTTCCCCGCACTGCCCAACCCACCGGCCGCCGCCATGCGATCAGCCGTGCTGCCTACCGCACGAGTAGAGAACTTCCAAAGCGGGTGAACAGAGCGGCCAGCCCGGGAAATATCTCGGCGCATTCGACTTGTCGAACCGAGCTCCCCCCGGCAGAAGGAATTTCTGACGCCGACTGCCGGTGATTGAGGCCGAAGCTGGTTTCCAAACCGCAGCGGAGTTCGGCATATCGTATCTTTAGGTCGATGAAATACCTATAAATTTGTACCTTTGCCGCTAAACTAGTGG
>NZ_PSRR01000737.1 GCF_004296405.1 Bradyrhizobium sp. Leo170
GACGAGCGCTACGTCCAGAAGCAGCTCGGGCACGCCAGCGCCGAGCAGACCCGCCGTTATCAGCGCCGGCGCGACCGGTTCCGGGTGAATCTCACCAAGGCTGCGGGCCTTTGACGCCGCTCCCCTGCCGGCGCCTTAGGCTGCGAAATTCCACGGCGAAATCAATTCGAGCCCTGTGGACGCAAAATCATTTAGGTTCCGCGTGGCCAATCGACCGCCGTTGACGCGGGCGATGGCTGCAATCATCCCGTCGGGCGCCGACATCGGTTGGCCACGCCGTGTCGCCTCCCCCATGATGTCGCCATACGCCAGCGCGGCCTCTCCGTCAGGCCGAAGATCCGATCGGCGAATCGTTGGCGCCAATCCAACAAGCCGCGTTCCAGGCGCTCGGCGCGTTGATCGGGCCTGATTTTCTGAATGCCGAACGCGATCTCGGCGATTGTGACCGTGGGAAGCGCAAGCTCCGCATCGTGACGGACCAGCCAGGCGATTACGGCGTCGTCGGGCGCCTTCCTCAAGGTCTCCGAGATCACATTGGTGTCGAGAAAGATCAAAGTTCGGGTCCGGTGTGGGGCCGGCGGCCCTCGCGGATGATTGCCTCGAGGTCGATATCCGCACCGCCATTGGCCCTAAGGCGGGCGTAAAACGCCGCCGGCGGTTCGCGCCCGGCCGCGCGCTCCTCATAGGCTTCCAGCGCGCGTTCGACCACGTCCGCGATCGAGCGATTCTCCCGACGCGCAAGCCGATGGGCTAGATCTCGTGCCTTGGCACTGCGGACTGAAAGTTGCGGTTCGGCCATCTACGACTCCTCCCCTAAGCATATAGGAGGAACGGTGAGCCATCAAGATGGCAGCTGCTGGCTAGCCAGCTTCACTCGATTTTGGGCCATTCATCGAACGGAAATCCGCCAAGCCGCGTGCCGCTTACGAATTCAGCGCCTGTCGAGGTGCCGGCTCAGCCGCAGCGCGCACCTTGCTCATCACCTCGCCCATCGCCATTCGGAGCTCGTCCTGGGCGTCGTTCAGTCCGACATGGCCGGTACAAGCCGCAAGGGCTGCGAATTTCAGTGCGGCTAACATGGCGGCTTCGCTGCCCAGCTCGCGCGAGACCTGCTTCGCCGGATGCGTCTCCAGCACGGAAAGAGCAGACTGGGTGATCGTTTGGCCGATCTCGTCGATGAGATCGTCAAACGCAGCA
>NZ_PSRR01000738.1 GCF_004296405.1 Bradyrhizobium sp. Leo170
CCGCCGCCCGCCGGCAGGCCTTCCCGCGGGATGGCGGCAGGCCGCCGCGCCTGCGTCCCGCGCCGATGTGCTCCGCCAGCATAATCTGTTGATCCATGGTCCGGTCGGGGGCATTATCCCTCTGGAACCATGGCAAACATAGAAAATCATTCCTACGCGAGACACTGAGCAATGAGACGGCCCGTGGTCGGCGTGATTGGAAACGCCCATCGCATCGAAGATCGTTTCACGGTTCAGATGGTTGGGGAGCGCAACCTGCGCGCGATCACCGATGTCGCGGGCGCCGTTCCGCTGATGTTCGCCGGTTCGCCGGAGATTACCGACGTCGGCGCCTTGCTCGACGTGGTCGACGGCGTGGTCCTGACCGGGGCGCGGGCCAATGTCCACCCGACCCGCTTCAAGTGCGAGCCGCATATCAGTCACGAGCCTTATGACATCCATCGTGACGAGGTTGCGCTGGCGTTGTCGGAAGCCTGCGTCGCGCGCGGCATTCCGCTGTTCGGCATCTGTCGCGGCCTGCAGGAGATGAACGTCGCCTTTGGCGGCTCGCTGCATCCCGAGATTCGCGAACTGCCGGGACGCATGAACCATCGCATGCCGCGGCTGGACAACGGCGAGATCCATCCGGACCCGCTGGTCGTGTTCGCCGACCGGCATGACGTGACGCTCACGCCGGGCGGCGTGTTCGTGAAGCTCCTGGGCTGCGAGACAATCCGCGTCAATTCGCTGCACGGGCAGGGCATCCTGGAGCCCGGCGAACGCGTCGTGATCGAAGGCGTCGCCGAGGACGGCACCATCGAGGCGATCCGCATCGCCGACGCGCCAGGCTTTGCACTCGGGGTGCAGTGGCATGCGGAGTACGACCCGCAGCGCAACCCGATCAACAAAAAGCTGTTCGAAGCCTTCGGCGCAGCGCTGCGCGAACGGCGGCGGGCGGCGGCGTAGGGGCGTTGCTCGCCATGAGGGCGATTGGGTTCCGATTTCATTGTCAAACAGTGATTTCGTAGGATGGGTAGAGCGAAGCGAAACCCATCGCGATGGAGCAAGTTGTGCGATGATGGGTTTCGCTTCGCTCTACCCATCCTACGATCCCGTTGAACCTCGCACCGCTGTCGTCCCGTCGAAAGACGGGACCCATAACCACAGGGAGTTGTTGTGGCGCGAGCAAGCGGTTGCAGCGGAGCACACGACGAAG
>NZ_PSRR01000739.1 GCF_004296405.1 Bradyrhizobium sp. Leo170
AGTGGTGATGTTCATGTCCCTGCTTGAGCTGTGGCTGGAGTACGAGAAGACGCATCTCGGCCCGAGCGCATCGCAGGGGTTGGAGAGGCAGTAGAGCGCGTTCGAAGTGGACATCGGTTGGCGTAAAGAAAACGCGTCAAACCAAGAATCCAGTGCCGTAGCCCGGGTGGAGCGCAGCGCAACCCGGGACCTCTGAGCCAACGTCGAGTGCGGCCCCCGGGTTACGCTGCGCTCCACCCGGGCTACGAAGCTTAGCAACTACGGGGCTGTCATTCCGGGGCTCGCGTTGCGCGCGCCCCGGAATGACGGCGGTGGGCGTGGTTAGCGCCGGAGTGAACTACTCCGGCTGGCCGATCGAGACCTTCAGCGTGCCGACGCCGTCGACGCCGCATTCGATCCTGTCGCCGGGCTGGAGCTGGGAGACGCCGGCCGGCGTTCCCGTCATGATGAGGTCGCCGGCGGCGAGCTTCACCTGCTGGGAGAGCTGCCAGATGATCTCGGGCACGTTCCAGATCAGTTCGGTGAGATCGCCCTTCTGGGTTTCCTTGCCGTTGACGGTGAGCCAGATCTTGCCCTTTGATGGATGGCCGATCTTGGAGGCCGGCTGCAGCGCGGAGCAGGGCGCAGAGTAGTCGAAGGACTTTCCAATCTCCCAGGGACGCTCCTTCTTGCGCGAGGCGATCTGCAGATCGCGGCGGGTGAGGTCGATACCGACGGCATAGCCATAGACATGGTCGAGCGCCTTGTCGGCGGGAATGTTGAGGCCGCCGCTCTTCATGGCGACCACCAGTTCGACCTCGTGGTGCAGGTCCTTGGTCAGCGGCGGGTAGGGGATCGTGGCACCATCCGGCACCAGCATGTCGGCATGCTTGGCGAAGAAGAAGGGCGGCGCGCGCTCGTCATTGCCCATCTCCCTGATGTGTTCGAGGTAGTTGCGCCCGACGCACCAGATGCGGCGGACGGGGAAGGATTTCGTCTCGCCGATGACGGGGAGCGAAGCCTGCGGCGGGGCGGGGATGACGTAGTCTGTGGCAGTCATGAAGCGCTCTCGTCGTTGAGTAAGTGGCTTATGGGCGATGGATTGGCGGACATGCTGGGTTACTTCACCTCTCCCGCTTGCGGGGGAGGTCGGCGCGTAGCGCCGGGTGAGGGTTCTCTCCCCACGGAAAGTCCCATCGTGGAGGCACCCTCACC
>NZ_PSRR01000740.1 GCF_004296405.1 Bradyrhizobium sp. Leo170
GTAGGGGAATCGCATATGGGCTTAGAGGGGTATTGCATAGCGGAGCGAATTGGATTCTTCGGGTGTCTCCCGATTTCCGAAGGAGACCAAGATGCGCAATCTCAGGCGGATGTTTCGACCGCTCAAGGATCCGCGTGCCAGCAACGCCCAACACAGTCTGGTGGACATCCTCGTCATCGCCTTGGCGGCGACGCTGGCCGGCGCCAAGACCTGCACCGAGTTCGAGTTCTTCGGCAAAGGCCGAGAGGAGCTGTTGCGGCGGTTCCTGGAACTCGGACACGGCATTCCCAGCCACGACACGTTCAGCACCGTCTTCCGTGCACTGGACCCGAAGGGTCTGGAAGCGGTCTTGCGCAAGTTCAGCAAGAGCTTCGGCGTCAAGGGCGTGGTCAGCATCGACGGCAAGGCGCTGCGCGGAGCCTTCACGCGTGGCCGGCGGGCCGCGCCGCTGCATATGGTCAATGTCTGGGCGGCAGGCACGCGCATGGCGTTGGCTCAGAGGCAGGCCCCCAATCGCAACGAGGTTGCCGGCGCTCTCGAAGTCCTCGCCCTGCTCGATCTGCACGGCACCCTTGTCACCGCCGACGCCTTGCATTGCCGGCCCGACACGGCGCAGGCCATCCGCGACCGGAAGGGCCACTATGTGTTGGCCATCAAGAGCAATCGTGGCCGGCTCTTCAAGGCCGTCAAGGCGCTGCTCGATGCCGCCCGAAAGCCAGCGCGGGCGAGCCAGCGAAGCACCACAGCTCACGGCCGCGTCGAGCGCCGGCGGGCCATCGTCGCGCCGGCACCACAGTTGGCGAAGCAATACGGCTTCCCCGCTATCGCTGCCGTCGGCCGCATCGACAGTTGGCGCGCCAACGCCGGCAAGGCTGCCAAGCACAAGGTCCGATACTTCCTGGCCTCGCGCCTGCTGTCGGCCAAGAAGCTGCTGGAGGTCGTGCGCGCCCACTGGGGCATCGAGAACAACCTGCACTGGGTCCTCGATACGGTGTTCGACGAGGATGCCTGCCGCAGCCGCAAGGATCACGCGCCGGAAAACCTCGCCGTCATCCGCAAGCTCGCCATCAACATCCTGCAGGCAACGCCAGGACCTGCTCGCATCAGCCACAAAATGCTCCAGGCCAGATGGAACAACGACTTCCTTCTCTGCGCCCTCGCCCATATGCGATAGCCCTA
>NZ_PSRR01000741.1 GCF_004296405.1 Bradyrhizobium sp. Leo170
AGCTCAAGATCGTCTTCCGAGCGGCTCGGCCGCGGCACAGGCGGGGCATTTCGGACGGCAAGCGTCACTTCGCCCACCACCTCGTCCACCAGGCCAACGATCTCGCCGGCGCGCGCGTCGAGTTCGTCCCATGGGATGCACCGCGTCCCGAGGCCTTCCTGGGCGCGATGCTCCGCCGGCGTCCGTGCCGCGATGCGGGCGTTGATCGTAAGACCTGAGCGATCATCGCCAAAGATCGTCATGATCCGCACCCGAGCCGGGCGGTCGCTGAGGCCCCGCAACGCCTCGGCCCGTTCGAGGCCCGCCGCAATCGCGCTGCCGACAGATGTTGTCGTGTCTCCGGTCAAATCGCCCTCTCCCGTCCCCATGTTGGCCCGAAAAAGCGTAGCCGAGTCGGCTCCAACGACGGAGTCATTCCTGGCACCGATCCGGGTCATTTCGGCCGCCTGGCTTTGACCTGGAACAGCATGCAGACCGCACGTCTGAACGCTGATGTCGAGGACGGGGCCTATGACGAGCGTCTCGACGAACTCCTCCAGCAGGGCCGCGTCATGTTCCGCTTGAACGCGCTCGAGGGAATCGCCCGCGAGAAGGTCCGCTCGCTGAGTTTCGTCGACGAGATCGAGGTCTATCTCGCCTATCAGGCCAAGTTGCGCGATCGGCTGGAGCTGCGGCACATCGCCCCGGACATGCGCTTCTTCAACGTCTCCTACGTCACCGAGGACGACCTTGCCACGGCCGAGACCTCGGTGCGGAACCAGGAGACGACTGGGTTCGCCGACTTTCTCGCAACGCGCTGGCAACCCTGGGATGCGGTGGTAGTCCGCATCGACCGCGACGCCCACGCAGCGTTGCAGGACCGGCTCGTCGATGCAATGGGCGCGGAGTTCGAGAGCCGCCTGCAGCAACGGCTGGCCGTTCATGACCTGACTGGCGACACCGATGCAGAGAGCGGCGTTCGGAGCGCAGATCCGCGACGAAATCGCCCGCGAAATCAAAGGCGGGCTGACGCAGACGGTGCTCGCAAGGCCACGACGATGAAGGAGTAGCGACCCACATCGGCCCCGAGCCGTGCGCAGGCATCCGCGAGGATGTCGGCGAAGCGTCGGCAGGGGAGCGCACAGGCCAGCCATTGAGCCGCGAAAGGGTGTTTTCCCGAGAGC
>NZ_PSRR01000742.1 GCF_004296405.1 Bradyrhizobium sp. Leo170
CGCGGCGCCGACGGTCGGCTGGGCGCCGGTCGCGCTGCCGCAGGCCGATGACGACACCGCGATGCGCCTGCTCGAGCTGTATCGGCATCGCGATCCCGCGCTCGCCTCGGCGCTCACGCAGGGCTTGCAGCTCGAGAAGGTCGCGAAAGGCGACGAGATGAAGCCGAAGCCCGGCACCAATGGCGTCGGCGCGATGCGGCTGGTGGCGCGCGGCGCGGCGAAATTGATGGCGGCCGATGACGGACCGCGGATCGGCGCGCTCGCCTTCGACGGCTGGGATACCCATGCCAAGGAAGGCGGACTGGCCGGCCGTCTCGCACAACTGCTCGGCGGCCTTGACGGCGCGCTGGCGGAATTCGAAAGCGGGC
The DNA here is from genome assembly GCF_004296405.1 of Bradyrhizobium sp. Leo170. Lineage (GTDB taxonomy): Bacteria > Pseudomonadota > Alphaproteobacteria > Rhizobiales > Xanthobacteraceae > Bradyrhizobium. The sequence continues at coordinate 369 of NZ_PSRR01000742.1, forward strand.
TCGGCGAACGCTGGCGCGATACCGTGATCGTGGTCGCCACCGAGTTCGGCCGCACCGCGCGCATCAACGGCACCGAAGGCACCGACCACGGCACCGGCACCATCGCGCTGCTCGCCGGCGGCGCGGTGAAAGGCGGACGCGTGATCTCGGATTGGCCCGGCCTGAAGCCCGTCAATCTCTACCAGGGCCGCGACCTCGCACCGACCACCGATTTGCGTGCGGTGATGAAAGGCGTGCTGCACGACCAGTTCGGGCTCGCCGACCGCGTGCTGGCGGAGTCGGTATTCCCCGACAGCCGCACCGCGAAGCCGATGCAGGGGTTGGTGGTGGTATAAACCTCTCCCCGCTCTTTGCGGGGAGAGGTCGGAGGCGGCGCGCAGCGCCGACTCCGGGTGAGGGGCAAGCCGATGCGTGGCCGTAATGAAAAAATGATCCGAATCGCGCGAAAGTTACGCGCAAATCAAACGGATGCAGAGACGGTTCTCTGGAATCGTATTCGCAGCCGTCAGATCGACGGGCATAAATTTGTCCGGCAGCAACCGATAATCGGTTACGTTTGCAACTTTGTCTGCCGCGAAAAGTTGTTGATCATCGAAGTAGACGGCGGGCAGCACAGCGAGTCTGCGTCCGATGCAGTGCGCGATCGCCGCCTGATTGAGGAGGGTTACAGAGTGCTCCGCTTTTGGAACAACGATGTCCTCGGTAATCTCGAAGGCGTTCTCAGTACGATTCAGACTGAACTTCGCGGAGAGAGCCCCTCACCCCACCCTCTCCCCGTGAAGGACGGCTAT
>NZ_PSRR01000743.1 GCF_004296405.1 Bradyrhizobium sp. Leo170
GGGGGGTCAAATTTGAACGCCGATTGACAGTCCTCGACGAGGACCCGTGATACGGACGCTTCGCCCGAGACGCTACTATTGATGACGAGGATCTGGCGCACGCAATACTCCACTTTGCTACGACTAGCGACGTAACATTGCGGCATGTGCTCCTGTAGCGTCGCAAAGTGACTAGCTGTGTCGCGGAAAGTGGAACCCCACCCAGGTTCGCTTTCGCCAAGAGCAGTCGTTCGAGCTCGTCCGGCAAAGCGACTGCAAGGTTCCGAATTCGGTCATTCGCCCACAGGGTGAGAGACATCATCTGAGACTTCGTGGCGAAGCTTGGGCCCATTTGCGAGCCGCCGCCCTAGCGCGGCGATAAACGCGTCGTAGCGTACTTCGGAGATCAGCCCTCTCAATTGATGAAAACGGCCGATAGCGATCTCACGGACGCTGAATTGCGCGCGGCGGGCCGTCATCGATCGGCGCGGCAATTGCCGACTTACGCAAAACGCACACGCAAGCAACTGATCTCAGGCACTAAGAAGCGTCGCGAGGAGCGAACAAAAGCAGCTGGTTTGTCGGAATAGCCGCTGACCGCTTGTCGGAATGGCCGCCTCGCAAGATACCTAAGCTATTGAAAAGCTTGGTGGGCGCACCAGCGCTCGAACCTGGGACCCGCTGATTAAGAGACAGCTCCGGGTTGAGAACAATCAATGACTTGCCGGTCGCACCCCTGGGCTTATCCAGCCGAAAATGGGCGTTCGTCGCACGATCATATTGCACTGTCTTTGCTCTGGACTATCCATGCACCTCGAAACCTAAGCTGTTGCTCCGTCTCATTCCCCGCGAGTAAGCAATCCGCGCTTTCCGCTACCGACACCGAATTTTTGAGGCCAAAGCAGTCCTCATGGTGGCTTTTGGCCTTGCGCCTACATGGCCATCAGCTCAAACGTCCGCTTGGCGACTATAGCGACCCTTTCTACGAAATCGCTTGCCATTGCTCGCTCCATCGTTCTGCAACGGCAGTCCCTATTGAGCGGCCATTACTGAACGCTCGGCCTATGGATTCGAATTCTGATCGATGGCTTTCTGTCGCGAGGTAGATTGCGCGACACTCCTCACGCTTCGCGATGGACTTAGCGGCCAAGTTCCAAAGGCTTGTTGGCGCGGGG
>NZ_PSRR01000744.1 GCF_004296405.1 Bradyrhizobium sp. Leo170
TGTGATAGACCACTAGCTGACTAGGTACGGATCGATGGCTAAGCGCGCGGAACTGACGAAGGCAAAGAGGTCTGGCGGCCGGAAGGATGCCGGACGGTGGAAGCTCGAAGATGCGAAGGCGCGGTTCAGCGAGGTAGTGCGGCACGCCCGCGAGGACGGCCCGCAGCGGGTGACGGTGCGTGGCCAGGACGCGGTCGTCGTGATGAGCGTCGAGGAATTCGAACGCCTCGCTCCGGGAAAACCTCGGGCGCCTTTCGTCCAGTTCATGGAGAGCCTGCATCTGGGAGGGCTCGATCTGACGCGCGAGGCGGATCGCGGCCGGGATGTCGAGCTTTGAGGGGTTGGCTGCTTGAAACCCATGTCGTCGCGGCCCTGATCAACCCGCAGGGAGCACCGTCCGTGAAAGCCTGGGCTGCCGGGCAGGATGAGGAGACCTTCCACATCAGCGCTCTGACGCTGGCCGAATACGACAATCTTTGCTGTGACTGGATATGATCGCCGAAATGACGATCCAGTCGTTGGCATGCGACTGCTGGAAGTTGCGGCGATCCTTCTCATAAGACTCTCCCGGTGCGAGCATGGTGCCGAAGATGGTCTCCCAGGCATCCGGCCATGAGTCCTTGATCGTGCGTTCGGCGCAGCGGCGCTCGAACGCGGTGAAGAGATGCGGAAAGGTGATCGCGACGATCGCCCATTCGGCATCCTCCTCGTAACAGCCACCTTTGGCGCGCAGCATGGGATGGACCTTGCGGTTTCGCTCGGCCGAGAGTTTGAAGCCACCGTGGCCAGCCGTGGAATGCAACGTGACGCCTTCGGCATAGACGGTCGCACCCTGCGAAGCGCCCCACGGCGTGTGGACGTGCGAATGCAGTTCGACGCGGCCAAGCATCTTGCACTCGCGCTGATGCTCGGCACTTTCGAGAACGTGGGCACGGAATGCTGCTTCATCGGCAAGCACGCCGGAATGGCCGTAGAAGTCACCGCGCGTCCATTCGCCCATGGGGCGGGAGATGCGCCAGGCCGTGACGAGATAATGCCGGCCATCGCGGCCGGGCGCCATCGCGAAGGCCGTGTCGCCAACGAGCGCGACGAGAAGACCGTCAGCGCTGCGTCCAAAAGAAACCCCCGGAAATCC
>NZ_PSRR01000745.1 GCF_004296405.1 Bradyrhizobium sp. Leo170
CGCCTTCAACATCGCGGTCATTCGCCGCGAGCCCAGGAACGGCCAGGCGGTGAACAGCTCGTCGATCCGCCGCATCAGGGCAAGGTCGTTGTCGTTGGCCGGCCGTGGCGGCCGGTAGACCCCAGAACGGGCGATGCCAAGCAACATGCATTGCCGGCGGATCGACAGCGCCTGGTCGGCGCGATCGAGCATTCCTCGACGGTCCGGCGTGCTCATCTTCCCATCTTCCGGACCTCCGCGCTAAAAAATCGCGCTCGACTGTCAGTTGTCCGATCTTGGCATGCAGCTTCTCGATCTCGCGTTCGCGAGCGTCCTCGCTCTCGCGCCCGACACCCGCGTCAAAAGCCCGGGTCGCCTGGTCCAGCAGCTGCTTCTTCCAGGCATAGATCTGGTTCGGGTGAACCTCATAGCGCTGGGCCAGATCGGCCACCGTCGCCTGCTCCCGCACGGCTTCCAGCGCGATCTTTGCCTTCAACGCCGCGTCGATCTTCCGTCGTGTCTTCGTCGTCATCATGCGCTCCGTCTATCAAGCGGAGCGGCCCTTTTCCAACTTAGCCTCTGGTCCCAAAACCGGGGTCCATTTCACATCCACCGTCGCACTTGCATTCATTGCAACTGTGAGGACAGTTGGGCAGAACTGGGATGATTGCCCCCGTCCTGTACTACTCATTTGTTGCCGTCTCTCAACGAAAGTTGCCAATGATCACCTCCTTGATCTTTTGATCTTTTGAAAGAAGGTTAGACATCAGTGCAGCAACATCATTGAGCTTAGCAAGCAGCCCTTGCAGAAAAATCAACGCCATCTGCCCTTCGCTATTGGCACTGTCAATCGCCGCCTTAAGGTTGTTGATGGCAGCGTCGAACTGCGACTGCACACCTCTCTTGTCGGATTTCTCCGTCTCGATGGAGATGCCGTGTGCCTGCATCCATTCAAACACATCCTGAGTCTTGCCTTGCGAATCGACGAAGCTGCCGTAGTCTCTAACCGTCTTTTCATCGGTAGGTCGATTGGTGCGCAGGGCCGCCAATGCCTTATTCATATCTTTCAGCAAACTGCTTCGCGCTTGCATATCGTCGAATTCGGATCGGATTTGATTCTGGTAGATGTCATGCCGTTCCATCA
>NZ_PSRR01000746.1 GCF_004296405.1 Bradyrhizobium sp. Leo170
ATGGGGCCGCATCGCCGCGATCCGGCCGCGCGGCGATATCGACGGGCTGATCGCCGCCACCGCGATCGTCCACGACCTCATCCTCGTCACCCGCAATGTGGGGGATTTCGAGGATACGGGCGCCACGGTGATCAATCCTTGGGAGGCCTCGGCATGAGCCACCCTCCAGCGACCGCTTCGGAACCACTCGCGGCCGCCCCGTCCGACGCGGACCTCCCCTCCCCTCTCCCGCCATCACAAACCGGGCTGCCGGCGCATCTGGAACGGCTCGCCGATCGCGCCCGCGGCTATGTCGAGGCGGCGAGCTCGGCCAACACCCGCCGGGCGTATGCCTCCGACTGGAAGCACTTTTCCGCCTGGTGCCGGCGCCAGGGCCTCGAGGTGCTGCCGCCGTCGGCGCAGACGGTCGGGCTTTACATCACCGCCTGCGCCTCGGGCGCCGCGACGGCCGATCGCCAGGCCAATTCGGTCGCGACGATCGAGCGCCGGCTCTCAGCGCTGGCGTGGAACTATACGCAGCGCGCGACGCCCTTGGACCGCATGGACCGGCACATCGCGACCGTGCTCGCTGGGATCCGCAACACCCACGCTGCCCCGCCCCGGCAGAAGGAGGCGGTTCTGCCGGAAGACGTGATCGCCATGCTCGAGACACTCAATCGCGGCACGCTGCGGGGCTTAAGGGATCGCGCCATGCTGCTGCTCGGCTTTGCCGGCGGCCTGCGGCGCTCGGAGATCGTCGGCCTGGATTGCGGCCGCGAGCAGACCGAGGACGGCCGCGGCTGGATCGAGATCCTCGACAAGGGCATGATCGTCACCCTGCGCGGCAAGACCGGCTGGCGCGAGATCGAGATCGGCCGCGGCTCATCGGACGCGACCTGCCCGATCGTCGCTCTGCAGACCTGGCTGAAGCTGGCCCGGATCGGTCACGGCCCACTGTTTCGCCGCGTCACCGGCCAGGGAAAGGAGGTCGGGCCGGATCGCCTGGCCGACCAGCAGGTCGCCCGGCTGGTCAAACGCGCGGCGCTGGCCGCCGGGGTGCGCGCCGATCTGCCGGAAGGCGAACGCGAGGAAAAGTTCGCCGGCCATTCGCTGCGCGCCGGCCTCGCCTCCTCGGCCGAAGTC
>NZ_PSRR01000747.1 GCF_004296405.1 Bradyrhizobium sp. Leo170
ACCTCGGCGGAGGAGGCGAGGCCGGCTCGCAGCGAATGTCCGGCGAACTTTTCCTCCCGTTCGCCTTCCGGCAGATCGGCGCGCACCCCGGCGGCGAGCGCCGCGCGTTTGACCAGCCGGGCCACCTGCTGGTCGGCCAGGCGATCCGGACCGACGTCCTTGCCTTCCCCGCGCACCCGGCGGAACAGGGGGCCGTGACCGATCCGGGCCAGCTTCAGCCAGGTCTGCAGGGCGATGATCGGACAGGTGGCGTCAGATGAGCCGCGGCCGATCTCGATCTCGCGCCAGCCGGTCTTGCCGCGCAGGGTGACGATCATGCCCTTGTCGAATATCTCGATCCAGCCGCGGCCGTCCTCGGTCTGGTCGCGGCCACAATCCAGGCCGACGATCTCCGAGCGCCGCAGGCCGCCAGCAAAGCCGAGCAGCAGCATGGCGCGATCCCTTAAGCCCCGCAGCGTGCCGCGATTGAGCGTCTCGAGCATGGCGATCACGTCTTCCGGCAGAACCGCCTCCTTCTGCCGGGGCGGGGCAGCGTGGGTGTTGCGGATGCCGGCGAGCACGGTCGCGATATGCCGATCCGTGCGGTCCAAGGGCGTGCCGCGCTGCGCATAGTTCCAGGCCAGCGCTGAGAGCCTGCGCTCGATCGTCGAGACGGAATTGGCCTGGCGATCGGCCGTCGCGGCGCCCGAGGCGCAGGCGGTGATGTAAAGCCCGACCGTCTGCGGAGACGGCGGAAGCACCTCGAGGCCCTGGCGCCGGCACCAGGCGGAAAAGTGCTTCCAGTCGGAGGTGTAGGCCCGGCGCGTGTTGGCCGAGCTCGCCGCCTCGACATAGTCGCGGGCGCGATCGGCAAGGCGTTCCAGGTGCGCCGGCAGGCCGGTTTGTGATGGCGGGAGAGGGGAGGGGAGGGACGCGTCGGACGGGGCGGCCGCGAGCGGTTCCGAAGCGGTCGCCGGACGGCTGCTCATGCCGATGCCTCCCAGGGATCGATCACCGTGGCGCCCGTATCCTCGAAATCCCCCACATTGCGGGTGACGAGGATGAGGTCGTGGACGATCGCGGTGGCGGCGATCAGCCCGTCGATATCGCCTCGCGGCCGGATCGCGGCGATGCGGCCCCAC
>NZ_PSRR01000748.1 GCF_004296405.1 Bradyrhizobium sp. Leo170
TCTTAGGGATGATGAAGACCTGGATGTTTTGTCGCCATGAAACGAGCCGAACTGGAACGGATGACCGTTGACGAGCTGTGGAGCTTGCACGTTGAGGTCTCTAAAGTGTTGCAGCAGAAGATCCGGCAGGAAAAGCTGGGTCTGGACGACCGCCTGAGGCAGTTGGTGTCCGCGAGTCGGTTATACCCGCTGGTATCTCCAAAATACCAAAACCCCGATCAGCCATCACAGACCTGGACAGGTCGAGGCAAGCAGCCGCGGTGGCTCGTCGCGCAATTGAAGCTGGGAAAGCGTATCGACGACTTCAAAGTTCAGCCGCGGATCGAGAGCCGAGACGCTGCCCGCTCGCCGCAATCCGGCAATTAGCGAGCATGATCAGGCAATCATGCTAATGCGTCACTCTGCCAGCTTTGCTCGCTCTCTGCTCCCGGTAAGCTCTGAATTCGGCCAGGAGCCTTTCGGGATCCAAAGTTTCCGCCCGTCTGACCTGCTCTCTCAACCAAAGTAGCTCGGCAAATTGGTCGCCGAGATCGGGTGTGCATTGCTGGAAATTGAGCCGGCGTTTGTTCGAAAGTCGGACGTTCTTCCCCATTTCTAAAGCCCTCCCTGGGCACGCGGCGGTAATTATGGTTCTTGTCTGTAAAGGTCATTAAACGAATTGGGCAATGGCGAGGCGCGGCCAGCAAGCCTATTTACGTTGCCAGCTCCTCGCGAAAGATCGAGGCGTACGAGGGCGTGTCCCACGTTGGGGGGTGAGGCGCAAGACCGGGGTTTCCCGGTGCGTCCGCGTTCGCCATCGTCAGCATCGCGGGACGCGCTCTTCGCGATTTCCGATTGCGCCAGTTGCTGAACGTGCTGGAGTTGAGACCGCAGACGCGCATCGGCGAGTCTTGGATGCTGGCCAGAAGGAGGGCGCCGCGAACCGGGCGAAAGTCAACCACGATCGTCAGATCATGGGGATTGCGAACGTAGAGGGAGCTGACTGCGTTTGTTCGAACGATGGAGATTGGGTGCGCCTTGGCAAGAAGGACGGCATTCCCGTGGTGCTTCTGGCGGATCTCCTCAAACCACCGCCATCCGAAAACGCCGATCAACACAACATGTTCAGCGTGCTGCTAG
>NZ_PSRR01000749.1 GCF_004296405.1 Bradyrhizobium sp. Leo170
GGACCGGCACCGTGGGGTGAGTAGGCCGGAGGGATTTCACCTCCGGCCTCTCGCAGAACCAGGGCGTGAGGCTCTCACCTCACCCGGCTCCCATCAGGCAAGCTTGTCGCCAATACCGAGTTGCCAGTGAGCAAAGAGTCTGCGGTTCTCGCGAGCGATCTTCTCCAGGAAGATACGAGCGCGCCCCAACCGATGGCGGAAGCGCTTGTACTTTCGCTTCAACCAGATAGCTATTGTTTGGTTGATGTAGCGGGCCATCGGATATAGCGCCGAGCGCATGTATTGCCCATAGTACGCGATCCACCCCCGAACTATCGGGTTTAGTTCGCGGGCAATGTCGTCCAGCGTCAGATTTGGCCGCCTACGAAAGTTCAAGTCTCGGATCGTTGCCCGCATCGCGTTCAGCACTGACTTGCTGACCGCCGGAGTGAACCCGCAGAAAATTTTCTGCGAGTACGGCCCCCGGACTGACCTCGGCCGGAAGCAATATCCGAGAAAGTCGAACATAACCGTCTCGCTCTTGCCTTGGCGTCGATCGTCCTTGCAGTAGACAATCCTCGTCTTCGTCGGATGCAATTCCAGACGACACTCGGCCAGTCGAATTCTCAGCGCTTCGCAAACGCTCTGCGCCTCCACCTCACTCTGGCAGTGTATCAACCCGTCGTCAGCATACCGGCACCACCTGAGTTCAGGGAACGTTCGTGCCATCCAGAGATCAAATGTATAGTGCATGAAGAGATTGGCGAGAATCGGGCTCACTACTCCCCCTTGCGGGGTGCCGCAGCTTCGCTCGACGACAGCTCCATCCTCTTGCGCAATCGGCGCTGTCAGCCATCGTTCGATGTAGAGCAACGCCCACTCGCACTTTGCATGTTTCCGGACAGCCCGCAGCAGAAGCTCGTGGTCAATGTTGTCAAACAGCCCCTTGATATCGAATTCAAGAACCCAGTCGTACTTCCAGCAACGCTTGCGCGTGACGCCTACGGCATCAAGAGCCGATTTGCCGGGCCTATAGCCATAGGAATCCGCCAGAAAGATTGCGTCCAGAGTCGGTTCAATGAGTTGTTTGGCAACTGTTTGTGCCACGCGATCCGCCACAGTTGGCACCCCGAGGATCC
>NZ_PSRR01000750.1 GCF_004296405.1 Bradyrhizobium sp. Leo170
TCTAACGCCAAGACATGCTCCCTGTGCGCGCCGTAGTCATGGCGAAAGCTGCCCACGATTTGAGGGCGCATCGTTCTCACGATATCAAGTGGCCAGGCTAGCGAACCGAGACGCTCAGGCCAGCCAGCGCGCTCGCCAGTTTGCGAGCTTCTTCAATCCCGGTGCCAGCAGGCGGTTCAAAAACGATCTGCTTCGGCTCGACTCCGATGGATCGATCCGGATTGAGGACAACAAAGCACGGCTCGCCGGGATTGCGTTCCTTTACTTCAGCTTTGAATTTCGACATTTTTTACCTCACTCATGTCTGCTTGCCGTCGTATCCGATGATCACCATTCGTCGTCAACATACGGCGCGCCACAGCCGCGCCTGCGCCGTTGGGCCGGTAGCGGGCGGACCAACGACAATCCCGCCGCGCTCACCCACTCGTCCAAGAGTTTCCAATTCCTTCCGCGCAGGCCGGGTATCCGCTGCAGGAACAATCCAGGCGTGTAGTCGAGCGCGACGACGTCCTGTGGAGTAAAGTCGGGTTTGCTGCATGCCTTGGCGAGCTCGCTGCGGAGCCATGGCGGCAGAAGGAGAACATGTGGCCGATGCGGCGATGCCGCCGCCTCGCTCAGCTCAGCCGCGCGTCGCAAACGATATTCCTCGCGTGTGATGATCTGCCTGACGCGTTGCGAAGAGATTCCGTAGGACCTGGCAATGGCAGCCAAGCTCTCGCCGGAGCGGCGTCGTTCCAGAATTGAGCGATTACGTTCACTCATGGGGGACAAGAATGCGCTGGGGACATGGAATTAGCCGCGTGCTACGGCGACAACAAGGGGATCTTCGAAGCAGGTTAGTTTGTACGCGAACCAAAAATCCGAAACGGCGTGTCGAGAGTTGTCAAGGCAGAAGGTTTTGATCCCATCACGCTGGCCCGCATTTGCGCGGTTTGGCGCTACCGATTTCGAAACCTCAACAAAAGCTGGCAAAATCTGCCAATCCTTGCAGCGAGTTCCGAAGCAGGACGGTTCACAGAAATTTCCGTTTAATTTCAAGGACGACCAAGTTCTACGGCAGCTCCATGCTGCATGGATGCAGCACGGACAGAGGCTTGAAG
>NZ_PSRR01000751.1 GCF_004296405.1 Bradyrhizobium sp. Leo170
CCCAGAACCCGATTAGGGCCTTCGGAGCAATCGCACCTTCCTAAGCGCCCTGAGGCGGCGGGAAGTCATTGAAGCCTTGCCATAGTTTCTCCCACGATCCAGCGCCCAGCATGACGAGAATGCGCATCCCGAGTTTCGTGCAATCGTGCGCGGGTGGTGTTATATAGGTGGAATATTGAAAAATAGGCACCAAGGAACTCCGACATGGCACTGAGTATCAAAGATACTGAGACAGAAAAACTCGCACGCAGGCTAGCCGAGCGCACCGGAGAGACGATCACCCTCGCGACCAGGCGCGCTCTTGAGGATAGGGTGCGGCGGGTCGATGCCGACGTGACCAAGGCGAAGCTGCTTGAGGACATGGAAGCCATTCGGCGCCGCCTATCTGCCCTCCCGATCCTCGACCCGCGCAGTATAGATGAAATCATCGGGTACGATGAAAACGGCTTGCCGATCTGATGGTGATCGACTCATCCGCCATTCTGGCAGTTCTTTTGAATGAGCCGGAGGCCAGCGACTTTGAGCATCGCATTGCGGCCGACCCTGTCCGGCTGATGTCGGCAGCGACGGTGGTGGAAGCTGGAATAGGGATCGAATCAAAGTTGGGCGATGGCGGCGGCGCCGAGCTTGATCTCTGGCTGCATAAGGTTGGCGTGGAGATTGTTCCAGTCTCGGCTGGGCATGCCGATCAGGCGCGGCGGGCGTGGCGGCGGTATGGGAAAGGCCGGCATTCCGCCAAGCTGAACTTTGGCGATTGCTTTTCTTACGCTCTCGCCACCCTCACCGGAGAGCCCCTGCTGTTCAAGGGCAATGACTTCTCGCAGACCGACATCAAGGCGGCCTGAAGATGAACATCCTTCCTCCCGGTAGCGAAAACCTTCCCGTCACTTCGGAAGCCGTGAGGGAGGGGGCCGAAGCCGCCTCCGCTGCCCTTCCGGCGCATCTGGAACGGCTGGCCGATCGCGCCCGCAATTATGTCGAGGCGGCGAGCTCGGCCAACACGCGCCGGGCCTATGCCTCCGACTGGAAGCACTTTTCCGCCTGGTGCCGGCGCCAGGGCCTCGAGGTGCTGCCCCCCTCCCCCCAGACGGTCG
>NZ_PSRR01000752.1 GCF_004296405.1 Bradyrhizobium sp. Leo170
GCGCCCTGAGCCTCGTCAGCTTCTCGAAAGCTAACGCTGCTAGCATCAGAGAATGGGTTATCAACAGGCGATGTTACGAAGATGAACGCAGGTGCACCCGATATCGGAGCCGCGGGAAGCAATAACGGCGCGAATGTTGACGGAACCGAGGGGGGCGATGACGCCAACTCGCAGGCCATGCAACAACGCAAAGCTTTCGAAATGGCTCTTGGCATGATCGCAATGCGAATTGTCAACGATGCGCAGGCCGATCTCGACTCTGCCATGGACGATACAGAAGAGGATGTTTGAGTCGGCTCCGCCGAATCGGCAATAGCGAGCCGTGAATGGCACATCCAAACAACGGTGAGAAGAGAGGAAAGAGAGGAACTTCTCCGCAGCTGAACGATCCGCACCTCAATGGTACTGGTCGTTCAGATCGGTTGCGGTAAGTTGGCGTTACAGTCCTTAGGGTTCTTCTCGCTCCGGCCACTCCGGTCAGCCGTCTCTCGGTAGCCCAAGACATCTCGCTCGTATGTCGAACGGACTCGCCTCGCTTGGGCCAATCGCGCATCTACAAACCCGCAGGCCATAAAGGTGTCTTATAGACGAGACGCCCCCACGCATCCGTGTCGCGCCTTCGTTGCCGACTGTTAGCGGCAGAGATATGACAGCCCGATCATCGAAAACATGAGAGCGCGGCTAATGCATGGATAGCGCCAAGCGAGGCGCTTCCCTGCGCGCCCGCGCTGAGAAGAATGGGAGCGGGCGACAGCGTCCGCTCCCCTTTTCTTGAACTGCGCTCAGATCGGCCCCACCCCGCGGCCTTGGAGCAAGCGTCGAATCAGCTTGACACGCTCATTGGCGGCGATGCTCGCCTGGTTGACCTCACATCCGGATCTACGCTCATTGGCGTCGATGCTCGCCTGGTTGACCTCACATCCGGATCTATCGACCCACCCTTGACCCTGCTCATATATCGTCTGTGCACCATCCGATGTCAGCTGATCGAGGGTTCGGCCAGCATTGGACTGCGTCACCTTCAGATTGTTGGCACCATCCTTGTCGTCACCGAGCCCCTCGACAACCATGGCGTTGTCGCCG
>NZ_PSRR01000753.1 GCF_004296405.1 Bradyrhizobium sp. Leo170
CTAGAGAAGTTTGTACGCAAAGAGATTGCATTTCAGCAAGCCGAGCGCATCGAGCGCGCGAGGGAGCTGCGCCTTCCTGTTCAGAAGGAGACCGTGCTTTCCTGGCCTGGGCCGAGTTCGAAATTGGTTACACGGCGATCTTCCTGACTGGGTCCGAGCTCAAGGTCGCCGCTCATGACGATGACGCCCGGCAGCGTACGCGATCGTAGTGCTGGCCCACGTCTCGTGGTGGATCGCTGCAGAATTGTCGACCAGCTGCGGTCAACGACGCCCGGGTCACACGGCCGCCGGCGCGTTTCCTTTCTGCGGGCAGAGCCGTCGTCTGACCCGTGTCGTCGACGGGGATCCCGTTGACTGCGACCTGCTGGTTCCACAGAGTAAAATGGCACAGAGATTCTTTGGAGTAGTGATGATGCGCGACGGCAAGTTTTCCTTCAGGGCCGCTCACCACCAAGACGCGGAGACGGTTTTCAATATCACGAAGGCGTCAATCGCCGGACTTGGGGAAGCATCCTACTCTCGGGACCAGATCGCGAATTGGATGGGCGAGCGGACGCCGGCATTCTACGAAGAGCTCATCGCCAAGGGACGAATGACGGTCTGTGAGCACGAAGGTCTTGTGGTTGGATTTGTCGATGCCGAGCCGGGCGAAGTAACCAGGTTGTTCCTATTGCCTGAGGCTGCAGGTGTCGGGCTCGGCCGCCGACTGCTTGAAATCGGGATAGCACGAGCGCGGATGGGTCATAGTGGGCCGATCAGGCTCGAGGCGACGATCAACGCCGAAGGCTTCTATCAAAAATGCGGCTTTCGAAGCGTGGGCCGCGACTTTTTCTCTCATGGACTCGGCGGCGAGCCTATTGAGATTGTGCGGATGGAATTGTGAACTTCGGCGTTCACCGGCGCAAAGCCCAACCTTGAAGTAAGGGGTGACCAATCAACCTTGAGGGAGACAGCCGCGCTCCAATACGACGCCCTCTGAAAGCATGAGCACTCAGATGCGCGCGTGTCTGCGGCGGCCTGTCCATAGGCTAACGAGCACCGTGGCGATGAAGGTCGTCACCCCG
>NZ_PSRR01000754.1 GCF_004296405.1 Bradyrhizobium sp. Leo170
GGCGGCGTTGGTGTATGCTATCGGCATGAAACGCGACGGCCGACAACTTGACCATCGAACCCTGGAAGAAATCCGCATGATGGCGTTGGAGCGAGTGCGCGAAGGTGAAAAGCCGAGCGCCGTCGTCGAGAGCTATGGATTTCACCGCAGCGTGATTTACCGCTGGATGAGAACGGTGAAAGGTCGTGGGAAGGGCCTGCGGGCGCTGGCGTCGCGCAAAGGAACGGGACGTCCGAAGAAGTTGACGCCGGCGCAAGAGCGGCAAGTGTTTCGCTGGATCAACGGCAAGAACCCGCTGCAATACGGTTTCGATTTTGGCTTGTGGACGCGGCAAATCGTGCGCGAACTGGTGGAGCGGGAATTCGGCGTGAGGCTGAGTCTGGCGTCGATCGGGGGGATGCTGGCGCGCTTGGGATTGAGCGCGCAGAAGCCATTGCAACGCGCCTATCAGCGTGACCCGGAGGCGATCGAGCGTTGGCAGCGGGACACCTATCCGGCCATTGCGCGGCGTGCCAAGCGGGAGAAAGCGGATGTCTATTTCTGGGATGAATCCGGCTTCCGGGCGGATGCGGTGCAAGGCACGACGTGGGGCGTGAAGGGAGAAACGCCGGTGGTGCAAACGCCGGGGCAACGGCAAAGCATCGGCGCGGCGTCGGCGGTGAGCGCCAAGGGCGCGTTCTGGTTCGCGACGTACAAGGGCGCACTGTCTGGCGAGCTGTTCGTGGACCTGCTCAAGAAGCTGATGTATCGCCGCAAGAAAGCGCTGCATCTGATTGTGGACGGGCTACCCGCGCACAAGAAGGCGGTGGTCAAGGACTACGTGGCGAGCACGCAGGGAAAGCTGACGCTGCACTTTCTTCCGGGATATGCCCCGGATTTGAATCCGGACGAGCTCGTATGGAGCCATGCCAAGCGCACTGGCAATGCACGCCGGCCGCTGCGCGCAGGCGAGAAATTGGAAGACCGAGTCCGCACCCAGCTCGCCGACATCGGCAACAGACCAGCTTTGGTGCGTTCCTTCTTCAAGCATCCAGATGTCGCCTATATTTCTGACCTATGAGTAA
>NZ_PSRR01000755.1 GCF_004296405.1 Bradyrhizobium sp. Leo170
CTAGAGCATGATGTTTTTATACGGAAACATATCCTGAGTTTTTGAGATAGTTGGCGCACTCCTGGCTTGAGAAGAGATCGAGGAGTTCGCCGACCTTTCGCCAGGTTGCCTCGACATCGCGAGGCTCCGCGGCTCGCATCAGGTGTTTGAGTTTGGCGAAGACCTGTTCGATCGGATTGAGGTCGGGACTGTAGGGCGGCAGGAAGAGCATATGCGCTCCCTGGCGCGGATGGCGTTGCGGGCGAGCTTGCCTTTGTGACTGCCGAGATTGTCGAGAATGACGACCTCGCCCTTTGCCAGGGTGGGCGCCAATATCTTCTCGACATAGAGGGTGAAGAGTTCGCCATTGATAGGACCGTCGATAGTGCAAGGTGCGCTGATCCTATCGTGGCGCAGCGCGGCGATGAAGGTCATGGTCTTCCAATGGCCGAAAGGCGCCGATGCTTGGAGACGCTGTCCGCGCGGCCCCCAGCCGCGTAGCGGCGCCATGTTCGTTTTGATCCAGGTCTCATCGATGAAGACCAAGCGCGAGGCGTCAATCCTGCCTTGATGAGCCTTCCAGCGCGCCCGTTTACGGGCGATATCGGGGCGATCCTGTTCGGCCGGATGGATCGTTTTTTTGAAGCTCAGCCCCTTAGCGTGAACAAAAGCCCACACCGCCCGCACGTCTGTCTTGATGCCACGCTCAGCCAGCTCCCTCGTCAGCTTCCGCAAGGTGAACGGTCCCGAGCAAATGCGCTTGCGCAGCCAGTCGGCGTTGGCGCCGGACAGAATCGGCTTCTTGTGACCACCGATCTTGCCGGGCGAAACGCCTCCGGTCTCTCGCCTCAGATTCTTCCACTTCGTCACACAGGACGGACTGATCTGAAGCGCCGCTGCAATCGAGCGAACGGTCTCGCCAGCATCAGCTCGCCTAAGCGCCAGTTCGCGGATGTCTTCCGAATAGGGTCGCGTCATCCATGCTGGCCCCGGTCCCCAGCATGGAGTTTGAATCAGAAATTCCTCCAATTGGGAATCCCGATTCCGCCAAAAAACAACATGCTCTAG
>NZ_PSRR01000756.1 GCF_004296405.1 Bradyrhizobium sp. Leo170
CGGAAATCCGCCGCATCGCCATGAAGCTCGCCCAGCGGCGCATCCCGCACGCCCGCGTCCTCGCATGGTCGTTCTGGCGCAGGGCTCATCAGGCAACTGCGCGCAAAGCCCATCTCAAGAAAAAATTACAACTGTAATGCTAGATCAACTTCCTCTCCATGGCGATGCGGACGGCCTGCTGGAGGTTGCTCGCGCCGAGTTTGTCGCGCGCGTTATCCAGATAGAACTGGACTGTTCGTGGCTTGATCCCAAGCAAGTCCGCGATCACGTTCATCGACTTGCCGTGTGACGACCAGCTGAGCGAGGTCGCTTCCTGCGTCGACAACGTCACATCCCCTGTTTTGAAGGACGATACAGACGCCAGGCTGAGGCGAACATGAATGTAGGCGAGCGCCAATGCTGCCTGCATCGGATCCCATGGCGGGACCTCGGCCCGCCGCCGATCTGATGCGAGCGTGATCATCGCTGTGCGGCCATAGCTTGTCCTGATCGGAACGGAAACGCCCGAGCGGATGCCGAAGTCAGTCGCCTCCGAATAGAATTGCTTGATCTCGCGCGAGCTCCTGCGGACGCCGCGCTCTTCCGCCGACCAGGCGAACATCCGCATGCTGCGCTTGGCGGTCGTCACGACAGGGTCGATGATCATGTATCGCTTTGCAAAATAGAGGTTCAGCCATTCCGCAGGATAATCGCTGAAAGCAACCGCATCGTCGGCGTGAACATGAATGTAGGCATAGCGGTCGAAGCCGGATGAGCCAGTAAACTTCTTGATCGCGTTGCGAACGGAGCGTTCATCGCGCGCCACATCGACGGCATCGATCAACCCCTGTAATTGCCCATCCAATGTAACATCCTCCTAGTCTTCATCTTGCGAGTATCGGTGCGATGGCGAGCTGACTCGTCGGATGCGCATCACGATGCTATCATTCTTCTGATCCGATGGCCGTTTCGAGTGACTCGATGGAATTCAACTTCCTCCCTTTGCGTATCCCATTGACCTATCCGATCGCGTCCTGCGTCCCTCTAGGAGCCTGTCCAGTTAGCGTTT
>NZ_PSRR01000757.1 GCF_004296405.1 Bradyrhizobium sp. Leo170
GTTCCCGCGATGCGGCGATCGCCAGCGGGCTACTGCCGCCATTACCGAACATCTAATCTTGGCAATGCGGCGGATCTCCATGCTAAATGCGGAGCGCGGAACTTCGCCTTTGACCTCACATAGCGCGACGATGCGCCTCAGCTTCTGATCCGCTACGCTGCGTCGGGATTCTGAGAGTGGCTAACATAACGTCACCAAGAGCCGCCGACCTCCGCCCAATACAGGCGCTCCTGCTCGGCCTTCAGCTCTTCGAGAGATACAGGGATCGGATCGAGGTCGACATTGTACATCGGCAATGGCCAGTGCCGGTACAGAGTATCGACATGATCCTGGGTCGCGGATTCGCCTGGCAAACCTTCGGCAATCAGTCGAGCCAGAAGTTGCTGGCTCAAACGTTCCGCGTCTTGCAGCGTCTCCTTTTCCTGAAACTCAAGCTGGCCCCAAACCTCTGATGTGGCCTGAAGCCCCGCTACCGTGAACATTCCGCAGACGGCCATCGCGTCGACAACCTGCAAAACGGCCGGCATGCGCGACGGGTAGCCACTTGGGTGGACGACGGGTGCATTCCAGACCGGCGTACCATCCTCGTAGGCCTCGACGTCCGCGTAGAGCTTGCTCTCTCGCTGATAGAGGGTGGAGTTCGGCACGATGAACTCGCCCATAGTCCCTTCGAGATCGTGGGCCTTGCGCAGCGGCTCGACGGCCTTCCGGAGGTCCGCGACATCAACGGACCACCACTCGGCGAGCTGGGCACAAATCAGCCGCTCGAGGTGCCCATAAAACCTGCCAACCAATTTGTCACCTTGCCCGAGATCCGCTTCTCAGGACAGCGGACGATATCGAGCAAGATGAGAATCTTCGCCGCTTCCTCTTTAGCGAATCCCGCAAGCACCTCGGCTTCTCGCGGCTTCCCTCGCAATTCAACGGACCCGGACCAAAATCCCTTCGCGCTGGCGTGAATAATCGGAAGCCCTTCTGCGATGAAAGCAAGCCGATCGGTGGCCGACATTCGGCAAATGCGGCTAGT
>NZ_PSRR01000758.1 GCF_004296405.1 Bradyrhizobium sp. Leo170
AACCGGTATGAGATGTCTCGGTGCCAACGTTCCGCTGCGGTGTTCTACATCGTGGCGTATGGTGCGACCATCGGGACAGAGGCACCGGGAGCACGAAGTGCGGGCAGGCCGATGCACACGATGAGCCGAGAGCTCGAGTTAGTAGCTGGCTGCCTCTGCGACTCGCCCGGTTGCGCCGCGAGCGCGAATCCGTAGTTGTCGTGTCGCCCGCAGCTCCCATCGTTGTCCGGCAGAGGAGGTGCGAATGCGACGGGTAATTGGCATTGATGTCCACCGAACCTTCGGGGAGGTGGTATTTTGGGAGAACGGCAGGCTCCGACATGCGGGCCGCATTGATATGACGCGGACTGCGCTGGAGGGATTTGGCAAGACCCTGCTGGCCGGTGATGAGGTGGTGCTCGAAGCGACCGGCAACAGCATGGCGGTGTCGCGAGTGCTGGCGCCATTCGTGGCGCGGGTGATTATCGCCAATCCGTTGCAGGTGAAGGCGATCGCCCAGGCTCACGTCAAGACCGACAAGATCGATGCCGGCACGCTCGCCAGTTTGCAGGCGGCGGGCTACCTGCCGCAGCTCTGGACGCCTGACGCGGAGACCGAGCGCAAGCGTAGGCTGGTGGCGCGGCGCTACCAGGTCGTGCGGCACCGTACGCGGCTCAAGAACGAGGTGCATTCGATCCTGCACGCGCACCTGATCCCGAAGTGCCCGCATGCCGATCTTTTCAACGCCCGCGGCCGGGCGTGGTTGGCCGCTCAACAGTTGCCAGACGATGAGCGGGCGGCCGTCGATCGGCACGTCCGTGAGCTTGACCGTTTGGCCGAAGACCTGGTCCTGCTCGATCGCGAGATCGCACAGGACGCAATCGAGGATTCCGCGGTGAACAGATTGATGACGATCACCGGCGTGAATCTGGCGGTCGCCGCCGGAATCGTGGCGGCGATCGGCGACATCAACCGGTTCAACAGCCCGCAGAAGCTGGTGAGCTATTTCGGGCTGAACCCGCGGGTGCGGCAGTCCGGGCTGGG
>NZ_PSRR01000759.1 GCF_004296405.1 Bradyrhizobium sp. Leo170
TTTTCCAGGCGACGATCGCCAAATCGCCCCAGCCCCACCTCCATCGACATAAGACCGTTCTCCACAAGACTACCTCCCGCCAGGGAATCAGTCTTCGCCGATCTTCGCAACAAAGATGTGTGCATCAAATAGCCGGAAATCCGGGGGGGGCATCGCTGTCTATGCAAGCGGGAGAAGACGGATTCATGCCGCAGTCCTCCCCTCGATGATGTCAGCCCCGACCTCGTCGGCCGTCACCTCTTCGCGCACGGCGTTTGGATAGCCGTGGCGCGTCAGCCACTCGTTCGCGTCGGCCTCGTTGGTCGCGAGATGGACGAGCTCGGCGCCGTCACCCGCACGGTCGAACACGCGGACCGACCCGATGGCCGGACGTTCGACGATTGCGAAGTCGAGCTTCGAATCCAGCGAGAACGTCCGGTGCACGCGGATCGCGGTGATACCGCCGGCGCCAAAGTCTGCCTCGTGCAGCGTGAAAGACGCCGAGAGCGAGATGTTGCCGACGCCTCGCTCACCCTGCTTCCTGATCAGTCGGCCCCGGCTGTTGCTGGTCTGCCAGGCCGCGAGCTTCTTCGTGAAGCGCGCCGGCGGCCGCGGCGTTCCGTCCGACCAGGCGATGATCGAGCCGATTGGTGCGTTGTCGAAAATCCTGTGCGCGGACATTTTTGTCCTCCATATTTGCGCGAGCGTGGAAATGGAACCGCCGCCGGCGTGGCCGGCGGCGGCAGATCGTTCGGACGAAGAATGTGGTCGGCTGTTATTCAGCCGCTTCCCTAAACGGCCCGACGTCTTCCTCGGTTGGGTCATCGGCGATGCCATCGACTTCGTCATCGACGTCATCCGGGTCTTCAGCGGCATCGGCTGCCTTCATGCTGGACGCCAGCCATTCGGAAAGCTTCGTCGGGTCCGGTGCGAAGAGCGCGGCGGAGTGGACGAAGCGTCCGTCCTTGAAGTGCTCGGCGAGCGCGGCGCGGGGTCCTTCGCGCGCTGGCGCGGAAG
>NZ_PSRR01000760.1 GCF_004296405.1 Bradyrhizobium sp. Leo170
CAGCGCCGGCCCCAGTCCCGGGATCACCAATGGTGGCAGGTGCCGTACCCCCGGCCGTGCGCGGGATGATCACCTCGGTTGCGTTGCGTCTGAGTAATCGCAACAGGCGCTGCACGATGGTGTGCTGCGGCGGCCCGAACTTTTCGGGGGCGTGTTCGGCGAGACGATCGAGGATGGCCAGCGCGGTCAGACGAGGTTCGGCCGCGAACCAGCGCTCGATGTCGGCGAGGTGCGGATCGAGCATCGATGGCATTCTCATGCGCTTTTTGTATGGCTTGCGCATGCGCCGATGGATGATGCGCTGCTCCCCCAGATGCACCTCATTGCCGAGCCTCTTCGCGAACGCTGCCGCGTTCGTTGCCGATGCCGGCGGACTGGTTGCTGCCGTGAGCTTGCCCGCGCGGGCGCCGACGCGCGTGCCGAGCTCCGTCTGGGCGTCCCTCATCTCGGCCAGCAGGGCCACGGGATCGAGCGTGCGATAAAGCTCTCGAAGACGCCGTTTGACGCCTTTGCTCAACTTCGGATGCGCCAGTGCTCGTTCATAGGGCGTGGCTGGAACATGATAGCGCTTGATCACCTTCGCGCCCTCGCGTCGCTTGTCCTTCAGCTTGAAGGACGGCTGGAAGAAGTTGGTGTGCAGCCGGGATGCAGCATACAAACGTTCCAGCACGCGCGTCGTCTCGACACCATCGAAGCGACCGTATCCCACGAGTCGCCGGACGACCGCGCCGTTCTTCTGCTCGACGAAGGCCTGATCATTCTTCTTGTAGGCGCGCGAGCGTGTCACCTCGATCCTTTGCGCGCGACACCAGGGCACGACGACGTCGTTCATGAATGCGCTGTCATTGTCGAAATCGGCGCCGCGAATGACCCAGGGAAACAGGCTCTGTGCGCGCTCCATGGCTCGCACGACGAGGCCGCCCTCGCGCGTCACCAGCGGCATGCACTCGGTCCAACCAGTCGCGACGTCGA
>NZ_PSRR01000761.1 GCF_004296405.1 Bradyrhizobium sp. Leo170
ACGTCCCCCGTGCGCAATCATTTGTCTAGGAGTAGCAATGCAAAACATCGTTGGGTTGGTGGCGTTGATCGTCATTGCCGCGTTATTGGCCTGGTCTGGCTTCCGCGCCTGGCGTGTTAGAAACCGCATCGTCAAATGGGGCGGCGCAGGTCTGTCGGGGCTGCTGTCCGTTGCGGTGTTGTCCGCCAGCGCGCTCAGGTTGCTCGGGATGATCAAGCAGCACAGCCGCTCGGCGCCCATCCCCGATATCAAGGTTGCGGGTACGCCGGAACTCATTGCGCGTGGCAAGGATATAGCCGACGGTCTTTGTGGCGCCTGCCATTCACACACTGGCACGCTCACCGGCGGCTACGATCTCGCGGTCGAACTCCAGGTTCCAATCGGTTCCTTCGCGGCTGCAAATCTTACTCCGGCCGGGCCATTGAAGCACTGGTCCGACGGCGAGATCTTCCGCGCCATTCGTAACGGCGTTGACGCGGAGGGCCGGTGGCTGACATTGATGTCCTACGTCAGGGCCGGCCGACTGAGCGACGACGACATCAAGGCTGTGATCGCGTACATTCGTAGTGTACCGGCGGCAGGAAATCCGACGCCAAATCCACCCGATCACATGAATATGCTCGGCCTTGCCATGCTCGGTGCTGGCATGCTGCCAAGCGATCCGCTGCGCCGGGCGAGATCCGTGTGCTGCGGAAGGCGGTGGAGCGCAATTCCCGATAGCAGCATCGCGCACGCAGCCGCCGAACCCGTGCGAAAACATGAAAGCCAGATGTTGTTCAACCACTCGGTTCGGGTGTTTGTGTTCGGAGCGATGAAAGGAATCCGTCAGAAGCTAAAATTCGAGGACGAGCTGCTCTACGTCTCCGCGTTGTTTCATGACTTGCATGACGCTCCGTGGAGCAGTTGAGCCATCGAGCTGGCGCGACAGGGCACGGTGCAATCCGAATTACAAATCTCGGTACT
>NZ_PSRR01000762.1 GCF_004296405.1 Bradyrhizobium sp. Leo170
TTGCTGATCGACTCGCGGATGTTGCGGCACCGCGCCATCGACGAGCCGCGCTCGGAAAGCAAATCGGATTTGTAGCCGTCAATCTTCGCCAGGATTTCCTGCACGAGCTGCGGATCGAAGTCGTTCGCGACTGCTGCTGCCTTGGCCATCGTCTATCCCTGTTGTGATTTGCTGGGCCTCGGCGAGCTTGGGATGTGCTGCGCGGGCCTCGCGTGTTGGCATCAGGGACTCCGGCTATGGTTGAAGTAGGCGAGATAGTGCGCTTGGCACCACGACGCGCCCTTGAGGCGTCGCGCGCCGCAGCGCATGCGAAGACCGTCCGCGCCGCGCTGATCGAGCACGGCGTGACAATGGAAGTCGCGCGCCTTAAGGTAGGAGACCGGCCGCGCCGGTTCGGTCCGGCTCGACAGCGCCTTTGTCCTGGTTTGGGACGCCGTTCGCGCCTTCATCGTGACCGGCCATCCATTCGCGCGTTGCAGCTTCATGCGAACGACCTTGCCGATGACCGCATTGCGAGATCGATGCATCGCCGCAGCGATCACAGACGCCGAATTGCCCGCGCCCCACATCCTTTGCAGGACCGAGACGGCCTCAGAATCCCATGTCGATGTGGCTGGATTGACCATCTGGTGTCATCGTCATGAGCACGATCGATGGTCGTTTTAATTGTCACCAAACGCGACGCGTGTCCATGTTTACACTTGTTCGCCGTTGTTCGATGTCCAGAGAGTTTGTAGCTGCGACGGTTTGACTGCCTCATAAAATATGCAGGCGAACACGCATTAATCCCAGAGGTTGCATCGTGTCCGGAAACTTCATGCGCTGACGTTCGAGCCTGTTGACAACTTGGTTTCGTGAGCGTGGAATCGCAGCACGATTTAGGGCGGTGAGAGCACCAACAGACACGCCCAGCTAACCACGACGGCGTTACTGTTCGCGACCTTTAGCGGG
>NZ_PSRR01000763.1 GCF_004296405.1 Bradyrhizobium sp. Leo170
CCTGAGAGCCTGACTGAAAAAAGGAGTGAGTGATTTCGGTCGGCTGTGATTCCTTCGGATTTGCGAAGATTCGAGGGAGGGCACGATGCCGTGGACCAAAATCACTCGTGTTCAGTATCAGCGTAGTGGACTGCGTTACGCAAGCGATCTGACCGATGCGGAGTGGGCGCTGATTGCCCGGAAGATGCCGCGGCGACGGCGGCTCGGGCGACCGCGGCAGGTCGATTTGCGCGAGGTGGTGCAGGCGATCTTCTACATTTTGTCCACCGGCTGCCAGTGGCGGGCTTTGCCAAGCGAGTTCCCGCCGTACTCGACGGTCCAGAGCTATTTTTATGCTTGGCGCGATACCGGCAGGTGGCACAGGATCGTCAGGGCTCTGGTGCGACAGGCGCGGCGAAAACTCGGCCGCAAGCTGACACCGACGGCAGCCGTCATCGACAGCCAAAGTGCTTCGACGACACAAGCCGGCGGACCGCGTGGCTTCGATCCGGGCAAACGGGTTCATGGACGCAAACGGCACATCGTCACCGATACCAACGGTCTTCTGCTGGCCGTCCACGTTCATCCCGCCAATGTTCAGGATGTCCATGGTGCGGTCCCCCTGCTGGAGCGCGTGCGAGATCGCTTTCCCAAGCTGCGTCACGTCTTTGCGGACCGGGTTTATCGCGGAAAACAGCTCGTGGAAGCGATCTCCCATTGCGGGCCGTGGACCATCGAAATCGTTCAGCGCCCGCCCGGGGTCAAAGGCTTCCAGCTCTTGCCTCGACGCTGGGTCGTCGAACGCACCTTCGCCTGGTTCGGAAGATGCCGACGCCTCGCCAGAGACTTCGAGGGCTCCGCCGCCACCGAAGTCGCCTGGCTTCTCATTGCCCACGTCAGGCTCCTCACCCGACGCCTCGCCACGCCCTCCAAATGCTGACCGCTTTTTGAGTCAGACTCTGAGGAG
>NZ_PSRR01000764.1 GCF_004296405.1 Bradyrhizobium sp. Leo170
GTCCGTTTGCAGGAACCGCATAGCAGGCGAAGTGGCCGGTGATGACCTGTCTCAGCCATTTACCCTGGACGGGGATCGGTTTGCATTCGACGCCGCAGCTCTCGCTTGATGTCCTGAAGCTTCGTCCGCAGACGGTCGCGACGGGTCTTCCCTTTGGGTCCCCCGACGTGACTTACCGCAGATGTGGGTGAAGCCCAGAAACATGAACGTCTCCGGTTTGCCGAGCTTGGCGTGCCTTGCGGTTGGCCGCTGCATAGCGACCGAACTCAATCAGGCGGGTCTTATCCGAATGGAGCGTCAGCGCGAATGCCTCAAACCGTTCACGCATCGCATCAAGGAAACGGCGAGCGTCGTCCTCATGCTCGAAGCCGGCCACCAGATCATCGGCATAGCGCACGATAATCATATCGGCGAAACCCGTAGGAGAAGCCGACGAAGTCGCCTTCGTAGATGGCGTTGGGCACCATGACGGTCGCGCCCTGGACGATTTTGTCTTCCAGAGCTGCGATCGCCAGCGGTCTCTCCCGGCCGTCAGCCTTCGGGATATACGTCCGGCGTGACGGTTGGGGCCGATACGCTCCTCGGTGGACCCGAGCGTTCAGATCCTCAAGCCGAGGCTCCAGGTCTGTCTCGAAGTCCTGCCATGTCACCCCGTCCACGCCGGGGGCTGCTTTGCGCTTGAGCGCGTAGAACGCCAACCGGAGCGTGTCAGTGTTGATATGGTGGAGAAGCGCCGTGAACCGCTCTTTCTTCCCAAGCTTTGCCGCTTGCCGTACGCGGTCCAGCGCCTGGGTCACGCGAGCCCGGGTTTGCGTCCGGTGCGTGCTTTGCTGTCCCGCGTTCCTCTTGGTCCCAGCCCTTGGCTCCATCGCCTCTGCCACCGGAGCTACTATGGCCGAGTCAGACTTCTCCTGATCGTTCATCGGCGGCTATGGCTCCTCG
>NZ_PSRR01000765.1 GCF_004296405.1 Bradyrhizobium sp. Leo170
AGGAGCAGTTCGACCGCATCATGCGCGGCGCGCCGCCGCTTCTGTTGTTTCGTGTGATCGCAAGCCAGGACCGCGCCTGGCAGAAATTCACCGCCGGCAGCCTCTTGGATCGCAGTCCACTGAGCTTGCGGGAGCGCGAGATCGTCATCGACCGCACCTGCGCGCTGACCGGCTGCGAATATGAATGGGGCGTCCATATCGCAACCTTCGCCGACGGCGCATCGCTGACCGAACCGCAGGTCCGCGCCACCGTGCACGGCGAGGCCGATGATTCCTGCTGGTCGCCGGCCGAGCAGGCGCTGATCGCCACCGTCGACGCGCTGCATCACCGCGCAATGCTGAGCGACGCCGAATTCGCGGCGCTGTCGGCGCATTATGATGACGCAAAGATACTGGAGATCATGCTGCTCTGCGGCTTCTATCGCACGGTCTCCTACATCGCGAACGGCCTGTCGTTGCCGCTGGAGGCGAAGGCCGCGCGGTTTCCGCAATAACGACGGCGTCGTTGCGGACAAGACGGTGTCACCACCCTTCGTCATTTCCGGGGCGCGCCCCTTGGCGCGAGCCCGGAATCCATCGGGCCACAAGTGTCGCGGAGTAATGGATTCCGGGCTCGATGCTTCGCATCGCCCCGGAATGACTGTCCCCGTCATTGCGAGCCAACGGGTCGCGCGAACGCGCGCCCTGTTGGCTCGCAATGACGATGTGGATGCTTTGGGTGCGACATAACAACCCGACGGGCAAATCACCGAAAGTCTGTCCAGATCGTCACGCGAAAATAAATCGCTTAACCCGTCGGGCAAATCAGTGATTTAACTCCGCGCGTCTTACCCAAGATGAGGGGCGGGTCGCGATCGTCACGAACGTTGCGGTGAGATGCGGTGGACGCGGGTGTCACGACTGACGAGCGTGGCGCGCGTGGACGGCGAAGTCGT
>NZ_PSRR01000766.1 GCF_004296405.1 Bradyrhizobium sp. Leo170
CCGTCGACCGCCTATGCTGCCAACAGCGCAAAAGAGAAGGTCGCGCCGCCTACCGGCTCGTTCGATGCAAGGAGCTCGCCTCCGTGTTCGCGCACGATGCCATAGCTGATCCAAAGGCGAGCCCCGTGCCCTCGCCAACCCGCTTAGTAGTAAAGAACGGCTCGAAGATATGGCTGATGTGATCCTTGTCGATTCCAGAACCGTTGTCCGAGATCCGGAACAGGATTTCGTTACCCTTGCGCGCCGCCGAGACGACCAGCCGAGGCAATTCGGTGCCACGCATCGCATCGATCGCATTTTCCACAAGATTGACGATCACCTGGTGCAATTGCCCCTCATTGCCGGAGATCCAGAGGTCCGGCTCGACCTCCATCTGCAGGTCGATGCGGACCTGCTTGGTGCGCACGGCCCACAGCACGGCAGTGTTGATCAATCGTTCGATGTTGACGCGCTCGACCTCGCCGAGCTTGCTGAAGGACAGCCGGCGCAAATTCTTCACGATCTCGCTGATGCGAACCGCACCCTCCATGGTGCCTTCGATGAGCGGGCCGACGTCCTCCAAAATCTCGTCGATGCGCAGGCTCTTCCTTTGCGCCGGAAGGTCGGCAGTCTTGCCTTTGCCGTGGACCGCGTCGAGATAGGCGACGATCGCCGTACGGTAGCGCATTAGCGTGTGGATGTTACCATAGACGAAGCTAATCAGGTTGTTTAGCTCATGCGCAACGCCGGCGACGAGACGGCCGAGGCTCGCCATCTTCTCCTGCTCGACCAGTTGGCGCTGGGCGCGCTGCAATTCGTGATGCGCCTTGTGCAGCGCCTCGTAGGCGCGGCGAAGCTCGCCGATCGGGCGCCCGGTCAGCACCACGCCGATGAAGCGGCCGCGATGATCGTGGCGCGGTGAGCTGTTGATGGCGAAGAGATCGGAGCTG
>NZ_PSRR01000767.1 GCF_004296405.1 Bradyrhizobium sp. Leo170
ATTAGGGAGGCGTCGGTCATGGTTGAATTGCTTGCGGTCCTCCTCGCCGCGCCCGATGCAGACACCGCCATAGACGGAATGCATCAGGTCGTGCTGGAGGTCAGAGAGCGCCTCAATCTGATCAAGGAGCACCTGGAATGCTCCTGATCCGGCTGTTGATCATGCGCTACCGGCTCAGACTGGCGCGGTGGGCGATCCGGGGAAGCCTGAGGCTCGCTGAGCTTCACATCTGGCTTGCCCCGAGGAGGTGACCTAGGGGGAGCGTCCGGCGCCCTGGGAAATTTACGGGTGGCCCGCCGGTTAACGCCGGCAGCCCACTCTGCTACAATCCACAAGTGATCGGCAGCTCTCGGCATCGCGTTGGTTGATGGCGGTGCCGAGGGCCCGGTACTTTTATGCATTATTGTCCCGGGCGCGAGGCATCCCGCTCACAACGGAGGTCATGCCCAAATTCTCATTGTCAGGTATGGTACCCGAAATGGTTAGGTTGATTTTGATTGTTTCCGTTGCTTTGGCTCTGGCCGCGGGCGCTGGACAGGCTCAACAGGGCGCGCCTCGCAAAGGCTCCCCTCAAAAGTTGGAAAGATGCAAGCAGCTCGCTACCGAACGTGGTTTCTCAAGCGCGGGCGGACAGATGAAAGGACAAGGTCGCGCAAAGAAAGAGTTCGTGATCGCCTGCATGCAGGGGAAGCAAAGCTGAGCAATCGCTTAACCTGCTAACGATCCTTCGGCCTGGTTCGCGCCTGCGGGTCGTTTTGTTCTCGCTTTGCAGCGTTCTAGGAGATGAACAATTTGTGGTTGGCGTCGTTCTGGTCTGATGAAACTGTACTATTTTGACATCCGACAAGGTGACGAGACTTTCCCTGATGAGGAAGGTCTGGAACTCTCAAAGAAGGCGCGCAGGAAGAGGCGGCCCCGCTC
>NZ_PSRR01000768.1 GCF_004296405.1 Bradyrhizobium sp. Leo170
CAACCCAACTATTCGCTTCCGGAGAACCAAACCGGCGCCAGCGCGACTAACCAAATTCTACCGTTTGAGAGGTTCCCGAAATGAAACGAGCGATAGCTATTTGTGTCGGCCTGTTGGCGCTGGCTTCGCCGGCCGCGGCCGAGTCACCGGTGGCCGTCGTCGAGGACGTGCAAGGCAAGGTCACCGGCGCCGAGTTCATGGATTATGTGGCCCCGAAGACCGTGATCAAGCTCGCGGACGGTGGCTCGATCGTGCTGAGCTATATGACATCCTGCAGGCGCGAGACGATCTCGGGGATCGGCACGGTGATCGTCGGGACCGAGGAGAGCGTCGTGCATCTCGCCGACGTCAAGGCCGAGAAGACCGATTGCGATTCCAACCAGACGCACGCCACGACGCAGGCGACCAGCGCGGTCGCCGCCACCGTGTTGCGCAGCGTCGATGCCAGCAAGGCCGCATTGCCGCAGCCTCAACTCACCCTCTACGGCGCTTCGCCATTCGTGGAGGCAAGAGGACGCGGCACGCTGATCGTGCGGCGCCTGGACATCCCCGGCGAGCGTCAGCAGGTTGATCTCGGCGGCACCCAGCTCAAGGGCAGATTCTTCGATTTCGCCCGGGAGAGCGGTGTATTGGTCCCCGGCGGCCTCTACGTCGCCACCTTCAAGTCGTCGCAGATCGTGTTCCGCGTCGACCCGCAAGCCAAGCCCGGCCCCACGCCAATCGTCGGCCGCCTGCTGCGGATGAATTAGGGTGTGATGATTTCACGTGGGAACGATCGCCGGCACTTCTCCCTCTCCCCGTTCTTGCGGGGAGAGGGTCGGGGTGAGGGGCTATCTCCACGCGCACGGTGACAGACGTGTTCGCGGAGGCTCCCCCTCACCCGAAATTCAAGCTGCGCTTGAATTTCGA
>NZ_PSRR01000769.1 GCF_004296405.1 Bradyrhizobium sp. Leo170
CGCCTTTGGCGCGGGAGCTGTCATCGGAGCGGCAAATATCGGGTTGGTGCGCAAGCACTTGAGCGCTGAAGCAGCGATGCGATGCTGCGCGCTCGCTATGGGCACGGGCATTGCTGTTATGGCATTCAGCCGAAATCCAGTGATCGCCGGACTGGGACTGGTGGTGGCTGGTGCTGGGTGGACCCTCTGTTGGACTCTGTTGAACGTTGGCGTACAGCTTTCTGCGCCCCGCTGGGTCGCAGCACGGTCTCTGGCAGCCTATCAAGCGGCCTCAGCCGATGGGCTGGCGCTCGGCAGCTGGGCTTGGGGGCATTTGGCGGAGGTCGCTGGTGTCGAAACTGCCCTCCTCGTTGCCGCCGCGTTGATGGTTGCATCGCCACTGGTCGGCCTGCGGCTACGGATGCCGCCCGTGAGGGCGCGTGTGGAAGAGGGAAGCCTCCTTGAGGACCCAAAGGTGCTGGTGCCCATCACCGGGCGCGACGGACCTGTTGTGATCGAGATCGAATATCGGGTTGTGCAGAGAAACGCGCCTGGGTTTCGGGAGGTTATGCAGCAACTTCGGCTCGTCCGGCAGCGTAACGGCGCCTACGGCTGGTCGATCGCGCGAAACATGGCGGATCCAGATGTGTGGATCGAGCGCTATCACTTCCACACATGGCACGACTACCTGCGCCAGCGCAACCGCTCCACTCAGGCTGAGCGAGCACTGGAAGGCCGCGTCATAAAAGAGTACCACGTCGGTCCAGGCGAGGTGCGTGTGCGCCGCACGATCGAGCGTTCGTTCGGATGAACTCCAGTGGCTCAACTGGAGTTGAGCACAGGCTACTCGCGGATGGGGAGCGCTGCCACTATTAGATCGTGGCGCCTTTCCGACCGAGGTCATTGCTATCCGCAAAGGCCTATTTCGG
>NZ_PSRR01000770.1 GCF_004296405.1 Bradyrhizobium sp. Leo170
GTGTTTGACAGGGGCGGTTAAAAGGTCCTGAACGAGTACCTATTTTTCCCGGATTATGTGCGGACGCTTCGTCATCACCTCACCGCCGGAGGCAATCAGGCTGCTCTTTGGCTACCTTGAGCAGCCCAACTTCCCGCCGCGGCACAATATTGCGCCGACCCAACCCGTTCCCGTGGTGATCTTGGAGAACGGCGGACGGCATTTTCGGCTGATGCGCTGGGGCCTGGTGCCCGCCTGGGTCAAGGATCCCCGCCAAGTCGGCCTATTGTTCAACGCCCGCTCGGAGACGGTGCTGCAAAAGCCCGCCTTCAAGAACGCGATTCGGCGCCGCCGCTCGCTGATCCCGGCCGACGGCTATTATGAATGGCACGACGAGGGCGGCCGCAAGCGGCCCTATTTCATCTATCGCCGCGACCAGCAGCCGGTCGGCTTCGCCGCGCTGGCGGAGACCTGGATGGGTCCGAACGGCGAGGAGGTCGATACGGTTGCGATCATCACTGCGCCGGCGAGCGCCGATCTGGCGAGATTGCATCCCCGCGTACCCGTGACGATTTCGCCCGAGGCCTTCGAGCACTGGCTCGATTGCCGCAACGACGAGGTCTCGTTGGCGATGCCGCTCTTGAAGGGCCCGGCGGTCGGCGAATTCGCCTGGCATGAGGTTTCGACGCGGGTCAACCCCGCCGCCAATGACGATGCGCAATTGCTGCTGCCGATCACGGACGAGGAGCGCGCCGCCGAGCCGCAAAAGCCGAAGCGGCCGGCACCACGCAAGGCGCCGCCGACGGTGGAAGACGACGGGCAGGGATCGTTGTTTTGATGTCGTAGGGTGGGCAAAGCGCAGCGTGCCCACCATCCCGAGCGGAGTGCTTAATGGGGGGCACGCTGCGCTTTGC
>NZ_PSRR01000771.1 GCF_004296405.1 Bradyrhizobium sp. Leo170
GATGGCAGTCAAGGGCCATCACCGGACGCTTGTTGGTCCACGAAAGAGCTTCGGATTGGCCCGTAGACGGACGGCGACGATCGGACCATATAAATAAGGATCCCTTTTAGGGAAAATGTTCGACGAGCAAGGGAGCCCCAAATGTACGGCAATATTCTCTTGAGCACGGATGGATCGGATGTCGCGAGAAATGGCGTTAAGCATGGGATTGGTTTAGCAAAGGCCCTGAACGCTAAAGTGACAGTTATCACCATAACGGAACCGATGCCGGTCTACTATGGGAACGGATACGCCTCGGGATGGACTCCCTCGCGGGAAGAGTTTGATCACTTTGACGCAGCCGGCAAGGAACGTGCACGCAGAGTGCTCGATGAAGCTCGAGCTATGGCGGAGCAGATCGGGATACCTGCAGAACTCTTGCATGTTCCGAATGCGCACCCAGCCACTGCGATTATCGAAACAGCAAAGTCCAGAGGCTGCGACCTAATCGTCATGGGCTCTCATGGGCGTCGCGGCCTCACGAAGCTATTTTTGGGGAGTCAAACATCGGAGGTCCTAGCCGACGGAAGCGTGCCGGTGTTGGTAGTGCACTAGCGGACATAGGGCGTGGGTTGACGGCGAGCAAGAGCGCCATGATTTCCAGTGTGGGCGGGCGGTTGAACATCCACCCCGGTTGGACTTCGTCAGTAAAGCTAGTGTCCGCTTGGGTCAACGGGCGCCCTTTTGCTCTCGCTACGATGATTTCCGGTCAGGCCCAGCGAGCGGGAATATTTGGAGTCGGCCGGAAGGTCTCAGACGGGTCATCAGCGTCGTTTCGGCTATCGGTCGGTCGCTTCCGGTCTAGCCCAATGAGCGGACATGGTCAGAGTCCGTCGGCATGTCGCTGAAGGG
>NZ_PSRR01000772.1 GCF_004296405.1 Bradyrhizobium sp. Leo170
CTCTGACTCAAAATTCATGACTTGACGTTGGCCGATCTGGCGATGCGGCGCACCAGTTGTCGAGTTGACGCAATAAGGAGCCATGCTTCAGCCGAGGTGACGGAGGCCTCCCAATCTTTGGCGAGACGTCGGCAGCGGTTGAGCCGTGCCAACGTGCGTTCGACGACCCAGCGTCGGGCAACTATAACGAAGCCTTTTGCGTCATCCGGGCGTTTAACAATTTCAATCGTGGGCCCGTCGATTTTCCGGAGCGCGTTTTTCAAGCTTTTCGCCGGCGTAGCCGCCGTCAGCAAACAAGTGTGCAATAGTCGGGTAGCTCGCACACGCCAAAGTGACGACGGCCGGCGCGCGTCCCGATCCTGAACATTGGCCGGGTGCACGATGGCGCTCAGCAAATTTCCTTCTGTATCGGTGACGATGTGGCGCTTGCGACCTTTGATCTTCTTGCCCGCATCAAAGCCGCGTGGCCCTCCGCTCTCGGTCGTCTTGACCGATTGACTGTCGATGATCGCCGCCGTTGGTTGCGGCTCCCGTCCAGCAAGCCTACGCGCGACTTCAACCAAGGCTTCATTGATCAAATCCAACACCCCGCTGTCGCGCAGGCCATAAAAATAGTACTGGACCGTCGTGAAGGGAGGAAAATCCTTTGGCAAAAGCGCCCATTGGCATCCCGTCGTCGCAATGTACTGGATCGCATCCCATACCGATCGCATGCAGGTCTTGCGCGGTCGCCCGACCTTGCTCGGCCCTGGCATCAACAGCTCGATCAAGGCCCATTCCGCATCCGTACAATCGCTTGCATAGCGGAGCGCTCGTCTGTCATGCTGACAGCGGGTGATTTCGGTCCAGGTCATCTGCTTCTCCGATGGCTTCGAACACCTTCGAAGAAT
>NZ_PSRR01000773.1 GCF_004296405.1 Bradyrhizobium sp. Leo170
TAGATGTGGTCTTTCAGGAGGTTGTCCATCTGGTCCGAACCGAGGAAGCTGAGGTTGCGAAGCTTCAGTGTTCCCCGGAGAGACCAGATGAACAGCCACAAGAATGCGCGTTTGACGCCCAAAGGTCGAGAGGCGATGGTACGCAGCGTGGTGGAAGGTGGGCTGAGCCAGGCCGACGCGGCCTACCAGTTCAACACGACACCGAAGACGGTCGCCAAATGGATCGAGCGGTTCCGCGCCGAAGGTGTGAATGGGTTGCGCGACCGTTCCTCAAGGCCCCTTTCATTGCCAGGCCAAACAGCGCCCGCCACATGCACGATGATCGAGGCGTTGCGCCGGCAGCGCCACACCGGCAAGCAGATCGCCGCCGAGGTCGGTGTCTCGGCGGCGACCGTCAGCCGCGTCCTGCGGCGGCTGGGATTGAACCGGATGCGCGACCTGGCGCCGGCCGAGCCGGCCCGGCGCTATGAACGCGCCGCGCCCGGCGAAATGATCCACCTCGATATCAAGAAGCTCGGCCGTTTCGCGCATGTCGGCCACCGCATCACCGGCGATCGCACCGGCCAGAGCAACCGCCGCGGCGTCGGCTGGGAGTTCGTCCACGTCTGCATCGACGACCACTCCCGCATCGCCTTCTCCGAGATCAAGCCCGACGAGAAGGCCGACAGCGCCGTTCCCTTTCTCAAGGCGGCGGTGGCTTATTACAAAAGCCTCGGCGTCACCGTCACCCGCGTCATGACCGACAACGGCAGCTGCTACAAGGCCTTCGCCTTTCGCGATGCGTGCCGGGACCTCGGCCTCAAGCACATCCGCACCAAGCCCTACACGCCCAAAACCAACGGCAAGGCCGAGCGCTTCATCCAGACCGCGCTCCGCGAATGGGCTTATG
>NZ_PSRR01000774.1 GCF_004296405.1 Bradyrhizobium sp. Leo170
CATCTCTTTGTTTGAGCATGATCTCCGCGCAAACGCTTCGCGTTTGTCGCGAGGGAAAACCGGTTTCCACTTTTCCGGATCATGCTCTAAAGCGGCATTTCCGCGCGACTCACTCGAGGTCGACCCGGAACGGCTGGTTTTCGACGCTCATGGCGCCGGGCCCGATCTCGTCGAGCGCGCGGATCATCCGGCCCTCCCGCCCGAGCGCCTTGTCGGCAAGGCTCACCATCAGCCGGTTCGGTGACGCGATCGGGGAGGCGGCGCGGATCTGGCGCGCGATCTCGGCCTCGTCGCGATGCGGATTGAGCGCGCAGGCGGCGGCGAATGCGCTCGCGGTCGAGCGGCTGATGCCGGCGTAGCGGTGTACCACCATCGGCGCGCTACGGTCCCAACTCCGCACGAAGTTCAGGACTTGCTCGATGTGCCGTCCGGAGGGTGCGATAAAACCGTCCATCACTTCGGTGATGTCGTCGACCTGCACGCGCAGATGATTGGCCTCGAGCACGGAAGCCGGCCGCTGCACCTGGGCGACATTGGCCATGACGGTGAGGATGTGGCTGGCGCCGGTCAATCTTACGGTTTCGGGAAGCAGGGCGAGCGAGCAGACGTGAAGCATCATGGTCCTTAGATGTGCAAGTTCGCCCCGAATTATAGCCGCTACTGTAGGGTGGGCAAAGCGCAGCGTGCCCACCCCACAAACTCCGCCGTCGCAGTGCCAGTTACTGTGCCCTCTCCCCTTGTGGGAGAGGGCCGCGCCGACGCCTGCAACGAGCTCGCTTGGGTGAGGGGTTCTCTCCACGGGCACAGTCGTCCGCGGAGAGAACCCCTTGTATCTGCACGGCCATGATCTGTGCGATGGAAGCGACTTAGCACCTTGGCCGGTGGCC
>NZ_PSRR01000775.1 GCF_004296405.1 Bradyrhizobium sp. Leo170
CGCGCCGCGCCCCGCACGCAGCGAACCCTCGCCCCCGCCCGCGCCGCAGAAGAGCGGCTTTGAGAATCTCGAAGACGAGATGGCCTCCCTGCTCGGCCGCCCGAAGAACCCTTCGTGAGGCCGCCGAAGTTCCCGCGTAGAGTTTTATTCACCGCCGTCCTGATCACCGCCAGCTCGCTGGCGGCGCCTGCGCTTGCGCAGGACATCAGCATCAATCTCGGCCAGGGCAATGGCGGCGTCACCGAGCGCGCGATCCAATTGATCGCGCTGCTCACCGTGCTCTCGATCGCGCCGTCGATCCTGATCATGATGACATCGTTCACGCGCATCGTCGTGGTGCTGTCCTTGTTGCGCACCGCGCTCGGCACCGCGACCGCGCCGCCCAACTCGGTGATCATCGCGCTGGCGATGTTCCTGACCGCGTTCGTGATGGGCCCGGTGCTGCAGAAATCCTATGACGACGGCATCCGCCCGCTCGTCGCCAACCAGATCGGCGTCGAGGAAGCGCTGCAGCGCGCCTCCGTCCCCTTGCGCGGCTTCATGCAGAAGAACGTGCGCGAGAAGGACCTCAAGCTGTTCATGGATCTCTCCGGCGAGCCGCCGCCGGCGACGCCGGACGAGATGTCGCTGCGCATCCTCGTCCCGGCCTTCATGATCTCGGAATTGAAGCGCGCCTTCGAGATCGGCTTTTTGTTGTTCCTCCCCTTCCTCATCATCGACCTCGTGGTCGCCTCGGTCCTGATGTCGATGGGCATGATGATGCTGCCGCCGGTCGTGGTGTCGCTGCCGTTCA
The DNA here is from genome assembly GCF_004296405.1 of Bradyrhizobium sp. Leo170. Taxonomy (GTDB): domain Bacteria; phylum Pseudomonadota; class Alphaproteobacteria; order Rhizobiales; family Xanthobacteraceae; genus Bradyrhizobium. The sequence continues at coordinate 794 of NZ_PSRR01000775.1, forward strand.
AGCTGATCTTCTTCGTGCTGGTCGACGGCTGGTCGCTGGTCGCCGGCAGCCTGGTGCAGAGCTACGGGGGATAGCCGAATCTCACAGTCTGA
>NZ_PSRR01000776.1 GCF_004296405.1 Bradyrhizobium sp. Leo170
ACGCCGGCGCCGGCGCCTTCCAGTCGATTGGATGGATCTACCAATCCGGCGATGCAACGGGACCGCTGGCCGCCCCCTCCGCAGTCATCGCGCTATTCGTGGGAACGAGCTGGATCGGACTGGCGCTCGCGATCGCGATTGCGTTCTCCCTCCTCGCACGCCTGGTCTTAGGCGCGCTCCGACGTGGCCGCGACTCCTTCTTCCCGGCCGCGGCCGCCGCCTGCCTCTGCTTCGGCGTCGTGCAGGGATTTGTCGGTCCCGGCCTGTTACGCACCGGAGCCATCATCTGCCTTGCGGTGATCGTGGGGTTCGGCCTCTCGCAAAGCGTCAGCCAAGCCGCACGATGAACGAGATCATGATCCGATTGGTCGGATCATGATCTCATCTTTTTGTTTGAGCGTGACCTTTTCGGAAAACCGGTTTCCACTTTTCCGGATCATGCTTTAGATCAGGTGTTGCGGTCGCCCGGGATACCCAATAGTTGGGGTTCTTGGGCAACTGGATGCGCACCCAGCGATAGGGCTTGCGCGACCAGGGCATGATGTTCTGGGTCGGGTTGTCGAGGACCAGCTCGCCGCTGAACGTGCGCACGACGACGACCAGGTGATGCTCACTCCAGCTCGTGCGGCAAGATCATTTCGCCGGAATGCAAGGTGGGAATCATCAATACGCGGCATCCCGCCCAACAATCGAAACTCTACCGGGGCCTCTGCGAGATGGTGGGGTTGCTGATGGCCCCCTCCCCCGGACCACCATTTGCCGTCGTTCTAAATATGGCCGGCTTCTTCTCCGCAGCAGATGTCGCCAATCTGAAGAAGGCCAAGGACGATCTAGGTCGGAAAAGGATGATGGCTTCGGCATTTGCGCGTGGTCAGAAG
>NZ_PSRR01000777.1 GCF_004296405.1 Bradyrhizobium sp. Leo170
GCAGCCGACCGTTGTCGGCTGAGGCGTGAGGATTTCGCTGGAGCACGGGTCGCGCGGATGTATCGTCTGATCATGGCGATTCGTCCCGACGCTCTCCCGACCGATCCGGCGGCTCTGACCGAGATGGTGCTCGCGCTTGACGCTGAGAACGAGAAGCTGCGCGTAGCAATGCAGACGCTCAAGGAGATGATCTTCGGGAAGCGGTCGGAGCGGCTTGCGGTGCTCGTGGACGAACAGCTTGCGCTCGAGCTGGGCGATCTTGAGGCTGACCCTACGCTGCCTGCGCCCGCCAACGATGATGTGGCTGTGGCGAAGCCACCCAGCAAACCGCGCAAGAAGGCGCGCCGCAACATCGGCGCGCTTCCAAAGCACCTGCCGCGCTGCGAGCAGGTGCTGGAGCCGGAGGCAACCGCGTGCCCATGCTGCCAAGGTCAGCTCCACAAGATCGGCGAGGACGTCAGCGAGGTGCTGGACATCATCCCGGCGATTCTGCGGGTGCTGCGCACGATCCGTCCTAAATATGGCTGCCGCAGCTGCACCGATGGTGTGGTCCAAGCGAAGGTGCTGCCGCGCCTGATCGAGAGCGGCATGGCCTCGACCGCACTCGTGAGCCACGTGGTGATCTCGAAGTTCGCCTGGTATCTGCCGCTGTATCGGCAAGTGCAGATTCTGGCCGGCCAGGGCGTCCATCTCGACCGGTCGACGCTTGCCGGCTGGGTGAAGCGTGCGGCCTGGTGGCTCAGGAGCCTCTATGACCTCCAGCTGCGCACGATCCAGGCCGCGCCGCGCGTGTTCTGCGACGAGACGCCGATGCCGGTGCTCGATCCCGGACGACATCGCACCCGCATCTGCCAGTTCTGGGCGCATGCCATGGAT
>NZ_PSRR01000778.1 GCF_004296405.1 Bradyrhizobium sp. Leo170
ATCATCAACCGCCCCCCAGCACCCAATCGGGAACGGGCTTTCCGTTCGCTCGAAGGCGGTCTAGGCCTACAATTGTTCTATCGAGCAGAAGCTGCCAGTGGGACAAGCTCGCTCTCCAAATCAGGGTTGTGCTCGCCCGTCTTAGTCTTCACGACCACGTACGCTTCGGCGAGCTCGGACTTGGAGATACCGTGTAGTGCGGCAAAGCCGAAAACCAATCGCGGCGATACGTCGGTAAAGAACGCTGCAACGTGGACTGGCCATTCGCTGATCTCGGCCCGCGCAATGCATTGGTGAAGGATTGCCGCGCTGATATCCCGCTTGAAAGGTGCGTTGACGGTAGCCAACACAAGCTTATCCACGGCCGAACTACCTTCAGCCGAGCCAATATAGTGTCCCCTGTCCGCCACGAAATCCATCTGACTAATATAGGATTTTTCTCAACTTAGTCGACCTTTGGTCGACCAGTAGGTTAAAGTTTCCCGACTGACCCAAGCCGCGTAAATAGCTGATTGTTCCACCAATTTGGCACAGCCGGCTCGATCCCCCCACCCCGACCAACGGAAGCCGAGCTGTGCTGGACGCAGGTCCACTGGGCATCACGGCGGCAAAGCTTGGCATTTGCCGCCCGCCCCCGAAACGTCCGCCTCCGGGACCCGGGTCTCCCGCCGGTGCGCCGCCCGCAAGGACGCCATGTAACGAGCACATAACCCGTCCGCTCGGCTCTTCGGGACCCGATCCAAGCGAGTTTACCTTCTCTTGTCTCATCCCCAGCGCAATGATGATCCGGGGTCATCACAAAGCTCGGACGTCTCACCTTCGGACGTCGGAGCCTTAGCCGGCCACAAAGCGTCTGACGGGCATTCCCTCTGCCGT
>NZ_PSRR01000779.1 GCF_004296405.1 Bradyrhizobium sp. Leo170
TTTACAGGCTTGGGCGACACACGCGTCCACTCGAGCCCGTCGAGCAGCATCGCAAGCTGCGTCGCACTGAGATGCACAACGCCGTCGCGGATCGGCGGCCAGGTGAAACGTCCTTGGTGCAACCACTTCGTTACCAGCACCATGCCGCTGCCGTCCCACGCCAGAAGCTTCACTCTGTCCATGCGCTTGCTGCGGAACACGAAGACGTCGCTGCAATACGGGTTCGCACGCAGCGCTTCGCTCACCAGCGCCGACAGCGTGTGCACCAATTTGCGAAAGTCGACCGGCTGTGCCGCCAGCACCACCTTGAGGTCAGACCGTAGTGCAATCACCGGATCCCCCGAAGCGCCGCCAGCACCGTCGACAGGGTCGCCAGCTCCACGCCCGACTCGACCCGGATGCGCGCCCCGTTCACCTCGATCTCGACCACCCCGCAGACCTTGGCCGGCGGCGCGGCGATCTCCAAAGGCTTCGTCTGTACCGGCGAAATACGCTCGGACTCGCCAGCTGTCCCGCCACCGCTCTCGGCACCAATTTGGATCGGCACGAAGCTTGGCGCCTTGCCCGCTACCGCCGCCGCAACTTGGCGTCGCCACACCGTAAGCAGCCCGCGGGAAACCCCATTGCGCCGCGCCACCTCGGAGATGTTCGCACCCTCCTCAAAGCTCTCCGCCACGATCCGGGCCTTCTCCTCGCCCGTCCACCGTCGCCGTCGGCGCTCCCCAGTGATCACCTCGACGCGACGATAGGAGTCACCTTCCTGCCTGGCATCAAGCATGGCATTTGCCATCGTTACACCTCCACCGATCCGCTCATGCCAGGCTGTATCGCGCGCAAGCCGAAGGATGGCTAGGTGGGGGCCTCATGCCGGTTAC
>NZ_PSRR01000780.1 GCF_004296405.1 Bradyrhizobium sp. Leo170
GACATTGAGGTTGGTCGCGTAGACATGCTGGATCGTGTTGTCTGGGTCCGCGATGAATGTGTAGCGATAGGCGACGCCGTCCGGCGAACGCACTTCAAGACCATCGACCAGCCCGCCCTTGGTGTCGGCAAACTGCCAGATCGGCAGATGGTTCAGGTCCTTGTGTGAGCGTCGCCAAGCCAGCTTGCAGAACTCGTTGTCAGTCGAGCCGCCCAGCACGACCGCGTCGCGGTCGGCGAAATCCTTCGACAGCCGGGCAAACTCGGCGATCTCGGTTGGGCAGACGAAGGTGAAATCCTTCGGATAGAAGAAAATGATCTTCCATTTCCCAGGGAAGCTGTTTTTCCGTCAGCGTCTCGAGCGCGCTCTGCCCGCTCTCTTCGTGCAGATGAAAACCGGGCTTCACGCCTGTGATTTCGAACGGCGGCAACTTACTTCCAATTCCCAGCATATTGTCCTCACAAGTTTGCTTCGCGCGGGAAGCGACGGTCCCGGTCTCAAGTCAAGCAAGCGATGTGCCAGGAGATCTCGCGGTTCAACTGGCGGAAATGCGACAATCGGATGCTCGCCGCGGCGATATCTCGGTCCGTAATTGGGCAGAATGGGCCATTATCTTACATCGATAACGGAGCATGATGCCGTGCGCATGCGGCAGCTTGCGTGCGCGCGAAAGCCATGCGCGCAACTTAAGAGGCCGTACAATCTTGGGCCTTGATAAAATGAACCTACCGCGGCAAATCCTGCTAGGCCGCATGATCACCCTTAACGAGGCGCACGAGGACCACTCACGTGACGTGGAGCGGAAGCCGGCAGTGACGGCTTTTTTCCATCGATCGTGGTGGATAATCTCGGGGCAAGATCGGCGATGCTCTCTC
>NZ_PSRR01000781.1 GCF_004296405.1 Bradyrhizobium sp. Leo170
GGCGCTGATGAGACGGATCGTCTCGCCTGCCGCCTTGAGCAGGATGTCGTAGACCACCGCCTTGTTCTGCAGCGCGATGGCGGCCACGAGCGCCGGCACGGTGAAGACGACATGGAAATAGGGGACCGGCAGCAGGTCGGTCTGGCGCTCGGCGAGCCATTGGGCGCGCGCGAGCGCCTGGCACTTTGGACAGTGCCGATCGCGACAGCTGTTGTAGGCAACGCGGACCAGGCCGCAGTCGTCGCACCGCTCGACGTGGCCGCCGAGCGTCGCTGTGCGACACGCCTCGATGGCCGCCATCACACGGCGCTGGTCGGACGAGAGCCGAGGACCCTGCGCGGCACGGAACGCGCCGCCGTGGCGGCGGAGGATGTCCGCCACCTCGAGCACGGGGCGCATATGCGCAGCTCAGTCGGGTGGGATCACCCTGATGGAGAGTCCATCGAATGGACTGGTCGTGCGGGCGAGCAGATTGGTCGCAACCTGAGCGTAGCGCGCGGTCGATCCCAGGTCGGCATGTCCGAGCAAGACCTGAATGATGCGAATGTCGATCCCGCTTTCCAGGAGATGGGTCGCAAACGAGTGCCGGAGGGTATGGACAGTAATCGGCTTGGCAAGCCGAGCGCGGCGGCGGGCGGCGCGGCAGGCCGCTTGGACGCAGCGGACGCTGACATGTTCACTTGGGTCTTGGCCTGGAAACAGCCACAGCCCCGGTCGGGCTCGCATCCAGTACGTACGCAGAACCTCCAGCAGTCGCGGAGAAAGCATCGCGTAACGATCCCTGCCGCCCTTGCCGTTCTCGATGTGGATCAACATTCGCTTGCTGTCGATCGAGCTCACCTTCAGCCGGACGACTTCACTAACCCG
>NZ_PSRR01000782.1 GCF_004296405.1 Bradyrhizobium sp. Leo170
TGCCGGCGTTCTCCGTGCGGGTGCGGAACCAGCGGCTGAGCGCGCTGTCCGGCTGATGGCGCAGCCAGAGCCAGGCCAGTTCGATCGTCTTGTGGCGGGCGCGCCGGTTGCCGGCCTTGCTAATCCCCTGCTCGCGGTCGATGCCGCCGCTTTGCCAGGGACTGGGCGCCAAGCCGCAGTAGCTCGCGACCTCGCGCCGGTTGCGGAAGTCCTTGTAGAACACCTCCTGCACCAGCGTCGTGGCAAACGCCGGGCCGAGTGCCTTGAGTTGCTGCAACTGATCCCGTCGCTTCGCCATCGGTGCGGGCGTCGCAGCGGCTTGCGCCGCCGCCTGGGCCTGCTCCAGCGCCTTGAGCTGGTCACGCACCAGCATCAGCCGGGCATGCTCGCGCTTCACTTCGGCCAGAAGCTGCGGCGGCAACGGCTGCCCTTGCCAGTCCCGCTGCTGCTCCAGCCAGGCGAGCCAGTTGCGCCGTCGCAGGGCCCCGACCGCCATGCCCAGCAGACGCAGCAGCGCCTTGATCCGGTTGGTATGGGCGGTCTGCTCCGTCACCAGTCGCTCGCGCTCGCGGCTGATCCGCCGGGCGTCCTCCTCGGCCACGCTCGGCACCCTGACGATCCGCACCACCCGCGGCTCGCCCCGCAAATAGGCCATCAAGGTGCGCAGCAGAAGCTCGCCGTCGATCCGGTCTGTCTTCGCCCGCCGCGACCGTTGCTCCACTGCAATGCTCGCCGGGTCGAACACGAAGTTCGTGATCCCAGCCGCTTCCAGCCGCCGGTGCAGCCAGAAGCCGTCATAGCCGGCCTCGTAGCAGCTCACCACCCGCGGCGCCGCGCCAAGCTTCGACGTCGCCCGCGCCTTGACCT
>NZ_PSRR01000783.1 GCF_004296405.1 Bradyrhizobium sp. Leo170
GCTAGGGTCTGTTGAGATTCATCTGGAATGGATGACAGCGGTGGCGAGGTAGATCATCGCCTCGAAACTGCTGTCTGTCTTGTCGCATCGCATAGCTATGCGTTTGAATTCCTTCAGCTTGCCGAAGAAATTCTCGATCAGGTGGCGCCATTTGTAGATGTCCTTGTCGATGTCGAGGGGCTTGGCGCGCCTGGGATGCTGCGAGATTACGATCTTCGCCTTGCGAACGTTCATGTCTTCGATGATCCAGTTGGAATCAAAAGCCTTGTCGGCGATCAAGCCACCGAATTCGATGTCCTTGATGAGGGGTGCAACGCCGACGGTGTCAAAGCGATGACCGGGAAGCAGGATGAACCGCACCAGATTTCCGAGCGCGTCGGTCAGCGCGAGGATTTTGGTGGTCCAACCGCCCTTCGATTTGCCGATCGCCTGATTTTTGGTCCCCCTTTTGCTCCCTGGGCGTGGCGATGAACTTTGACGATTGTCGCGTCGACCATGGCGAATTCCATGTCTGGGTCATCTGATACGGCTTCGAAGATCCGTCTGAAAACGCCAGCCCTTACCCAATCGCGATAGCGCTTGAACACCGTATTCCAGTTGCCGAATGTCGGCGGCAGATCCCTCCATGGGCTGCCCGTACGCGCAATCCACAGCACAGCTTCGAGAAACAAACGGTTGTCACCCCCTGTGCGGCCGGGATCGGTGGACTTGCCCAAACAAAGCGGCGCCATCTTCACCCATTGAGCGTCGGTCAAAACGAATCGGTGCATCCAAAACTCCTTTCGGAGCTTGAATCACGGGCAGTCCAATCTGTGAATCCTGAATCTCAACAGACCCTAGC
>NZ_PSRR01000784.1 GCF_004296405.1 Bradyrhizobium sp. Leo170
TTCGTTCAGATCCACTCCCTCTGCGGCCAGACCTAGCTGGACCACGGTTGCACCCGCGATCGAAAACGTACGCAGTGCGCCCAAGTAGGAGGGGTCCTCCGTCAGGACCACGTCACCGGGGTCAATCCAGCCATCGGCAAGCAATTGTAAAGCCTGTGAAGCACCACCCGTAAGCATAACTTGGTTATGCCGCACGCCGTACCTCAGTGCGAGCTTTGTACGAAGTTCGGGCAAACCCGCCGCATCCGTATACTGCGGCAGATCGGCGGGAGCGACACCTGTACCTCCGTCAAACGCGCTTGGCCACGGCAGTTCTGCAAACATCACCGGGTCGGCCAGCGCGTGGCCGAAATTGATACCGTGCTTCGCAGTTGAGGAGTTGAATGGCGCAAAGCCCTGAGCGACAGCGCTGCGTTTTGAGATGCGCGAATTCATGGCTTCGTCATTCGGATCTTCATGATTGCCAAATCTGTTCTTTGCAAAAGCGCTTATTGTACTCCGCGGCAAAGTTTGCGGGTATTGGCGCGCTGAAACGGGGAAAGTCACCGACGTCTTTGGCTGGGCTGCTACGGCTGATGTCTCGAGGGACGGCCGCCACGCACCGCCAAAGTAGTGCTGGCCGTAGCCCATCGCTAGCTCAGGTACTATGGGATAGAGTAGGCTCAGGAACAGCGAGATCTGCGCAGCATTCCATGTCCAACCGTCTGCATGTGCAAAGCCAGCTAGCTCGAAGTACTTGTCGATGATATCAAGCGCATCCCAGAAACGCAGTGTGGTGACCGCATCGGCGTAATCTTCAGCGAAGCGGCGGAAATTCGGGGACAGTTCGGTGCTCTCC
>NZ_PSRR01000785.1 GCF_004296405.1 Bradyrhizobium sp. Leo170
TGTGGACTCTTGGGATTCTCAAATCAGATTGAACGTGATTCAAGGCTTTCTTTTAGGAGGAAGCCTTGGGCGTCAAGGATCGGCTGGTTCTAAGCGATGCGCAATGGGATCGAATATCCGGCTTGATCATCGGCCGGCCGGACCAGCGCGGTTCGACGGGGCGCGATAACCGGATGTTCGTCGAGGGCGTTTTGTGGATTGTGCGCACCGGCTCGCCGTGGCGCGATCTGCCTGAAGCGTTCGGCGACTGGAATAGCGTGTTCCGGCGCTTCAGCCGATGGAGCGCCAAAGGGGTCTGGCTGCGCATGTTCGAAGCGCTGGCGGATGATCCAGACTTTGAATACCTGATCGTCGATTCCACCATCGTCCGCGCCCACCAGCACGCCAGCGGCGCAAAAGGGGGGCTCAAAATCAGGCCATCGGTCGATCGCGCGGCGGCCTGACGACTAAGATCCATATGGCCGTCCGCGGCCTGGGCTGTCCGGTCCGTTTCTTCCTGACGGCAGGCCAAGCCGGTGATGCCCCGCAAGCCCAGCCCCTCGTCGAGGGCCTTGCGGCCGAGTTCGTCATGGCGGATGCGGCCTACGATTCCGACGCGTTCAGAGCCGCCATCGCCGCAAAGGGCGCACAGGCCGTCATTCCAAACAATCCTTCGCGGACCAAGAAATATCCGCTCAACAAGCCCCTTTACGCCGAGCGTCACCTCGTCGAATGCTGCTTCTCAAAACTGAAGCAGTTCAGGCGTGTCGCCACGCGCTACGAAAAGACCGCGCGAAACTACTTCGCCGTCGTCGCCATTGCCGCCACTCTGCTCTGGATAAGGTAACTGTCCACACGG
>NZ_PSRR01000786.1 GCF_004296405.1 Bradyrhizobium sp. Leo170
CGCTTGATCAAATCGTCGAGGACGGTCCGCCAAGCCTCGGCGCTCTCGCTGCCCATGCTCTTGACGGCGAGCAGCAGCTTTTGGCCATCGGCACGGACGCCCATGATGACAAGCAGCAGCATCGATGTTGCCTTGCGGTCGAGCCGCACGCGCACCACGGTGCCGTCGAGGATCAGACGGACGATCGGCTCCTCGGCGAGCGAACGGGCGTTCCAGGCGTCCCAGTCGCTCTTCACTTTGCGCCACACCCGGCTCACCGTGTCCTTGCCCACGCTGCCTGCGAACAGCGTGCTCAGCGCGCGCCGGACCCGGCGGGTGTTGGTGCCCGCCAGGTAGCTGCCGGCGATCAGCGCGTCGGCCGCCAGAGTGCGCCGCTGGTAGGTTCTGAATGTCCCGCTCCGCCACTCGGTGGTCGTGCCGTCCGGCTGCTCCAGCCGCGCACGTGGCACCGTGATCTGGGTCTTGCCAAAGGTGCCGGTCAGCGATCGCTCGCGGCTGCCGTGCCGATGGCCGACGACGGGCTGCGGCTCCGCATCACTGGCACAGATCTTCTGGCGCCGACCGTAACGCGGGCGCGCCAGTACGCCATCGAGCTCCTCGCGAATCATCTCCTCGATGAACTCGCGGACTCGCGCGCGAAGACCGGCTTCGATCGGGTCAAACCAATCGTCGAGAAGTGCGGGAGAAGTTGCGGTTGCAGGCTGCGAAGCTAAAGCCTTCGTGGTAACGCTTGTCATGGCGTGGTCTCCAGCCCGGCGCGTCAACGCCGGGTGATTCGAGGTTGATCACCCCGGAGACTACGCCACTTTCAATTCCAACCGCTTTTCGGACGGCACC
>NZ_PSRR01000787.1 GCF_004296405.1 Bradyrhizobium sp. Leo170
GGGGGAATGTCAGATATTTTGTGTAAGAGACTTCTGTGAAGGGTGAATTGCAGTCGTTTGTTCTATCAGCCGGACATTGGTGTCGATCCCATGGTGGCTAACAGTGGCCGGGCAGCAAGCTCTGTCAAGGCCGTAGCCGCCGCAGGCGGGGGCCGCAGGCCCGCCTTTACAGAGCTTGCTGATCGGCCAAACTCGGGCCGCCGGATAAGACGGCCGATCGACACGTTGGTCATCGCGCTGATCCCGGAAAACGCGAGCCGAACTGAATGGCGAACTGGCCCATGGCGGCAGTCCACTCGACGCCCCGCCGCCACCTCAATCCGGCGTTCTTGATGGCGAGATAAAGCAGCTTCAACGCTGCGTCGTCGTTTGGAAAGCTGCCGCGGGTCTTGATGATCTTGCGCAAGCTACGGTGCAGCGCCTCGACCGCGTTGGTCGTGTAGATCATCTTGCGGACACCAGGAGCGAACGCGAAGAACGGCACGACCTGTTCCCAGGCGCGGCGCCAGGCCTGGCCGATCGCCGGATAGCGCTTGCCCCATTCGTCCTCGAACTCCTCGAGCCGGACCAGCGCCATGTCGGCATTCTCGGCCCGGTAGATTGCCTTGATGGCAGGCAGGATCGCCTTGCGATTCTTCCAGGCTACAAACGCCAAGCTGTTGCGGATCAGGTGCACGATGCAGGTCTGCACCACGGTCTGCGGATAGACCGAGGCGATCGCCTCGGGAAAGCCCTTGAGCCCATCGACCACCGCGATCAGGATATCGTTGACTCCACGCGTCTTCAGGTCGTTGACGACCTTGAGCCAGAATTTGGCACCTTCGGTCTGCTCAAT
>NZ_PSRR01000788.1 GCF_004296405.1 Bradyrhizobium sp. Leo170
GCACGTCCTCCATGCGGGCGACGTATTCGCCGTCGACATGGGGAATGCACCACATGTCCCTGCGCCATGGCTTGAGGTCGTTCTCGGCCAGCCGGCGACGCACGGTCTCGCCCGACAGGCTGTCGTGATCGGTGAGCTTGACCATCGTGTCGGCCAGCAGCGTCAGCGTCCAGCGTTTGCGGCCAGCGGGCGGCTTGGCGCATGCCGTCGCCACCAGCAGGGCCTCCTCCTTTCCGGTCAGCTTGCGCTCTGCGCCCGGACGCGGCTCCTCGCTCAAGGCCCGCTCCAGATTGCCTTCTACGAAGCGGCGCTTGGTCCGGCTGACGGTGGAACGGCTGACACTCACGGTCCGAGCAATCTCCTCGTCGCTGCGGCCCCTATCGGCCGCCAGCAAAATCTGCGCCCGCTTGAGCTTGCGGGCGGCGTGCTTGCCGCCGCCGAGCATCGCCGTCAGTTCGTCGCGCTCGGCTTGGCTCAATTCGACCCGATAACGTACATTCATGCTTTGCCTCCTTGTCGGAGGCCGGGACGAATCGATCCATGAGTCAAAAATCAGCGCGCGCTTAACCGAGAAGCAGGGGCACTACCTCGCTTTCATCCATACCTATTCGTACATGTTCGGACAGCCGCCAGCCGAAGCCGACATTCAGCGCCATTTCCGCGTCAGCCCGCCGTCAGTCCACCAAATGATCGTCACCCTCGAACGAAACGGCTTCATTCGCCGTCAGCCCGGCGTTCCCCGAAGCATCGAGATTCTCCTGCCACCCGAAAACTTGCCGATCCTCGAATGGCTCGGTATCAAAACGTCAAAATCACTGTGATGAA
>NZ_PSRR01000789.1 GCF_004296405.1 Bradyrhizobium sp. Leo170
AAGGGCGAGCCATCAGGGATCAACCGGATCTACCGGCTTTATCGCGAGGAAGGGCTCACCGTCCGCAAGCGGCGGGCTCGCTTCGGCGATGGCCGAACGACTCGTTTAACGCAACGACACGTACTTCCAGGTTAGCTCCGCCGTCTCAAGCGCTCGCGCTGAGACGCACCGATCCATCACGGGCGCCTATGCCTTCATAGCGATCAAGTATTTTGCGCCATGCGCCACCTCTGGTAGTGACGTGCGGAGCTGTTGATCCAACGGGGACACGGAGGAATGCCATTACGCCATCTGCGGGAACGTTCTCGTCGGGAATTCTGACACACGTTATCATCGGCAGACGATGCCTGTCGGTGGCCTTTGGCGGCCGGCCCCGAGAGCAGGTCGTTGCCCCTTGAGCGGAGCTGGTGGCGCAAGCGGTTTCGAATCCTGCTGGCGCTACGGTGCGTTGGCAAGGAGACCGTCTGGGAGGGGCAATGAACCTCGATGACACGATGGAAGCTGCGCGAGAGACCATCGCGCAGATGGATAGTCTCTTGACGCGGGCTCGCGAACAACTTGGCCGTTGTGCCTGCCCTTTGGGCGACGGCACTATGAGTGCCGCTTCAATTTCTGCATTTGTCGCCGATCAGGACGAAGCGTTTCAAAGAGCGTATGCGGGCGAGCTGGCGGCCCTCAATCACATCCTGCCAACGCCTGAATCGATGTCGCATGTCCCACGCACCAAGCCGTCTCCACGGAGAGCGTGACATGATGAGGATGGCGGATGGTGAGCTATTGAATGGTGGCGATGCGCCGGACACCGAGCGGCTGGCACAA
>NZ_PSRR01000790.1 GCF_004296405.1 Bradyrhizobium sp. Leo170
CCGGCGGCTGGGTGATCGCTTCGCAGGCCCGGCAGACGAGCTTCTCGCGCACGTGCTGGATCACCTTCCACTGGCGCGGAACGAGCTCCAGCGTCTCGGTCACGTCCTCGCCGAGCTTGCGCAATCGGCTGTCGCCGCAGCATGGGCAGGTGGCCGGCACCGGATAGACGAGGCGCTCCCGTGGCAGATGCTCCGGCAGCGGCCGGCGGGCTGGCTTGCGGCGCTCGAACGATGGCACCGCAATCTTCTCGGCTGCCATCTGCGCCGCGGTGTCAGCTTGCGCCGCATTCTCCTCCAGGTCGGCGAGCTGTAGCTCAAGCTGGTCCAGCAATGCGCCCCGCTCGGAGGATTGTCCGAACTGCTCGTGCCGGAGCTTCTTGATCGTGAGTTTGAGCTTCTCGATCAGCAACGTCCCCGCCTGGGCCTCGGCTTCCGCGGCCAACCGGGCCGCTCGCTCGGCGCGCAGCATCGCCTGCAGCGTCGTCACATCGTCGGGAAGAGAATCATCGGCGCCCATCGGCGACCAGTGAATCACAAGACGCGGCCTCTGTCCGAACCGCTTGTCGTGCCACCGATTCAAATCCCAGCGATCAGCCAGCCGCCTGCGGTCGCCAGGTATGTTGCGGCATCCGCCAGTCGATGCCCTCCAGCAGGTAGCCAAGCTGGGCTGGGGTGATTGTCACCACGCCATCAGCCGATGATGGCCACAGGAAGCGGCCGCGCTCCAGCCGCTTGGCATAAAGCGACATGCCCAGTCCATCGTGCCAAAGGATCTTGATCAGCTTGCCGCTTTTGCCACGGAACACGTAGAGGTCGCCG
>NZ_PSRR01000791.1 GCF_004296405.1 Bradyrhizobium sp. Leo170
CCCACGTCGGCTCCGGCGGCTTCGGTCCGCCAGGATCGGGAGCGGTGAACACCGCCGTCCCCTCAAATTGCCCACGCTTCCAGGCCTCGACGGCATCGTCGAACACCTGCGCCCTGACGCTATCATCGGTCGGATTGCCATACCATTTCCAGACGATCCGCCAGACCTTGCCGAACAGGGCCGTGCCCGTGCGGATGTTCCTGCAAGCGTCGAACAGATCCGGCGACATCTCGGAGGGATCCTTCACGCCGAGACCGGCCGGATACTGCGTGATGCCGACGCGCACGACGGCTCGACCGATATGGCTGCGGGCAAGCTCAAGCGCTTCTTCGGGCGTCTTGACCGGCGGCACCAGGATGATGCGGTCGCCATTGCGCACCGTCACCGTGAGCGGATCGGGCGACCCGGCGGCGTGCAAGAATTTTTCGACGATCGCGGGCGTCAGGGCGGGATCAGCACATTTTTGGATGAGATCGGCATCGATGGCCATGGGCGAATTCCTGTTCAGCTGTTGAAAGCGGTGACGAGGGGAAGACCGAACAGCCGAGCCCAGGCCTCGACGGCGGCGCGCTGGATCGCGGGGACGGAGGCGCCGGTCGCCCACCAGCCATTGGCGATGGCGACGATCGTATCCGGCCGGTGCAGCATCGATTGCAGGACCGGCCAGATCAGAAGCTGCTCGTAGCAGATCAGCGACGCTACCCGGCGGCCGGCGATGTCGACGACGGGATCTGCGAAGAAGGTCGCTCGCGCACCGCCGCTCTCCCCGAGCCATGTCCGCCAGGGCTGCCAGCTCGACACGGGCACAGGCATG
>NZ_PSRR01000792.1 GCF_004296405.1 Bradyrhizobium sp. Leo170
ATTCCAACACGGTCGAGCGTTCCATGCGCCCGATTGCCATGGGAAGACGCAACTCGTTGTTCAGCGGCAGCGAGGGCGGCGCCGAGAGCTGGGCGATCCTGGCGTCGCTCGTGAACACGGCAAAGCTCCATGAACTCGATCCGCAGGCCTACCTGGCCGACGTGCTGGAGCGCATCGTGTCCGGGCGAACCAAGAGCCATCAGCTGCACGAGCTGCTCGCCTGGAACTGGAAGGCGGCGCGCCAGCGCACCGCACAGGCCGCGGCATGAGCCCGCGTCGTCATAAAGCAGCGTCGTCGATGGCGGCAGCCGCGATGCCACTTGAGGAGCTCGAGCGATGGCTCCAGGCTCGCGTTGATCGGCATTCTGTCGCCACCAGCATTCCCACGCTCGATGGCTACGTCGCCGCGATCGTGACCGGACCGGTGTCGATGAGCCCACTCGACTGGATCTGCCCGCTGCTCGCCATCGATGCCGATGCTTTCAACCACGGCGGCACCCCGGAGTTCGCGGCGATTTCCGCCGTCGCGCTGCATCATAACGAGATCAGCCAGACCCTTTCGACCACGCCTCGCCAGTTCGCGCCGATGCACCGGCGTGAAGTCAATGGCGATATCGATCCGCGTCCCTGGTGCCGGGGCTTCTATGTCGCGATGCGGCTCAGGCTGTCGGCGTGGGCGCCGTTGCTGGACGCCAGCAACGTCAATCACGGCCTGCTGCTACCCGTCCTGCTGCACTGTCGCGACGATCAGGGCCGTCCGCTGCTCGGACCGCCGCGAAGCGGCCGCGAGACCGAGGACTTTCTCCGCAA
>NZ_PSRR01000793.1 GCF_004296405.1 Bradyrhizobium sp. Leo170
GGCCGTGATGAAGCTGCCGGATGGAATCATCACTAAATCGTCGTGACCGGATGGATTGCGCGCGGATGCGCGGCGGCGGGCGATGTCGCGCCATCATCCCTCTACGACCTGGCGCTCGCACCACAGCGTTATGCCGACATCCCGGTGAAAGTCCGCGAGTCAGCAAGGCATTTTTCCGGACGGTGGTGAGGAATGGCACGCTAGCGATGACCGCATCGACAAATTCGTCCCCCGGCCGGGGCTCCTGCTCGGAGAATTGTTAATCACGAGGAGATCGACGCGCCGCTTGGTCGCGCGGGCCACTACAACTGCGGCGTCGGCAAACCCACTAGCATCAAGCTTGCAGGATATGGCGCCGCTGCCGAGTGGCTGGCAGATCGAAATCTCGTGCCCTGTCGCAATGTCGAGCGCGACCATGGTTTTTATGCCGTCGCGCCCTTCAGTTTTTTCTGAACAAAACCAATGACGTGCACGCCTTGTCGCATGAGACTCCTGGGCTAAGTCGGCGAGCAGCTTATAAGCATCCTGTTCCGACCGGTGGAGGATTGCCGCAACGCGCTTCGGATCGATATCCGCGAGGGTGGTGATCATGGGCGTGATCCTCTAATTGCTCGTTTCGCGCTTTGTCGGCGCGAAACGCGCGATACCTACTCTGGCGCTTCAGGGCCGTGAACCAGCGAGACGCCCGTTGGCCTGGACGAATATACCGATTCCAAATCGAGCCTTAGGCATAGCGAGCGGCGCGTTATGCCGCTGTGCTGGAGATCGCCGCCCACACCTCTAGCCGGTACGGTACGCTGAACTGCGCAT
>NZ_PSRR01000794.1 GCF_004296405.1 Bradyrhizobium sp. Leo170
GTCGCCAACGGCGCGAACATAGGCCGCCAGCAAAGCCGCGAGGTCGACGCCAGGCGGCTGCGCTCGCGCAGACCGCGGCGATCCCTGACGCGCGTCGATGAAATCCGCGAAACGCGCGATCAACCCGTCACTGCCGCCTGCGGCCATTGTTGGTCGACGGCGCCGGACGAAGGCAGCGGCCCCAGCGGCCATGAGCCTATCGTCGGCCCTTTGCGCGAGCTGCTCGAAGCAACGGATTCGCGCCGACGCCGACAGGTTGGCGAGCGGCCGACCAGAGCCGACGCCGGCGAGGACTGGAACGCGCAGCAGGCGCGCGACCCATTCGTGGATCGCCGACGAACTCTTGGCGATTTCCGCCTTGCAGATATCGTCAATCGACCGCTCCAACCGCTGTGCCGCCGCCTCGACCGATATCTTGGCTCCGCGGCGCAAGTCGAAACCGCAGCGCACGCAGACATATTGCGGGATCAACTCCGTCTGAGCGAACGGCGCTATCCCGCTGCGGCAGGCGGGACATCGGTCCCGCAGCCCGCAGCCATGCCGGAAGCAGGATATCCGCGACGCGAGTCGCCATGACCGCCGGAAATAAGGAGCGCGATCATCGGCAAGACACAAAGCGCAATACTGGATCCAAGTCGAACGGCTACGGCGCGTGGTGTCACGTAAGGGCAGCAGAAGCGGCGCCAACGCCCCATCCGTCATCGCCATCTCCGATATCGCCTCGGGCGCAACACCCGTCCGAACGCCGAGCCAGGCCGCGAGGTCTTGGGAAAGGCGCAGATCGAGGCTGGGGGACCACATCCCGCC
>NZ_PSRR01000795.1 GCF_004296405.1 Bradyrhizobium sp. Leo170
CCCTGGCTGTGTGAAAAGCCACGAGTCGGCTACGATTGCTCCGTTTCCTGATTGGGGGATACGGATGGGACGCTTCGTTGAAGGCGCGGACAGATCCCAGCTGACGCTGTTGCCGGAATGCCTGGAGGATTGGGTAAGCGAGGACAACGCGGTCCATGTGATCGATGCGTTCGTCGAGGCGCTCGACCTGCATGGAATGGGGTTTGAGCGCGTGATCGCGAAGGAGACGGGCCGGCCCTCCTATCATCCGGCAGTCCTTCTGAAGCTTTACATCTACGGTTATCTCAATCGGGTGCAATCCAGTCGCCGCCTGGAACGTGAGGCGTGCCGCAATATCGAGGTGATGTGGCTGATCGGCCGCCTGGCTCCCGATCACAAGACGATCGCCGATTTCCGGAAGGACAATGGCGCGGCGATCCGGAAGGTTTGTGCGAAGTTCGTTGCCCTATGCCGGCAAATGGGCCTGTTGCAGACCCCAAGCGTCGCAATCGACGGCAGCAAGTTCAAGGCGGTGAACAACCGCGACCGCAACTTCACGCATGCCAAGATGGCGAGGCGGATGGCGCAGATCGAGGAAAGCGTCGGTCGATATCTGCGTCAACTCGATAGTGCGGATCGGCAGGAGCCATCGGAAGCGATCAGCATCAAGACGACGAGAATCAAGGAAAAGATCGCTCGGCTGCAGCAGGAGATGAGCCGCCTGGAAGTGCTTGATGCGCAGATGCGCAACACGCCGGATCAACAGATATCGCTCACCGATCCGGATGCCCGTTCGATGGCCACCAGCGGACGCGGATCGGG
>NZ_PSRR01000796.1 GCF_004296405.1 Bradyrhizobium sp. Leo170
CGCTGCTCTGCCTCGACGAGCCGGCCGCCGGCCTCAATGCGCGCGAGAGCGCCGCGCTAAGCGAGCTGCTGCTCTCGATCCGCTCGGAACTCGGCACCTCGATCCTCTTGATCGAGCACGACATGTCCGTGGTGATGGAGATTTCCGACCACGTCGTAGTGATGGATTACGGCGTCAAGATCGCCGAGGGAACCCCAGCGGCCGTGCGCGACGATCCCAAGGTGATCGCCGCCTATCTCGGCGCCGACGAGGAAGAAGCCATCGCCGTCATGGAGAGCGGCACGTGATCGCGCCCGACGAGAAGCCTCCCACCTCCCCCTGCAAGGGGGAGGTCGACCGCGAAGCGGGCGGGTGGGGGTCTCGCTTTTCCCGCACGAAAGATATGACCGCAAGAGCGCGGTCCCTCCGCGCCAACATGACCGACGCGGAATTACGGCTGTGGCGTGCTCTGCGTCGCGACCAGCTCAACGGCCTCTCGTTCCGAAAGCAGCATCCCATCGGCCCATACACGGTCGACTTCTATTGCTCGCGTCTCCGCCTCGCCGTTGAGGTGGACGGCGGACAGCATGCTGAAGAACGCAAAAAGGCCGACGATCGGCGAACGCGGTGGCTTGTCGAGAAAGGCGTCACCGTTGTGCGCTACTGGAACAATGACGTGTTGTCGAATTTGGAGGGCGTGCTCAGCGATCTTCTCGCGCACACCGAGAGGCTGGCGCAAGCGGAGACAACCCCCACCCCAACCCTCCCCCTTTCAGGGGGAGGGAGAAGCGAGCGCTCGCCCTCTCACCTCCCC
>NZ_PSRR01000797.1 GCF_004296405.1 Bradyrhizobium sp. Leo170
AAGCGGGATCGGCCTTCGGTCAGACCAGCCTCTATCGAGGACGCAGATGGGTGTGCCCGTCGCGAAAACACGTGGAATGAAGACAGGCGCCCCTGGCCATTCGCACCTCGAGGCAACGAGCACAGGCCACAAGACGCGGTTTTCCTCAACCAGGCCGCTTTGGCGCCGCGCGTTCTCCGCGCGAGGGGATCGGCGCTGTCAGCAATATGAGCGCATGTTCGGAGGTCGCTGCCGCAACATCGCCAACGAGCCTGCCGACGTGCTTGTCATGCGGATGCAACTTCCGCCGCTAGAGCCATGCTGCCGATCAACTGCGGAGGCGCCATCGCCAGCGATCTGTCATAACGCAATCGCGAACGGCATCCGCGAGAGGGCTTTGCCGCGAGGCGGGGCCTCTTTTCGTTTCGAACGTGACTTGCGACCTACAAAGACGCCATGCGCGACGAGCGCCACAAGCATGGTGGAATGCACGGCCGTGTGGAGGGAAATCGAGCACCGGGCGATCGGGGACGCACGACGCCCACCCGTCGCACGCAGGGGAGCATGAAGCATCAGGCCGACTCTCGCTCGCTGCCGGCCTGCGAGCATGCTGTGGGGCATGTTTCCACGACGGTTTTCCGGCCGGTCGTTCTGGACTTCCGATGCGCTCGAGCGCAACACGCATCATTTTCAGACTCGCCCGATTGTGGTGTCGAGACGACGTGACCGAGCCAGCTTCGGATCACGGTTATATCGACACCGGCTACAATCTGGCCTGATGCAGCAATTCGGCGAACAAGATTCGCCATTC
>NZ_PSRR01000798.1 GCF_004296405.1 Bradyrhizobium sp. Leo170
GCGACCGCCGAAGGGTCGGTCAGCTACGGGGGGAAAGCGGCCCACGATGCGCTGGCCCGCCAATTCCGAATCTGACCCGTTGCAGACGCAGCGAACTTGCCGCCGCCTGCCATGCGGTACCCAGAGTCCGGAAACCGTACCAGCCGCCCCCGCGGAGCCGCGACCACGTCTTCACCACCCGCAAGCCGGTCAATTTTCAGGAGGCATTCGCCGCGAGCCTGAGCGCGGCAATCGCCGCGCTGAACAAGCGATCAGCGCCGCGACCGCCGCGCCGCAGTCCCGAGAGCCTACGCCGGAGATGCGAGGGGTTTTCCCTTCTCCAAAACATACGTGATCAGAATGATGCTCTTGGCGTCGGCAGGCTTACCACCTGCATGGGGCGTCTCGGGTGGTATTTGGAAGGCGTCGCCTGTCTTCATCGTTCGGGTCGGTTGACCTTGTATGGGAAGTTCGAAGCCGCCTTCGACGACGTAAGCGGATTCGATTCCCGGATGCATGTGTCGAGCGACAGTGGCTCCCTGTTCTATTGTCGCCGCGACAAGTAGCGTCACATACCCCGGCACCGGGCCATCCATTTGCGACAAGATCTTTCGCGTGACCCCTGGCGTCGCCGGCGGCGTGCCTTGGGCCGACACTTCTGTCGCAGCAAATTCCGTAATTCCGCAGATAGCGCACGACGCAACGGCCGCGAATCCTCGTCGAGTCAGCATGGCAACCTCCCTGCGTGTGTCTGGATTAACTGCGCCGGCATTATTTCTCGGGCCAAGAGACAAGGCGTATTGTCATTGG
>NZ_PSRR01000799.1 GCF_004296405.1 Bradyrhizobium sp. Leo170
AGTGTGCTGCAGAAGCACACAGAAAGGATGATCGTGATGATCTGATAATCTGTGAGCACAAGCTGTGACAGCGATGAGGGAGGGCCCCTCGGGATCGGCTTTCAGGAGCAGGTCCCAAATCACTTCAAGCGGCTTCGCTTAAGAGGCGCGGTCGTGAGCGTTGAAGCTAACGATCGGGAAATACCCGAGCGGATAAGCATCCGAGAGACGAATGAAAATGAACCCGCCGATGAAGCGTCGTAACGTGGAAATCGTCGTCAAAACCAGAGGTGTGTCGTCCCTCTGGGATCAGTCCGCTGGAAGCCTGATGATTGGGCGGGCGGCGACCGGCGTTGAGGGGGCGTGAATCGGATGCAGGCGTTGTCACGGAACTGCAGGAACCAGTCGCTCCGATGCAAAGGGAGAAGCACAAGCGGAGAAAACCGTGAGGCAAGAGTACCGATGCGGAGCACTGGGGCGGACCGATCCGTACAAGTGACGAAGGCTCGTAATGGGGCTGGAGCGAAGGGATCGGATCAGGTGGGCTGGCCATCGTTGCAACTGGCAACAGGAGGACGGCGGTGAACCAGCCAAGCAAACCGTTCAACATCGACAAAAGAAAGGTGTACGAAGCGTATCTGCAGGTGCGATCTAATGGTGGCGCAGCCGGTGTCGACGGAGTGACGATTGAGGAATTTGAATCCGACTTGAAGAGTAACCTCTACAAGATTTGGAATCGAATGAGCTCAGGCGCCTACTTCCCGCCACCTGTTCGTGCCGTCTCCATTCCGAAGAAGAGCGG
The DNA here is from genome assembly GCF_004296405.1 of Bradyrhizobium sp. Leo170. Taxonomy (GTDB): domain Bacteria; phylum Pseudomonadota; class Alphaproteobacteria; order Rhizobiales; family Xanthobacteraceae; genus Bradyrhizobium. Next base: position 782 of record NZ_PSRR01000799.1, read on the forward strand.
AGGCCA
>NZ_PSRR01000800.1 GCF_004296405.1 Bradyrhizobium sp. Leo170
GCATGGCGCGATCTATTTCGCGTCGGCGGGGCGGAGGCGCTGCGGCCGCTGGGGCGTCCGCGCAAGAGCGATGCGGTTGCACCGAGCGTGAGGGCGCGGGCGCGCGATGTTGCGGCGGCCGACCGTGGCGCGCCCGAGCGCATTGCCGAACTTGAGCGCAAGATCGGCCAGCAGCAGATTGAACTGGATTTTTTTCGGCAAGCCTTGCGGCGGGTCAAGGAAGCACGCCGGCCGAGCAGCGGGCCTGGCGTGACGGGGTCTACGCGGTCATCCAAGCGATGACGACCTCCCCGCGGCAAGGCGAGCTGACGATCGAACGGATGTGCCGATTGGCTGGCGTCAGCCGGGCCGGCTATTATCGGCATTGGGCGGCTTCCGCCCCACGTGCCGAAGAAACCGCCGTGCGAGACGCGATCCAGCGGCTGGCGCTTGCCTACAGGCATTACGGCTATCGCCGGATCGCCGCGCAGTTGCGCCGCGAGGGCTTTGCGGTGAACCGCAAACGCGTGCTGCGCCTGATGCAGCAGGATAATCTGCTGTGCTTGCGGCAGCGGCCGTTCGTGCCTGTCACGACGGACTCGCGCCACCCGTGGCACGTGGTATCGAACCTGGCCCGCGCCATGGTGCCGAGCGGCCTCGACCAGCTCTGGGTGGCGGACATCACCTACATCCGTCTGCAGGAGGAGTTCGCCTATCTCGCCATCGTGCTCGACGCCTTCAGCCGGCGGGTGGTCGGCTGGGCCCTGGCGACGCACCTGGAGGCGCGTCTGGCGGTCGCCGCGCTCT
>NZ_PSRR01000801.1 GCF_004296405.1 Bradyrhizobium sp. Leo170
GGATTCTCATTCGTGCTTGGCTGTGATTCAAGCTTTGGATGGAACGATTCGTTTTGACTGACGGCCAATGGGCGAAGATGGAGCCGCTTTGTCTCGGCAAGCCGAGCGATCCTGGCCGCAGCGGCAAGGACAACCGGCTGTTTGTTGAGGCGGTGTTATGGATCGCCCGCACGGGCAGTCCATGGCGCGATCTGCCGCGCGCTTTCGGTCACTGGAACAGCGTGTATACGCGTTTCCGGGACTGGGTGAAGGCGGACGTGTGGAAGCGCCTGTTCGAGGCGGTCTCGGACGAGCCGGACATGGAGTACGCCATGGTCGACGCCACCATCGTCAAGGTCCACCGCCACGGACAGGGCGCAAAAGGGGGACTCAGAGCCAGGCCATCGGCCGTTCGAAAGGCGGCATGACCACCAAAATCCTGGCGCTCACCGATGCGCTCGGCAATCTGGTGCGTTTCGTGCTGCTGCCCGGACAGCGCTTCGACACGGTCGGCGTTCCGCCACTCATCGAAGGGGTCGCCTTCGGTGCGCTGATCGCTGACAAGGCGTTCGACAGCAACGCCATCATCGCCGATCTCGACGAACGCGGCGCCAAGGCCGTCATCTCCCAGCATCCGCGCCGCGCCAAACCTCTCGCCATCGACGAGGAGATCTACAAATGGCGGCATCTGATCGAAAACTTCTTCTGCAAGCTCAAGGAATTCAAGCGCATCGCGCTGCGCGCAGACAAGACAGATCAAAGCTTCGCAGCCATGATCCATCTGACCGCTGCCGTGATAAACTCCC
>NZ_PSRR01000802.1 GCF_004296405.1 Bradyrhizobium sp. Leo170
CGCTCGTAAACGCGGACGCGGCCGTCCCGGGTTACGCGTTCCGCTCCACCCGGGCTACGGGTTGTGTCGCGCTTGGATGCAGCACGGGCTGATAACCGGCGGCGAGCGCGCGAACCGTTGATGGCGGCGTCAGCAGCAGCGCGGTATCCGCGTCGATGTCGCCGGGCGAGTAGCCGGCAAACGACCAGCGCAGCGGTTCACCGCTCACGATCAGATAGCTCTCCTCACCCGCCTGCACCATCGCGCCGTCGGGTAGGTTCGCGAGCGGCATCGGCAGCGGATGCAGTCGCTTCCGGCCGCGATCGAGGCGCTCGCGATGCAGCACGCCGTCGATCTCGAACGCGTGGATATTTTTCCCGCCATTGCCCTGCTCCCACGCGGCGCGAAAGCGTTTGGCATCGTCGCGGCGGCAGAAGAAGCATGGGCGATGGCCGGCCGCAAACGCAGTAGCTTCATCGAGAAAGAACAATTCGGTCCAGCTTCGCCCGCCCATCACCTTGCGGCGCCGGCCGCGGAATTCGCACACGCATGTCAGCCACGCCGGGCTTGACCAGCGCTTCTTCAGGAGTGTCCTGGTCGCGGGATCATGGATGATGCCGCGGTTGCCGGTGAACAGCCCGCGGTGCGGCGTGGTGACGATGTCGCCCGTTGGGGTGACGCGGTTCTGCAGGGGCATTGGAGCGCGACCGTTCTGGCACCGTCATTCCGGGATGGTGCGTAGCACCAGACCCGGAATCTCGAGATTCCGGGTTCGCGCTCACGCGCACCCCGGAATGACAGCAAG
>NZ_PSRR01000803.1 GCF_004296405.1 Bradyrhizobium sp. Leo170
GCTCGAGACGCCCGTCTTCGAGGAAGCGGGTCAGCCCTTGCCAATGATTGAGCGCGTAACGGATGTCCTCGGCGAGCGTCGAGCCGCTGGAGATCATCGACAGCTGCTTCTCGAACCACGGCTTCAACGCCTCGACGATGGGCAGCGAGTGTTCCTTGCGCGCGGCCAGCCTGGTGTCCGGCGATGAACCACGTACCATGGCTTCGATGGCGTAAAGCTGTGCGATCTGCCGGACGGCGGCCTCGGCGATCGGCGATTTGCTGTTGCGGGCCAATTTGACGAAGCGCCGACGCAGATGGCTCCAGCAATGCACGAGCGTCCACGGCCCTTGCGGTCGAGCGACTTCGGTCAGCCGGTCATAACCGTCATAGGCATCGCATTGCAGGAAGCGTCCGTTAAAGCCGTCCAGGAACTGCTCAGCGAAGGCGCCGCTGCGGCCGGGGGCATATCGGAACAGCACGATCGGCGGACTTGGGCCGCTATGGCCGCGGTCGTCGGAGACGCTCGCCCAGAAGTAGCCCTTCTTCGTTTGACCACGCCCGGGATCGAGCACCGGCGCCGTAGTTTCGTCCATGAACAGACGATCCGCCGCTGCCAGATGGCGGCGCATGTGGTCGGCAACGGGTCGGAGATGGAAGCAGGCGCGGCCGGACCAATTGCCCAGTGTCGCCCGATCAAGCCGGATCCCCTGGCGCGCATAGATCTCGGCCTGACGGTAAAACGGCGTATGGTCGCCAAACTTGGAGACAATCACGTGCGCAATCGCCGCTTCGGTCGG
>NZ_PSRR01000804.1 GCF_004296405.1 Bradyrhizobium sp. Leo170
GGGGGGTCAAATTTGCAAGCCGATTGACAGATTGGACTACGCCCGAGTTGCTCGACCTGCAGATTCTGTTCCTCCGGGCCGCGCGCGTCGTCGACGATCGGAGCCTGGACCTACCCATGCCTTTGCGCGGCCTGATTGCCAGCAAGCTGGAGAAATCCGGCGTCCCAGCGCCGCAGACCGCAAAAATCAAAGGGTTCGTTCCGATCGGACGATCCGACCGGGCCAGTCTGTACGACGAGTCACTCCCTCCCGGTCTGATCCTGATCGAATAGACATGCGCGAGGCCCGCGCCGCTAGCGGCCATGCCGCCGCCGCGCCGCCGAGAAGCGTGATGCCAAGCACTGTCGCCGCCGCAGCGGTTTAAAGCCCATTTCTTCCTTGAGGCGTGTTCCGATCAGCTTGCGGCCAAGCCGGACCCTGTCGGCGTGGCGGTAAGTCCCAGGTCTGCCAGCACATCGAGCAGCCGCTCGAGTGCTGCGCGGACCTCGGCACCAAGTAAGTTGAATTTTGCCTTTGCCATTTCCTTTTATCCAAACGCTTATGCCGTCATCGCGCAGGCCGCTTCCCATAGGCGCCCGTGGCGCGAGCAAGCCTATGCCAGTGGCTGGACGGTGGACACTTCCCCGGTTCGCTGCCCCGTTGCCCCGAGGTTGCAGCCCAAGCGCGTTCCTCAGCCAGCTTCAGGATAAATACGAACACGGGAGCCGCCGTCCGTCTCCTGCAGCTCGGCCCTGTAAGGCACGCCGCGGATGTTGATATATGTCGGGCGCG
>NZ_PSRR01000805.1 GCF_004296405.1 Bradyrhizobium sp. Leo170
AAAATGCGTACGGCTCGGCGACGAGTTCTTGCCGAACGACTCATTTGACGCAACGACACGCATTTCCGGGTTAGCGCCACCGTCTCAAGCGCTCGCGCTGAGACGCACCGATCCATCGCGGGCGACTATGCCTTCATAGCGATCACGTATTTTGCGCCATGTGCCGCCTCTAGTAGTGACCTGCGGAGCGGTTGATCCAACCGGGACACGGAGGAATGCCATTGGGCCAGCTGCGGGAACGTTCTCGTCGTGAGGAAGGGGATTCTGGCACACCTTATCATCGGCAGACGATGCCTGTCGGTGGCCTTGAGCGGCCGGCCCCGAGAGCAGGTCGTTGCCCCTTGAGCGGGGCTGGTGGCGCAAGCGGTTTCGAATCCTGCAGGCGCTACGGTGCGTTGGCAAGGAGACCGTCTGGGAGGGGCAATGAACCTCGATGACACGATGGAGGCTGCGCGACAGACCATCGCACAGATGGATAGTCTCTTGACGCGGGCTCGCGAACAACTTGGCCGTTGTGCTTGCCCGTTGGGCGACACCACTATGAGTGCCGCTTCAATTTCTGCATTTGTCGCCGATCAGGACGAAGCGTTTCAAAGGGCGTATGCGCACGAGCAGGCGGCGCTCAGTCACATCCTGCCAGCCCCCCAATCAATGTCGCATGTTCCAAGCACCAAGCCGTCTCAACAGAGAGTGTGACATGATGAGGATGGCGGACGGTGAGCTATTGAATGGTGGTGATGCGACAGACACCGAACGGCTGGCACAG
>NZ_PSRR01000806.1 GCF_004296405.1 Bradyrhizobium sp. Leo170
AAAATGCCGGAACAGGCCTTCAGACCATAGGTTGGCAGCAAACTCGGCGCCGATGCCCTTGAGATTGAGCAGCATCGTGACAGGCGAAGGCGGTGCCGCGGCCGCTTGTGCGGCGATGAGCGCATCGCGTTCATCCTCAACCAGCTTGATCTGTTCGAGCAGCAGTTCTAGCCGATCGACTTCGCGGGAAATCTGGGCCTTCATGAGCGCAGGTAGCGCACGCCCATCGCCGGTCCAGAGCTCGTCTAGCCGCTCACGTCGATCCTTGCGCAGTGGCTCATAATTCGCGATCCCTTGCGAGAACAACAGTCCCTTGATGCGATTGACGTGGGCGACACGCTCGACGATCAGCGCCTTGCGCTCGCGACAACTCCGTCGACGATCCTCTTCCTCGGGTGACGGAACCAGCACCATCGCACACACGCGCGGCTCGCCACGCTTGTAGGCCATTAGGGTTCGCAGCAGTGCCTCACCGTCGATGCGATCCGTTTTTGCCTGTCTGCGCCGGCGCGATGTCGCGATTGAAGCTGGGTCCACGACGTGGCTTTCGACCCCTTCTTTTTCAAGCACCCGATGAACCCAGAAGCCGTCGAGGCCGGCCTCCTGAATCGAGACGATCGGATAGTTATGCCCGGTCTTAGCTCGGCTTTTTTCGCGCAGCTTCGAAAACAGCGCGAACAACCCGGCCAGGTCTCCGGCTGACACCGAATGTTTCGACATCTTCTCGCCGTTTCCTGGCGACAACGAGGTTATCAGCCAACTAGA
>NZ_PSRR01000807.1 GCF_004296405.1 Bradyrhizobium sp. Leo170
GACCACTGGCGAAGGCAGCCGCGATCCGACGGTGAAGGAAATGAACGTGAAGGAGAAAGGCAAGGTCGAACGGATGGGCAAGTAGTTTGGCCATGACGTTTGACCTTCTCGCGTGCAGCTCGGTTCCACTTCGCTCGAAACGCTTGAGGGCTTGATCCGGCAAGGTTGGGAGCCGATGAGAGAGGATGACGATTCGAAGAAAGTCATCGCGCTGAAACGGAAGCGGCGGACCTTTCGGCCCGCCGCCTTTTTTGCAGCCGTTCCCGCGCGGCTATTTCTTGACCGCGAACACCCAGACGACACCGCCCTGGGGAACATTGTTCTCCACGCCGACATTCTGGGTGGCCAAGGCATCCTGGATGCGCTGCGCATCGACGCCCCAGCCGGATTGGATCGCGATATATTGCGTGCCGTCGACCTCATAGGAAACCGGCATGCCCATGATGCCGGAATTGGTCTTCTGCTCCCACAACAGTTCGCCGCTCTTGGCATCGAAGGCGCGGAAGTTGCGATCGTTGGTGCCGCCGGCAAAGACCAGATCGCCCGCGGTCGCCAGCACCGAACCGAACAATTGCGACTTCGAGAAGGTGTGCGACCAGACCTTCTTGCCGGTTGCCGGGTCCCAGGCCTGCAGCTCGCCCATGTGAGTGGCGCCCGGGCGCACCGTCAGACCGATATCTTCCGGCTTGGTGCCAAGCCAGAGCTGGCCTGGAACGAGCGCCACCTTCTCGCCAGAGAAGCCTCCGCAGGTGTTCTCCAGG
>NZ_PSRR01000808.1 GCF_004296405.1 Bradyrhizobium sp. Leo170
GCGACATTTTAAAAAAGTCGATCGCGATCTTTGCCGGAACCCGGACATGAGCTTCCGCTTCATCGAAGATCACCGCGAGGCTTATCCGGTGCGGCTGATGTGTGCCGTGCTCGAGGTTTCCCCGGCCGGTTATTACGCTTGGCGCGATCGTCTGGAGAGCGGCCGCGCAATCTCCAATTCTGTGCTGCTGGCCGAGATCCGGCAGGTCCATCGTGAGAGCGGCCAGCGCTATGGTAGTCCGCGGGTCCATGCCGTCCTGCGGATGCAGGGACGTGGTGCCAGCCGCGGCCGGATTGAACGGCTGATGCGACGGCATGGTATTCGCGCGATCATGTCGCCGCCACGTCGAGTCCGCACCACCGACAGTTGTCACGATCTGCCAATCGCGCCGAACCTGGTCGCGCGCGACTTCACTGCCGCAGCCCCCAATCGGGTCTGGCTCGCCGATATCACCTACGTCCCGACCGCGGAGGGCTGGCTGTACCTGGCGGCCGTCATGGACCTCTTCAGCCGAAAGATCGTCGGTTGGGCGATGCGAGACCACATGCGGGTCGAACTCGTCTCCTCCGCGCTGACGATGGCGATCCGCCAGCAGCGGCCCGCTGCAGGACTGATCCATCATTCCGATCGCGGCGTACAATACGCCTCGCAAGACTATCGTGCGATCCTGTCGGCTGCCGGAATCGCAGGATCAATGAGCCGCAAAGCCAACTGCTACGACAATGCCCCGATGGAGAGCTTCTTCCACACTCTCAAG
>NZ_PSRR01000809.1 GCF_004296405.1 Bradyrhizobium sp. Leo170
GCCGCGCGCGAATAGCCGCGCCGCTGAAGCTCGAGCATCAATTCAAAGCTCTTGGAGCCGGCGACGACGATGCGGTGCTGCATCGAGCAGCCCGCCAGTTGGATCATCGGATCAATGATCCTGTCGCCAGTGCCAACCTGAAGGGAAGACATGACATCACCTGTTCCATTCGCTCTCGCCCGCGCGTGTCGGGCCGCACCTCGGATGCGCGCAATATCTTCATAGCCGGATATGATTTCGAGAGCGACCGACCTGCGGCCGTATATGCGCCGCATAGGGGCGCCTAACCGCAGCCGTAGGATGGGCACTCACTATCCCCTCACCCTGAGGAGGTCGCGAAGCGACCGTCTCGAAGGGCGAGGCCACTGGCGGGGCCTCATGGTTCTCAAGGCGATGCGGAGCATCGTCCGGAGACGCGCGGAGCCTGTCATCGGGCCGCGCTTTGCGCGGACCCGTTGGCGCTCCTCACCATGAGGGGGCACATCAGTGCCAGCCTCATCATCGCGGCGCACGCCGCCGGCGACCGTCACGCACACCCGCCATTAACCCCTCGTCCACCATCGCGGCGGCGGACGGCCGGTAACCAAATCCCTTAACAGACCATCAACCCGATCCCGACAAGTCTTACGACTTTGTTAGGGAGATTGCCGATGGAAGCCTTTGCTCTTGAATTCGTGGGAATGGCGATGGTGGCTCTCTGCCTTGTCGTGCTCGCAATGCCCGCCGCACGGCGGCCTTCCAAGCATGGGCGTCGCG
>NZ_PSRR01000810.1 GCF_004296405.1 Bradyrhizobium sp. Leo170
GGGCCGATCGAGGGGATCTGCGCCAGGCGCCGACTTAGGGCATCGGCCCGGTGCCAGGCCAACAACCTGGCTTCGATCGCCTTCAGCTCGCCCTCCAGCCTTGCGTATTCGCGCCCCTGCACCGCGAACAGTTCGCGCGCCAGGTCCGGAAGATTCTCGTCCTGCGCAATCCGCCTCAACAGCGGCTCGATCTTGTCCACCCCCTTGGCTGCGATCAGGCCGAACTCGGCGGCGTAGCCGCGGATCGCATTGCTCAGCTGGGTGCGCCGGGCGATCAGTCCGTCGCGGATCCCTGTCAGCATCAGCGCCGCCTGTTGCTCGGCCGTCTTGACCGGCACGAACCGCATGCTCGGCCGGCTCATCGCCTCGCACAGCCCCTCTGCATCCCGCCCGTCGTTCTTGTTCCGCTGCACGTAGGGCTTCACCAATTGCGGGGCCATCAGCTTCACCTCGTGGCCGAGCTTGGAAAGCTCCCGCGCCCAATGCTGCGAAGCCCCGCAAGCCTCCAGCCCGATCACCGTTGGTGGCAGCTTGCCGAAATACTCCAGCACTTGCTTGCGCGAAATCCGCTTGCGCAACACCACCTGCTCGGCCGCAGCAACCCCATGCAGTTGAAAAATATACTTCGACGTATCCATTCCAATACGGATAATCTCCGTCACGGACGGCTCCCTTGTTTGAGATTTCGACAACCTCATTCTGGCACAACTGATGCCGTAGGGGGCCGTCCACCCCATCAACCACAGGCCTTT
>NZ_PSRR01000811.1 GCF_004296405.1 Bradyrhizobium sp. Leo170
GCGTGCCCACCATCCCCAGCGGAGTGTTGATGGTGGGCACGGCGCAAGCGCGCCTTTGCCCACCCTACCGGATCAGTGATCCAAGTCCGCGCGCACCTGAGCGAATACGTCGCGGAACATCTTTGGCGTGAGCACGCCGGTATTCGTGTTGTAGCGCGAGCAGTGATAGCTGTCGTAGAGGTGGATATTGCCTGCCTTGTGCACGGCGCCGTGCGTAAAGGGCGCAGTGGCATTGCGCAGGCCGAGCGCCTTCACCGTCGATTCATGCGCGATGCGGCCGAGCAGGACGATGGCGCGCAGCCTGGGCATGGTCGCGATCGTCGCCACCAGGAACTTTCGGCAAGTGTTGATCTCGATCGGCAACGGCTTGTTCTGCGGCGGCACGCAGCGCACGGCGTTGCTGATCCGGCAATCGATCAGCCGCAAGCCGTCGTCCGGTCGCGCCTCGTAGACGCCCTCGGCAAAGCCGAACTCCAGCAGCGTCGCGTATAGCAGGTCACCCGCATAGTCGCCGGTGAAGGGGCGCCCCGTGCGGTTGGCGCCCTGCAGCCCCGGCGCCAGCCCGACGATCAGCAGCCGCGCATCTGCATCGCCGAAGGATGCCACCGGCGAATTGAACCAGCCCGGCTGCTTCGTACGCGCCTCGGCGCGAAACTCGGCGAGCCGCGGACAGAGCGGGCAGTTGCGGTCGGGTTCGATGGAGGCGGGAAGGAGGCTAGTCGTCGAAATCGTCGTCATCGGCCCGGG
>NZ_PSRR01000812.1 GCF_004296405.1 Bradyrhizobium sp. Leo170
ATAATGTTGCCTTATCGTTCGTTTTGCTCATGATAGAGAGAATGCCCGATAGCGCCGCCCAAACCTTCGAAAATGGCGCGCCAGAGCGCTCTCAGCCGCCTGAGCGCCCGGCTCCAGGCGGCGATCTTTCTGTCGTCGAGGCGTCGGCACGTCGGCGGCCCATCCTTGACCTCCACGAAGACGCCCTTTAGAATATAGCTAGACTGTCTAGCTAGGAACGTGCAACATGGAATGGCCGCTGCAGGACGCCAAGAACCAGTTTTCCAAGGTGGTGCAGAAGGCCCGCCGCGAAGGCCCGCAGGTCGTGACCCTGCGCGGCGAGCGGGCCGCCGTGGTGCTGTCGGCCGCCGATTACGACGCGCTCCGCTCCGGCCGGCCGACCCTGGTCGACGATCTGCTGGCCGGGCCCAGCTGGGATGACGACCTGGCCGAGGCCGTGACGCAGCGCGCCAAGACCCCCAGCCGTGACCCAACCTTCGACTCGGCCTTCTGATGTATCTGGTCGACACCAATGTCGTCTCCGAGGCGCGGCGCGGCTCTGTGCAGGCCACCGGCTGGCTGCGCGCGGTCGATCCGGCCAGCGTTCACCTCAGCACCCTCACCCTCGGCGAAATCATGCGCGGCATTGCGCTCAAGCAGAAGTCGGACCCGAAGGCGGCTGGCTATCTGGCCGAATGGTTGCGCAAGCTGCGCCACGACCACGCCGACCGCATCCTGGCGGTGACCGACCAGATCTCCGTCGA
>NZ_PSRR01000813.1 GCF_004296405.1 Bradyrhizobium sp. Leo170
TCGTCCGGGCCGCCAACCTTGCCCGCGGCGCGCAGATCGCCGCGTCGAACTTGGCCGGCGATCAGCGGCACGGCGATCGGCCATTTCAGGCGGTGGGCGAGCACGATGTCGGCCAGCCACAAGGCCAGCGGTTCGCTTGCAGGGACCAAACGCATGCTCATCGCCGCGATCTCGGCGGCGGCCGCGATCGCGCTTCCCTGCCCGACCGCCAGCTTCGCTGCGGCGGCGACGACGTCTACGAACGCGTCGTCGAAGCTCAGTTCGAACCGAATGGGCAGCGTGATCATCCAGTCGTCCGGCACCATGGCGGCGCGCTCGCCGAGATACCGCCAGGCCTTGAGGATGCGCCCGCCCGGGCCGGGGTCATCGGTCTCGCGGCGCAGATACCAAGCGTCGCGCAGCGTCGCCTCGTCCTCGGTGCGCCCGCCATGCCGGGCGAGCACGGCGGCATCGGCGAGCGACAGACGATGGCGCCAGAGCAGGCCGAGCGGGTGCTCGCTGCGGGCGATCGGATGGATCGCGGCAAGGGCCGCGCCGGCGAAAAACGCCGCATCATCAACGGATTGCCCGGATAAGGCCTGCCGACCCCAGGTTGGACAGGGTGGGAAGGTCGGTGGGGGGTCAGGGAGGGTTCGCACGCGCGACGGCATGACTCATGGTAATCGGTCACGGCGCTTTACACCATCAAAAACGCCACAAACCGCCGCGCCTGTCGGTGGATAACAACGAGCG
>NZ_PSRR01000814.1 GCF_004296405.1 Bradyrhizobium sp. Leo170
CACTCGTTTTAAATTGTCGACAACAACGGCGGTTTCGGGCGGATAGCTGGTTGTAAGCGCCGCCATAGGTTAGGCTCGGCCATGCCCTCGCGTGCGCGAATCATCCCCGAGCCCCCGCCGACCTTCCCGCCCTTTCCGGGATGGGCACGGCAGATCGGACCAGCCGAAGTGGTTGATGATGCAATGTTGTTTGCCGGCGCCGCGCTTGCTGCGATCCACCCGATCGCGCGCAGCGAGCACCCGCTCGGCCTGCTCTGGCGGCATCGCCTGTCGCTGGCCAACGCCGCCGTCCTCGCCCGCCATGGCGGGCGCGCCGAAGACGAGGCGGCGCTGCGCGACGCTTGGTATCTGCGCCGCGAGATCGATGATCCCGGCCCGGGTGGGCGCATCCTCAAGGCCTGGCGCCATCTCGGCGAGCGTGCTGCCATGGCACCTGATTATTGGATGACTTCCTTCTCAATCATGTTCGAGCTGGGCTTCAACGACGCGCTCGAGGACGTCGTCACCGCCGCGGCGAAGCTGGCGGCAGGTAACGGGAACGCCGTCGCGGCGGCGGCGGAAATTGCCGCAGCGAGCGTGCGCTTCATCCCGCACAAAGAGCCGCTGGCCCTGTGGCTGGCCGACGTCGTCCTCGCCCATCGCCTGAGATGGCCGATGGCGGTCCCGCTGATCGCCGGCCAGATCAGCCGGGCCGATCTGCGCGCTGCGGGCAGACCGGGCGGCATCGACGAC
>NZ_PSRR01000815.1 GCF_004296405.1 Bradyrhizobium sp. Leo170
ACGGCCCCCTACGGCATCAGTTGTGCCAGAATGAGGTTGTCGAAATCTCAAACGAGGGAGCCGTCCGTGACGCAGATTATCCGCATTGGAATGGATACGTCGAAGCATATTTTTCAGTTGCATGGGGTTGATGCGGCCGAGAAGGTGGTGTTGCGCAAGCGGCTGTCGCGCAAGCAGGTGCTGGAGTATTTCGCCAAGTTGCCGCCGACGGTGATCGGGCTGGAGGCTTGCGGGGCTTCGCAATATTGGGCGCGGGAGCTTTCCAAGCTCGGCCACGAGGTGAAGCTGATGGCCCCGCAACTGGTGAAGCCCTACGTGCAGCGGAACAAGAACGACGGGCGGGATGCGGAAGGATTGTGTGAAGCCATGGGGCGGCCGCGCATGCGCTTTGTGCCGGTCAAGACGGCCGAGCAACAGGCCGCGCTGATGCTGACGGGGATCCGCGACGGACTGATCGCCCGGCGCACCCAGCTGAGCAATGCGATCCGCGGCTACGCTGCCGAGTTCGGCCTGATCGCAGCCAAGGGGGTGGACAAGATCGAGCCGCTGTTGGCGCGGATTGCGCAGGACGAGAATCTTCCGGAGCTGGCGCGTGAGCTGTTCGTGGTACAGGGGCGTGAATACGCAAGGCTCGGGACCGAGCTGAAGGAGATCGAGGCCAAGCTGTTGGCTTGGCACCGGGCCAATGCCCTCAGCCGGCGCCTGGCGCAAATCCCTTCGATCGGCCC
>NZ_PSRR01000816.1 GCF_004296405.1 Bradyrhizobium sp. Leo170
GGGCGCCACATGAACAGCAGGGTAGTGATCCCTCGAACGAGGTGGCGGCGTGCAACGACATCCTTGGATAGTCGATAGCGGAACTGCGCAATATCTCGTAATAGGATCGGTACCGCTATCAAATTGCTTTGTCATCGGAGATATCGAGCGTGCCGGTCTATTTCCTTGGCGAAGAAGAGAACGGAGGCTCACCCATCAAGATTGGTGTCGCGAAGAATATTGAAGCGCGAAAGCGAAATCTCCAGACCGGAAATCCGCTAGAGTTACGCTTGCTAGGCTGGATCGAAACGGCAGATGAGTTTGGCCTGGAAACACGTCTCAAGAATGAGCTCAAAGCCGTTCGGTCACGCGGCGAATGGTTTAACATCGAGCCGGCGGACATCCTGCCGTTTCTCGTCCGCGCAGGGCGCGACGGCTTTGTTGCAAAGAGTGCCGACGCATTCCTGATCACTGGCTACGATAGCGATGCCATCCCGGAATACCTGGGCGTGTGGGAATGGGCCGATCTCGAAATCGACGAATGTTGCCCCTTTTGCGGATGCCTATGCGGTATGCATTTCCAAGAGGCATCGCAGATGCACTACTGCATCCGCCGCGATACGCTTACCAATTTCCCTGAGTTCGATCGCGACTGCGAGGAGCCAAACGACGAGAAGGCGGGTCGATCACTGCGAGAAAAGAGTGAATGAGCGAACAATGGCTAGGGTCTGTTGGGATTCATC
>NZ_PSRR01000817.1 GCF_004296405.1 Bradyrhizobium sp. Leo170
GCCTGGCTGGCGGCCTGCGCCGAGGCCTATGCACGCGCTGCCGCAGCAGCATCGGAACTCTATGCCGACCTCGTGCGACGCGCCAACCGGATGCTGGCCGCGGCGCCGAAGCTGCGCGGCCGCGACGCCGACGCGATGGTGGGGATCCTGATGATGGAAGATGCCCAGCCCGCCGGCGCCGGCAAGACGGCGAGCGATCGCAGCACACGGCGGCTGTTCGAGCGACTGGTGTCGCTCGGTGCGGTGCGCGAGCTCACCGGCCGGCCGACCTTCCGACTGTATGGGCTCTGACATGGGGCGGCGCGCGCGGCCGAAAGCGGATCTCGACACTGAATTGGCCGACCTCCCGCCGGAGCTGCGCTGGCGCGAATGGATGGGCCGGGTCGAGGCCGTGATCTTCGCCTCCCCCGAGCCGGTGACGCGCGAGACGCTCGCGCGCGTCGTCGGCCGCGATTGCAACCTCGATCTCATTATCGACGACATCCGCGACGAGCTCCGCGGCCGGCCTTACGAGCTTGTTGCCGTCGCCGGCGGTTGGCAGCATCGCACCCGGAAAAACTTCGCCGAGGCGATCCGCGCTGCGATCGGCGCGGGCAACGATGGCAAGGCCCTGTCGCAGACCGAAGCGCTGATCCTCGCCTGCATCGCCTATTACCAGCCAATCAATCGCAGCGAATTGTCATCCTTCTTCGGCAAGGAGGTCAGCCGCGATACCATCGGG
>NZ_PSRR01000818.1 GCF_004296405.1 Bradyrhizobium sp. Leo170
ACGCGGACGCAGCCGCATCAGCGTCATCAAGCACCGGCGCGCGATCGCCGAGCGACCCGCCGAGGCTGAAGGTCGCGGAACGCCGGGCCATTGGGAAGCCGACTTCATGCTGTTCGCCCGATGTGGCCAAGGCTTGCTGGTTCTCCACGAACGACAAACCCGCTTCAATATCGTTCACCGCCCACGCGATCGAAAAGCCGTCCTCACCGCTCGGACCATCACGCGTCAGCTCGGCAGATTTCCAGGGGCGATGCGCAAAACCATCAGCTTCGACAACGGGAACGAGTTCGCCGAGCATCACAGGCTTCACCAAACCCTCGGCCTCCAGACCTTCTTCTGCGACCCCCATAGTCCCTGGCAAAAGGGCGGCGTGGAAAACGCGATCGGACGACTACGACGGTTCCTGCCGCGCAAAGCTGACCTCAACCTCATCACGGCAGCCGATCTCAGGCGGCATGTTCTCCGCCTCAACAACACCCCACGCAAATGTCTGGACTTCAAAACACCCGCCGAGGCATTCTCCGACCTCAAATCAACCGTTGCACTTCAATCGTGAATCCATCCCCCCCCCCGCCTTCGCGGGGCATGACGATGGAGTTGGAGAGAAGATATGCGTCCGCATTCTCGCGGCATTCTCGCGGCACGTTACGCCCGAGCTTTGCGTCTCGTTTCACCCTCTCAATCAGCAGAGGGCGCAGGGAAAGCCGGGTGCCGGTTGCA
>NZ_PSRR01000819.1 GCF_004296405.1 Bradyrhizobium sp. Leo170
CCCGAGAGATCGCGTTCTGGCTGGCCGCAGTCTCCCCGCCGGAGGAAGGCGCCACGCCCGGCCCTACCGCGCTTCTTCTTGAGCAAAGTGCCGCGCTGCTTGACGTGCAGGAAACGAACCACTTGGCGCGACTCCGGCATCATGAGGATCGGCGCAGTTATCTGGCCGCCCACGCCGGAGCACGTCTGATCCTTGGACATATAGTAGGCCGACCGCCCAATGCCCTGCGGTTTGCACCGTCGGCGAATGGCAAGCCGGTCCTTCTCATCGATCCGCAGGAAATCGACTTCAGCCTCAGTCATGTCAGGGGCGCCGTTGCCGTCGCAACAGCACGCATGCCCATCGGGGTCGACGTCGAACCCCTACGCGAAGTGGATCATCTGGATTCCATGAGCGAGCTGGTCCTGGCCGCCGAAGAACAAGCTGCTCTGCGGAAAGCGTCGGAGATATCCCGGTCCCGATTGTTTCTCCGCTATTGGACCCTCAAGGAGGCATTGCTGAAAGCGGCCGGGCTAGGTTTCGCAGTTCCGCCAAATGAGGTCATCGTCGATGCAGGACCAAGCCCAACGGTCCTCGCGGTACCTCCTGCGCTTGGATCTGTCGCGCAATGGCACCTTATCGCCCCTTCTGACACCTGACGGAAGCACCGACAAAAATACCGCCGTGGACGAAAATCCACGGCGGTAAATCATGGAGGCCAGCAACGTGGCGCAGTCTCAG
>NZ_PSRR01000820.1 GCF_004296405.1 Bradyrhizobium sp. Leo170
TACGACGATGTTCGCCCAGGCGCGCCGAGAACGATCGATGACGAACGCGTGGCGCAGCTGATTAGAACGACGCTGCACACTAAGCCATCGGATGGTTCCACACATTGGAGCGTTCGCTCCGTGGCTGCCGAAACTGGCATCTCCAAGACCAGCGTACAGCGTTATTTTCGAACGTTCGGCTTGCAACCGCATCGCTCTGAAGGCTTCAAGCTGTCCAACGATCCTTTCTTCATCGAGAAGCTGCGCGACGTCGTCGGGCTGTATCTGAGCCCGCCCGACAATGCTTTGGTGATCTGTGTCGATGAGAAGAGTCAATGCCAAGCTTTGGAGCGCACGCAACCAATGCTGCCCATGGGCTTCGGTTACGTCGAAGGGATTACTCACGACTACAAGCGCCACGGGACCACCACGTTGTTCGCAGCGCTGAATGTGATTGATGGGACGGTGCTCGCCAGGTGCAAGCCGCGTCATCGGCATCAGGAATTCCTATCGTTCCTGCGCGAGATCGATAAAGCGGTTCCCATGGGGCTGGATATCCACTGCATCATCCACAATTACGCGACCCACAACCACCCGAAGATCAGGGCTTGGCTCGCGATCAGGCCCCGTTGGCACATGCACTTCATTCCCACCTACAGTTCCTGGCTTAACCAAGTGGAACGCTTCTTTGCGTTGATCACCGACAAGGCAATCCGCCGCGGCTCTTTCTCC
>NZ_PSRR01000821.1 GCF_004296405.1 Bradyrhizobium sp. Leo170
GTGCGGCGACATGGTCGGCGACGACCAGGTCTTGGGCAGCGCGTTCTTCAGGTCGGCCATCGACTTGCCGGGCGCGCGGTCGAGCATCTCGCAGATCGCGATCGCCGAAACCAGGCCGTCGTCATAGCCGCGGCCGAACGGCTTGTTGAAGAAGAAGTGGCCGGACTTCTCGAAGCCGGCGAGCGCGCCGAGCTCGTTGGTGCGGCGCTTCATGTAGGAGTGGCCGGTCTTCCAGTATGCGGTTTTCGCGCCCTGCTTTTGCAGGATCGGATCGGTCATGAACAGGCCGGTCGACTTCACGTCGACCACGAATTGCGCATCCTTGTGGATCGCCGACATGTCGCGCGCCAGCATCACGCCGACCTTGTCGGCGAAGATCTCCTCGCCGGTGTTGTCGACCACGCCGCAGCGGTCGCCGTCGCCATCGAAGCCGAGACCGACATCGGCCTTGTGCTGCAAGACCGCATCGCGGATTGCGTGCAGCATCTCCATGTCTTCCGGGTTCGGATTGTATTTCGGAAAGGTATGGTCGAGCTCGGTGTCGAGCGGGATCACCTCGCAGCCGATCTTCTCCAGCACCTGCGGCGCAAACGCGCCGGCGGTGCCGTTGCCGCAGGCGGCCACCACCTTGAGCTTGCGCGTCAGCTTCGCCCGGTCGGTGAGGTCGGCGATGTAGCGCGCCGGAAAATTCTCGTGGAATTGATACGA
>NZ_PSRR01000822.1 GCF_004296405.1 Bradyrhizobium sp. Leo170
ATGCGGCGACATGGTCGGCGACGACCAGGTCTTGGGCAGCGCGTTCTTCAGGTCGGCCATCGACCTGCCGGGCGCGCGGTCGAGCATCTCGCAGATCGCGATCGCCGAGACCAGGCCGTCGTCATAGCCGCGGCCGAACGGCTTGTTGAAGAAGAAGTGGCCGGACTTCTCGAAGCCGGCGAGCGCGCCGAGCTCGTTGGTGCGGCGCTTCATGTAGGAGTGGCCGGTCTTCCAGTACGCGGTCTTGGCACCTTGCTTTTGCAGGATCGGATCGGTCATGAACAGCCCGGTCGATTTCACGTCGACCACGAATTGCGCATCCTTGTGGATCGCCGACATGTCGCGCGCCAGCATCACGCCGACTTTGTCGGCGAAGATCTCCTCGCCGGTGTTGTCGACCACGCCGCAGCGGTCGCCGTCGCCGTCGAAGCCGAGGCCGACATCGGCCTTGTGCTGCAAGACCGCATCGCGGATCGCGTGCAGCATCTCCATGTCTTCCGGGTTCGGATTGTATTTCGGAAAGGTATGGTCGAGCTCGGTGTCGAGCGGGATCACCTCGCAGCCGATCGCCTCCAGCACCTGCGGTGCAAACGCGCCGGCGGTGCCGTTGCCGCAGGCGGCCACCACCTTGAGCTTGCGCGTCAGCTTCACCCGATTGGTGAGGTCGGCGATGTAGCGCGCCGGAAAATTCTCGTGGAATTGATACGC
>NZ_PSRR01000823.1 GCF_004296405.1 Bradyrhizobium sp. Leo170
AGGCTCACGGCGATATGATTATCGTGCGCTACGCCGATGATCTGGTGGCCGGCTTCGAGCATGAGGACGACGCTCGCCGTTTCCTTGATGCGATGCGTGAACGGTTTGAGGCATTCGCGCTGACGCTCCATTCGGACAAGACCCGCCTGATTGAGTTCGGTCGCTATGCGGCGGCCAATCGCAAGGCACGCGGGCTCGGCAAACCGGAGACGTTCATGTTTCTGGGCTTCACCCACATCTACGGTAAGTCACGTCGGGGGAGCTTCCTGCTCCAAAGGAAGACCCGTCGCGACCGTCTGCGGACGAAGCCTCAGGACATCAAGGGAGAGCTGCGGCGTCGAATGCACCAACCGATCCCCGTCCAGGGTAAATGGCTGAGACAGGTCATCACCGGCCACTTCGCCTACTATGCGGTTCCTGCAAACGGACGAGCGCTTTCAGCCTTCCGCTATTATGTGACCGACCTCTGGCGACGAACGCTTCGGCGGCGTAGCCAACGAGACGGCTTCACTTGGGATCGTATGACGAAGTTGGCAGATGATTGGTTTCCTCAACCCCGTATCCTGCATCCCTGGCCCCAACAGCGCTTCGCCGTCACACACCCAAGGTAGGAGCCGGATGCCTTAATTGGGCCCGTCCGGATCTGTGCGGGGGGCGCTCAGCAATGAGCGTCCCTACCGCGAACAATTGATTGAGGGTT
>NZ_PSRR01000824.1 GCF_004296405.1 Bradyrhizobium sp. Leo170
CCCGGTCGCACAGGGGGTGACAATCGTTTGTTCCTCGAGGCCGTGCTGTGGATCGCCCGCACGGGCAGCCCATGGAGAGATCTGCCGCCGACGTTTGGCAACTGGAACACGGTGTTCAAGCGCTATCGCGATTGGGTGAAAGCCGGCGTTTTCAGGCAGATTTTCGACGCCGTATCGGATGATCCAGACATGGAGTTCGCCATGGTCGACGCGACAATCGTCAAAGTTCACCGCCACGGGCAGGGAGCAAAGGGGGGACCAAAAATCAGGCCATCGGCAAATCGAAGGGCGGCTGGACCACCAAAATCCTCGCGCTGACCGACGCGCTTGGGAATCTGGTGCGGTTTATCTTGCTCCCTGGCCATCGCTTTGACACCGTCGGCGTCGCGCCCCTGATCCAAGACATCGAATTCGGCGGCTTGATCGCCGACAAGGCTTTTGATTCCAACTGGATCATCGAAGAGCTGAACGAACGCAAGGCCAAGATCGTCATCTCGCAACATCAAAGGCGCGCCCAGCCTCTCGACATCGACAAGGACATCTATAAATGGCGCCACCTGATCGAGAACTTCTTCGGCAAGCTGAAGGAATTCAAACGCATAGCAATGCGATCCGACAAGACCGACAGCAGCTTCGAGGCGATGATCTACCTCGCCACCGCTGTTATCCATTCTAGATGAATCTCAACAGGCCCTAGC
>NZ_PSRR01000825.1 GCF_004296405.1 Bradyrhizobium sp. Leo170
CATGGGCAGATGGCAGGCACCGGATAAACAATGCGCTCCCGCGGCAAATGCTCCGGCAGCGGCCGGCGGGCTGGCTTGCGACGCTCGAACGATGGCACCGCAATCTTCTCGGCTGCCATCTGCGCTGCGGTCTCAGCTTGCGCCGCGTTCTCCTCAAGGTCAGCGAGCTGCAGCTCGAGCTGGTCCAGCAATGCGCCGCGCTCGGAGGACTGTCCGAACTGCTCGTGCCGCAGCTTCTTGATCGTGAGCTTGAGCTTCTCGATCAGCAAGCTCCCCGCCTGGGCCTCGGCTTCCGCGGCCAACCGGGCCGCTCGCTCGGCGCGCAGCATCGCCTGCAGCGTAGTCACATCGTCGGGAAGAGAATCATCCGTGCCCATCGCCGACCAGAGAATCACAAGACGCGGTCTCTGTCCGAACCGCCGATCCTGCTACCGATTCAAATCCCAGCGATCAGCCGGCGGCCTGCGGTCGCCAGGTTTGTTGCGGCATCCGCCAGTCGATGCCCTCCAGCAGGTAGCCAAGCTGGGCTGGTGTGATCGTCACTATGCCATCAGCCGACGACGGCCACAGGAAGCGGCCGCGCTCCAGCCGCTTGGCATAAAGCGACATGCCGAGCCCATCGTGCCAGAGGATCTTGATCAGCTTGCCGCTTTTGCCACGGAACACATAGAGGTCGCCA
>NZ_PSRR01000826.1 GCF_004296405.1 Bradyrhizobium sp. Leo170
CCGCGGCGGCAAGGTGCTCGGCAGCGTCAGGCATCCGCTCAACACGCCGGATTTCTCCTCCTTCCTGCTGCAGGCACAGGCCTCCAAGGCCAAGATCATCGGGCTGGCCAATGGTGGCGGCGACACCATCAACACGATCAAGCAGGCCGGCGAATTCGGCATCGTCGCCGGCGGCCAGAATCTCGCGGCGATCGTGATGTTCATCTCCGACGTGCACAGCCTCGGGCTGAAGCTCGCGCAGGGGCTGATCGTCACCGAGGCCTATTACTGGGACCTCAACGACAGGACCCGCGCCTTCGGCAAGCGCTTCTTCGAGCGCATGAAGCGGATGCCGACGATGAACCAGGCCGCCACTTACAGCGCCACACTACACTATCTCAAGGCGGTACAGGCCGCCGGCACCAAAGAAACAAAACCCGTGATGGCGAAGATGCGCGAAATGCCGGTGCGCGACGCCTTCACCGACAACGGCGTGCTGCGCGCCGACGGCCGCATGGTGCACAGCATGTTCCTGTTCGAGGTGAAGAAGCCCGAGGAATCCAAGGCGCCCTGGGACTATTACAAGGTGCTGGCCGAGGTCCCCGGCGACCAGGCCTTCCGCCCGCTGAAGGACGGCGGCTGCCCGCTGGTGAAGTGAACGAGCGCCCTTCCCGCACATTG
>NZ_PSRR01000827.1 GCF_004296405.1 Bradyrhizobium sp. Leo170
TTCATCAGGCCCTCGGCTATCGCACGCCGATGGCAGTCTGGCGCGAGCGGATGCACGCCGACAAGGCTGTGGACATGGTGGACAACGCTGACGCGTTGACCACATGCCCACAGCAACTGCAGCAGACAGAATCTCTGGCTGCGTGATAGAAAAGGATCAGGAGCGATCAGTTTCCAACTAACAAGCCGGTTCAACCGGTCCCGCTCCGCGGGTCCATTTCAGTGGCGCCGCGATGTGGGGGCCCGCCTGGCAGGCGGCGGTCAGCGAGCAGGTGCCAGCCCAAGCTCTGCCAGCCGCCGTCGCGCTCAATGGAATCAGTTACAACATTGCACGGAGCGTAGGTCCGGCAATCGGTGGCATCATTGTGGCCACTGCAGGGACCTTTGCGGCGTTCGCACTCAATGCCGTGTCCTATCTGCCGCTCATCGCCGCGCTCTATCTGTGGAAGCGCGCGACTGAGCGCTCGCGCCTGCCACCAGAACGGCTCGACCGCGCGATTCTTTTAGGCGTCCGGTACATTGCGAACTCACCCCCGATCATGCTCGTGTTGATCCGCACGATCATTGTGGGCTTGATCAGTGGAGTGATTCTCGCGCTCTTGCCGCTGGTAGCGCGCGATCTCCTCCTTGGCAGCGCACCAACATACGGTCTGATGC
>NZ_PSRR01000828.1 GCF_004296405.1 Bradyrhizobium sp. Leo170
CCCTCGCTCCGATCCAAAATTCGACTCCCGCTCAATGACTTGGGAGCTTCTTCACGGACGACTCGTTGGCTCCGCTGTTTAGCAGGGATACTGACGCCGTTAGAAAAAAGATTGCGATCGCAACGTGACTGCGCCAGGTCGATAGAGGGACGATATTGATTGTAAGCCCGCCTCAGCGCGACAAGTTACCTCTCAAACCGCAGTCCATTACTGCCTCTTTGCATTGAAGCTATCGAACATTTTCCATCCGTCAATGAGCGATTTCGACCACGACCGCTGCGCGAAGTCCCATTGGCACTTGAGCGCTTCGGAAGAGCTTGTGCAGCCGGCAAGACTCGTCAGGTAGTCGGCTTGGTCCTGTAGGCGGGAAGCTGCAAATCCCAATACTTCCTTTGCTGCCACTGCGGACATCTTCCTTTGCATTTCATTAAATGATCTTAGCAATTCGGGAGGCGTAAACGGACCATCGGATCCAGCTGTATTTTCCTTTGTCATAGGTGCTCCTAATGATCGGGATCGGTTTTCCGGGTTTATTGCAGATCAAAGTGAACTCGCGATTGAGGTTGAGTGAACGATGCTAGTTTATCTAAAAAGTTCGATCACTTCCTTGATCAGAATCAAACCGCTGGCGCTTTTAGGTAGTG
>NZ_PSRR01000829.1 GCF_004296405.1 Bradyrhizobium sp. Leo170
TCGTCAGGGGCTGCGATTGATGATTCTATATCGATCATGGATCGTCGGGGGTTCGCATGCCGGGCGCTTTTTCGGATCAGGGCGGATTATTTTCGTACATTTCGCCGGAGGCACGAGTTCCTGCGGACCATCCGCTCAGGAAGATCCGGCAGTTCGTCCGCGATGTGCTGACGGAGATGAATCGCGACTTGGGGAAGCTCTACGCGAGCGAAGGACGTCCCTCGACGCCTCCGGAGCAATTGCTGAGCGCGTTACTGCTGCAGGTGTTCTACGGTATTCGCTCGGAACGCCAGTTGATGGAGCAACTGGACTACAATCTTTTGTACCGCTGGTTTGTGGGGCTTTCGCCCGACGACCCGGTCTGGGACCACCTTCACCAAGAACCGAGACCGGCTGCAGAACGGCGAGGTGTTTAAGAAATTCATGACCCGGCTTCTGAACCATCCGCAGGTCAAGCCGCTGCTGTCGGACGAGCATTTCTCGGTGGATGGAACGCTGATCGAAGCCTGGGCGTCACAGAAGAGCTTTCGTCCCAAGGACGGTAGCGGTGACGATGATGGCGGCGCAAACTTCCATGGCCAGAAGCGCAAGAACGACACCCATGCGAGTACCAGCGATCCAAACAGCAGGCTTTACCGC
>NZ_PSRR01000830.1 GCF_004296405.1 Bradyrhizobium sp. Leo170
CTACGGCCTTTGCCCCCTACGCGGGAGTCTGCCCCAACACCTTCGCGATGGCGCGGAGGTCTTGCCATGACATCCGCTTGTAGGAGGGCGAGCGCAGGAGATAGGCGGGGTGGAAGGTGGCGATGGCGCGGATCACCCGGGTGCCGGTGTCGTAGTCGAACCATTTGCCGCGGGTGCGCATGATGCCCTCGCGCGTGCCGATCAGCGCCTGCGTCGAGGGATTGCCGAGCGTGACCAGCACGTCGGGATTCACCAATTCGATCTGGCGCTGGATGAAGGGCAGGCACACCTGCGTCTCCTGCGGCGTCGGCGTGCGGTTGCCCGGCGGCCGCCACGGGATCACGTTGGCGATATAGGCCTTGCTGCGGTCGAGCCCGATCGCCGCGATCATGCGGTCCAGGAGCTTGCCGGAGCGGCCGACAAAGGGCAGCCCCTCGATGTCCTCGTCACGCCCGGGCGCTTCGCCCACGAACATCACCCGCGCCGCCGGATTGCCGTCGGCGAACACCAATTTCGTCGCGGTATGCTTCAGCGCGCAGCCGTCGAAATTCGCAAGCAGCGTCCGCAGCGCGTCCAGCGTCGGCGCGGTCCGCGCCGCCTCGCGTGCGGAGGCAACCGCCGCATCCGGCGCGATGG
>NZ_PSRR01000831.1 GCF_004296405.1 Bradyrhizobium sp. Leo170
AATAATCGCCGCCAGGTTGCTGCTTACGCGGGGCTGGCGCCGACGCCCTGGCAGAGTGGATCCGTTGATCGAGAACAGGGCGTTTCGAAAGCTGGAAATCCGAGATTACGCACGACGCTGATCCAGATGTCCTGGCTGTGGCTGCGTCATCAGCCCGGCTCTGCGCTGGCTCGATGGTTCAAGGAGCGCGTCCAGCGCAATGGTGGCCGCATGAAGAAGTCGACCATCGTGGCGCTTGCGCGCAAGCTGCTGGTTGCGCTCTGGAAGTTTGTGACCGCCGGTGTCGTCATCGAAGGTGCCATCATGCAGAACAGCTAATCTCGGCTGCTCCTCGAATTATTCTGAAAATTCTCCAGGACCCGATCAGTCCTGGTGGATCCAGGTCGACGAACCGACCAGAACCCTGGCGAAATGCCGTTTGAGAGAGTGGTCTCGTCGTCCTGAGCCCCGTCCGCCGCAAGCGGGATATTGGTGCAGCCGCGAAAGGTGGCGACCGAATGTGAGGTTGATCAGGCTCGGCAAACGAGCCGCGTCACGCACGGGCTTGGACCTGGATAGCGACGCTTCGGAGGGACTGCTGATGCATTGCGATTGATGGCCTTGACACGAACCATCCCATGTGAGGTTCTGGCAGGC
>NZ_PSRR01000832.1 GCF_004296405.1 Bradyrhizobium sp. Leo170
CAGCCTTCGTGTTCCGATCGAAACGAGCGGACCGGATCAAGATTTTGGTCTGGGATCGAACGGGCCTGGTATTGGTGCACAAGCGCCTCGAAGGCTGCAAGTTCGTTTGGCCAACGATCGCGGACGGCGTGATGCGCATGTCGCCGGCGATGTTCGCGGCCTTGTTCGAGGGCCTGGATTGGAGGTTGGTCCGCCCGGAGGAAGCGCGGCGCCCGCAGGCGGCGGGATAACTGCGGCAGAGTGACTCGAAAGCTATTTTGAACGTGGCGCGCGCGGCGGCGATGTGCTCGAAATAGCGCATGAGCATCGCGGCGCTGCGCGACGAAAACGAACGCTTGAAGGCGCTTTTGGCGCAAACGCAGACGGCCTTGAGTGAGCATCAGGGGGCACTGGCGGCGTCGGAGGAAGCACGGCGTCGGCTGGAGGTCATTCTCGGCGAATTGCGCCGCGACAAGTTCGGTGCGAAGTCCGAGAAGCTGCGACCAGATCAGTATCATTTGCCGCTCGAAGACGTGGAGATCGCGCAAGGCGTCCTGGACGCTGCGCAGGAGAAGGCGGCCGCGATCATCCAGGGCCGGTCGCGCGGCGGATCGGATCAAGCTCGTCATCGCAATCGGGGCTGCTTGCCTTCTC
>NZ_PSRR01000833.1 GCF_004296405.1 Bradyrhizobium sp. Leo170
GGCCTGCGCCTGCGCTGGGGCGGCGGCAACGGACCCGCTAGGCGGCGGCGCAGCGGAGGCGGTGGCGGTTCCAGGCGGCGGACCGCCCGGCATCACCACCACGCGGGTGCCGACCTTCACGCGATCGAAGAGGTCGGAGACGTCCTCATTCAGCATGCCGATGCAGCCCGACGAGACGAACTTGCCGATCGTCGACGGCTGGTTGGTGCCGTGGATACGGTACACGGTCGAGCCGAGATACATCGCGCGCGCGCCGAGCGGATTGCCGGGGCCGCCGGCCATGAAGCGCGGCAGATAGGGCTGACGCTCGATCATCTCGGTCGGCGGATACCAGTCCGGCCACTCCGCCTTGCGGCTGATCTTCTGCACGCCGGTCCAGGTGAAGCCGTCGCGGCCGACGCGAACGCCGTAGCGGACCGCGCGGCCGCCGCCCAGGATGTAGTAGAGGTAGGTGTTCGACGTATCGACCACGATGGTGCCTGCCGGCTCCTTGGTCGCGAACGAGACTTCCTGGCGGCGTAGGTTCGGCGGCAATTGCACGGGAGCGGCTTCCGGCTGCTCTTCCGGCGGCAGCGCCGCGACCGTCATCGGCCTGCCGTCGCTGCCGACCTGGGGGCTGCTGCGGCACG
>NZ_PSRR01000834.1 GCF_004296405.1 Bradyrhizobium sp. Leo170
TCGATCTCTACGCCGAGACGCCGGATCCCGCCCGCCCCCTGGTCTGCTTCGACGAGACCCCCGTCCAGCTGATCGGCGAGGTGCGCCAGCCGGTCCTGGCCCAACCGGGACAGCGCGAGCGCTACGATTACGAGTATCGCCGCAACGGCACCGTCAATCTCTTCGTCACCTTCGATCCGTATCGGGGCTGGCGCAACGTCAAGCTCACCGACCGCCGCGCCGCCGTGGACTACGCCCACTGCATGCGTGAGCTCGTCGACGTCCATTATCCCGACGCCGCCTGCATCCGTGTCGTGCAGGACAATTTGTCGATCCATAAGCCTGGGGCGCTGTATGAGGCCTTCGCGCCTGCCGAGGCCCGCCGCATCCTGTGCCGCCTCGAATTCCACTACACCCCGAAGCACGCCAGTTGGCTCAACATGGTTGAGTGCGAGATCAGCGTGCTTCAGCGCCAGTGTCTCGGCCGCCGCATCGACGACTCCAAAAGGCTCCGAAACGAGATCGCGGCATGGCAACGGCGGCGAAATAAAACCCGAGCCCGAATCAAATGGATGTTCACAACCGACAAAGCTCGCGCCAAACTCGGCCGCGCCTATCCAGCCACCCCCAAAGAGTCAAAATCAC
>NZ_PSRR01000835.1 GCF_004296405.1 Bradyrhizobium sp. Leo170
ACTCTGGTTGGGGGTCTGGGTCACCAGCACCGGCGGCGTGTCGGTCGTCGAGCCAGGCGAGAACACCACGTCGGCGTAGTAGTTGGACGCGCTGAAGCTGCTGGTCGGGAAGATGCCGGCGGTGCTGGTGCCGCCATAGGAGTAAACCCCGTTGCCGCCGGACGAGGCGGAAGAGGGCGCCGTCAGCGCGCCGCTCGATACGGCGTTGGTGAAGAAATTGCTGGTGGCTGCATACGCGCCGTTCGTGTGATAGGACGCGACATAGGTGGTGTTGGCGGTGATTGAGATTGGCGTCGCCAAGGTCACGGTCTGCCAGCCGCTTGCGGTGGTGTTGGTGAAGGTGGCGCTGGCAAGCTTGGTGCCGGTCGAGGTCCACAGGTCGAGAAGATCGGAGCCGGTATCGCCGGGACTGCGGTAGAACTTGAGCGCGGTGATCTGGCCGGCAGTGGACGAGGTGAACTTCACCCCGACCTCGAGCGCGGAGCCATCATTCAAACTGGTCTGCGTCGGGGTGTTCGATGCGGTGAACAGGCTCACCGTCGCGGACGTCGTGGTCACGGCGATATTAAAGGTCTCACTGGCAGAAAGGCCGGCAGGATCGGTGGCCGAAACCTGGACGGCAA
>NZ_PSRR01000836.1 GCF_004296405.1 Bradyrhizobium sp. Leo170
TCTTTCGGTTCGCAAATCCTGGTGCGAGAGCAACGACCCCGAATTTGCGGCCAAAGCCGCCGATGTTGTTGGTCTTTATGTCGATCCGCCTGCAAAGGCCATTGTCTTGTGCGTCGATGAGAAGCCATCGATCCAGGCCCTGGAGCGCGCCCAAAGCTATCTGAAGCTGCCCAACGGACGGGCTTTGACTGGCCAAAGCCATGATTACAAGCGGCATGGCACGACGACGCTGTTCGCCGCGCTCCAGGTTGCCACCGGAACGGTCATCGCGGAGCATTCAAGCGCCGCCGCCGCATGGAGTTCCTCGGCTTCATGAACCGGCTGGTTGCCAGCTTTCCGGACCGCGAACTTCACGTCATCCTGGACAACCTCAACACGCACAAGAAGAATGAGCGCTGGCTCAAAAAGCACCCCTTGGTGCAGTTTCATTTTACGCCGACGGGGCATCTTGGCTCAATCAGGTCGAGACCTGGTTCTCCATCCTGCAAGGCCAGTCGTTGAACGGTGCATCATTCACCGCCGTCACGCAGCTACAGGAGCACATCGATGCCTTCATCCGCGCCTACAATGAAAAAGCACAGCCCTTCGCCTGGACGAAGAAACGAGTCCGCCAAAACGGTTC
>NZ_PSRR01000837.1 GCF_004296405.1 Bradyrhizobium sp. Leo170
AAGCTCTATCAGACCAGTGGCTTAGCGACCGGATTCCGGCCGGTGCGCGATTCTCAGCGTCGCATCGCCAGTAGATAGGGGCCGCATTCTGCGGGGGATGCGGCGTCTTCTTTCGGTGGCTGGCCGAGCCTGTCAACCCCGTCCACACACGAAAGACCTGCCACCATGATTACCGACGACAAGGCGCCAGCCTTGGATGAAACTTTGCGCAAGCAAACGTTGTTCGCGACCCAGGCGTTAGCCGACGCAGCCGATACGCTCGCGGGCGCCGCTGGACCGCTGCTCATCCT
Organism: Bradyrhizobium sp. Leo170; assembly: GCF_004296405.1. GTDB lineage: Bacteria > Pseudomonadota > Alphaproteobacteria > Rhizobiales > Xanthobacteraceae > Bradyrhizobium. Next base: position 291 of record NZ_PSRR01000837.1, read on the forward strand.
TGGGCTGCGAAACGCCAAGGCCGCTGAGCGCACCGCGGACGCGACCGAACGGCTCGCGAACTCTATCGAGACGATTACCGCACTGTTCGCGTCCTGCATCGGACGCGGTGAGGCTACCGCACCTGGCGGCGACTCCATGGACTCATGGCGCAGCGCGCCGGTCAACTACTTCCGCGCATCCGATACGGCCAACAAATTCAAGCTCGAGCGCGAGGACGGCGACGATGAGTAACATCGCAGCGTGGGTGCAAGCGGAGCTCGCAGCCAACGCGCCAGCGACCGCATCAAACATTCTGCACCTCGCGGCACACCACCATCGCCGACCACATGCC
>NZ_PSRR01000838.1 GCF_004296405.1 Bradyrhizobium sp. Leo170
GGATGAGCGACTATCTGGATTGTCAAGTTGCATTGGCGTAAGCGGCACGCGCCTCGCGTGCTTTGGCGTTGAGGCGGACCAGGAGCTTACGGGCGAGCGCAATGCGAATGACCATTTTTTCCTTTCCGGCAGCGACCAGCCTATCGCGAAAGTCGGCGAGGCTTTGGTCATAACGCGCGGCAATGGCCGCGACGAGGAAGAGGATCGAGCGGACGCCGGCGCGGCCGCCGCGGATGGATCGCTTGCCCTTTCGCTTGCCACTGTCATTGGCGATCGGGGCGAGGCCGACCAGCTTGGCAATGGCTTTGTTGGAGAGGATACCGATCTCCGGCAGCTCGGCGTGCAGCCGGCCGACGGTCCGTCCAGCCACGCCCTTCACCTCGCGCCAGGTTTCGGCGAGCTTTGCCCACAGCGGATCGTCGTCGATCATGGAGGCGATCTCGCCTTCGAGCGAGCGGGACTGGCGCTTCAGCAGGGCGATCACCTCGTCTACACTTGCCTGCATCTCCGTGTTGTCGAACATGCTGGCGCGGCGCTGCTTCTGGACCGTGAGGTCGTCGGTGACCTGCCTGAGCCTTGTTACCAGGGCCTTCAGGCGCTGCTGGGCCTGGCTCGGCAGCG
>NZ_PSRR01000839.1 GCF_004296405.1 Bradyrhizobium sp. Leo170
CCCGCGCTTGTTCTCCGAGGAACCACTGCGTAACTCTTTCGTTGTGCTGGTCTTCCGCATAGCAAAAGGAACACGACCATGGATCGCGAACATGTGAAGGGCGCTGCCGACAAGGCAAAAGGCGCCATCAAAGAAGGTGCCGGTAAGCTCACTGGCGACAAGGAGATGGAAACCGAAGGCAAGATCGACAAGGCGAAGGGATCCGCACACAACGCCGCCGGAGATGTGAAGGATGCAGCGCGGGACGCCGCTGGCGCCCTCAAAAAATAAGCACAAGAGGGAAGACCAAGAACTAGCCGCCTCCGGGCGGCCTTTTCTTTTGCCACAGGGCGGTCGGGCTGAGTGACGAAGTCTACCTTACCTCTAAGAACCGACCTTTAGCTTGGACGTGCCGCTATGCCCTTTTCGGGGCAGGAAGTGGCATTCCAAACGAAAGACGCCGCCAACTGCGGCGGCCTTACAATTGAGATACGAAAAGGGTAACGCATGCGATCAGCGTTGCCGTACTGAGGGTCACTACGACGAGAGCTTGTTCACTGCGGGCTTGCAAATCATCATCGTCCATTGATCCCAACGCCAGACCGCGCATCTGGTTTCGATGCATGGAGAAAGACTGCC
>NZ_PSRR01000840.1 GCF_004296405.1 Bradyrhizobium sp. Leo170
CGTCCGCCCAGCAGAGCCGGCCGACGCGCGCGGTGAAGGCCGCGATGCCGGCGCCCATCTGGACGGTCGGCCCTTCGCGGCCCAGCGCCAGCCCGGAACCGATCGCCAGGATTCCGCCGATGAATTTCACTGGCACCAGGATAAACGGAGCCGGCGGCACCTGCCCGTGCAGAACAGCTTCGACATGCGGAATGCCGCTGCCCGACGCGTGCGGCGAGAACCGCCGCACCATCCACGCCGCAAGCAGCGTCGCGCCAGCGCATGCGCCCACGACAATCAGGAATCCCAAGATGCCGTGACCATGCGCCCAGGCGATGGTCGCATCGCGCAAGCGATCGGCCTGCCCGAGCAAGAGGCGGAAGTTCGCCCCGACGCATCCGGTGACGGCCCCAACGACGAGGGCCGCCGCCACGAGGCCCAACAGGCTGCGACCTTCGTCTGCGACTACGCGCTCATCGTCAGGCTTGTGGTCCACGGCTGCCCTGAACTTTCCATGTGTTTCGCGCGGAACAAGTTTGGCCGAAATCGCCGGCGAATTGAAACCGGCAAGAGCGATTTCTTGCAAGGAAATTTGTTCAACGATTTCAAGCTGATTTGCCCCGTCCAGTCCTCG
>NZ_PSRR01000841.1 GCF_004296405.1 Bradyrhizobium sp. Leo170
GGGCATGTGGTCGGCGATGGTGGTGTGGCCCCGCCGGTTGGGCGCGCGAGCGTGGCTGGCAATCCTGCGGCCGTTGTGGAAGATCTCGACCGTCCTGTCGTCAATGCGCGCATCGACGAGCTCACGGATGAGCCGATACGGCGTGGAATACCAGTGTCCGTCGATCTCGATATGATAGTCGGGGCCGACCCGACAGCGCTTCCAGTGCGCGAAAGCGTAAGCCTGGTCCGGCAGCTTTGTGAGCTTGGGCTTGTCGAGTTCGGCGAACAGTTCGGCGCGGCTGGCGCCAAAGTCGCGCATCTGTCGGGCATTGAGTTCGACGACGAGTATTTTGATGGCTGCGTTCAGCTCCGCCAACGAAAAGAAGCGTTGGTTGCGCAGCCGCGCCAGAATCCATCGCTGGGCGACTTGCACCGCAACTTCGACCTTTGCCTTATCTTTTGGGCGCCGCGGCCGGGCTGCGAGAATGGCCGTGTCGTAATGGCTCGCCATCTCGGCATAGGTTCGGTTGAGGCCAGGATCGTGGCGGTCGGGATTGGTGACGGCGGCCTTGAGATTGTCGCAGTTATGTGCCGGACATCGTTATGTGCCGAATGCTGTCACAACCC
>NZ_PSRR01000842.1 GCF_004296405.1 Bradyrhizobium sp. Leo170
CGGCAGCACCGCCGCCCCAGAAGCAGCGCAGGCGCGCACGGCCGGCGCAATCGGCCCAGCCGCGTGGGCTGTTCGACTGATGCCACGGCCGATGGCGTCGATCCATGCGGCGAGAACGGCGAGTTTCATACCTGCGTGGTCGCAGGCCCGATGTTCTCGCACCGGATCGCAGTCACCACAGGCGAATGGGTGCAACGCGATAGTTATGCGTATTGCGATCTGGTGATTGCGTAGCAATTGTAGGGTGGGAAAAGCGTAGCGTGCCCACCATCTCTCCACGTCCGCGATCGTGAATGGTGGGCACGCTTCCGCCTGTGCTGGTTTGAGCAGTGGTGTATGTAGTCGCTTTGCCCACCCTACAGATCCGCATTTTAGCGCACCACTCTTTCCTCGTCATTGCGAGCGAAGCGAAGCAATTCATGCCTCCGCAAGTGGCGCGATGGATTGCTTCGCTACGCTCGCAATGACGGGGATGGGTTCTGATTCAAATGTCAAACAGCGTGGGGATGTGAGTTCGCGTTCTCGCGACGCTTTGCGCCCGAGGTTTGCGTCACTTTCCACCCTCCCATCGAATAGAGGGCGCAGGGAAAGCCGGGTGCCGGTTGCA
>NZ_PSRR01000843.1 GCF_004296405.1 Bradyrhizobium sp. Leo170
GACCGGCCCGAGCACGGCGGCACACTGGCAGTGGAACGGGACTGCATTCCTGCCTAGAACTTGCCGTCAGCCGCGACTATGGTTGTCGGGCGCGGGCGACCTCGTGGCGAAGCGTGACGCGTCGGCTGCAAGCGTCACCGGACTGCCTATTTTGTCCTGCCGAACTGAGGCGCCCGCGCGCCGGTTTTTGGGTGCCGCGGCTTCCATTGCGACACGAATCGTTCGTAGCTTTGCTCCGCCTGGGCGGCAATCAACATCTCGCGGTCGCGCAGCGCCTTGATGTTGTAGGCATAGGCTGGTCCACGGCGGCTCCCTTTCTGTTGTGGATGTCCGGCTTGAAGTTGCATCGCGCGGGTCTTATTGGCGACCAGCGCCGGGCGCGCCCACAGGTAATCCTCGCCCTTTGTCAGCAAATGCCAGCAGAGCACAGTGAGCTTCCGAGCCACGGCCACCGCGGCGATCTGATGGCCGCGTCGGGCGCGGATGCGCACGAAAAAAGCATGCAGTGGACCGGGCGCCTTGGCCGCTGCCCAGGCCGCCTCGACCAGCATGGCGCGCGCATGACTGCGGCCGATCTTGCTGATACGGCCGTGGTGGACGGTT
>NZ_PSRR01000844.1 GCF_004296405.1 Bradyrhizobium sp. Leo170
CGGGCGTTCCTGAACAATTGCCCGGAATGCAAGGCCGAGCTCGCCCTACTCCGCATCATTCCCGGCCGGGCCGAATACTGGGCGATGCGCTGCACCGGCTGCGGCGGGATTCATCTCAACATCGTCGAGAACACCTCGCCCGCCTGCTGACAGGTGACGATGTCGCGGCTCGTCTCACCTCTCCCGCTTGCGGGAGAGGTCGGCGCATAGCGCCGGGTGAGGGCTCTCTTCGCACGAAGAATCCCGCCGCGGAGACACCCTCACCCCAGCCCTTTCCCGCAAGCGGGAGAGGCAGAACCGGCACCTCGGCAACTTCGCCGCGGAGCAGTTCCGCGGCTGCTGACATCTGCTGACAGAGCGGGCCCACAGCCACGTTTGCCCTTTCATGGCGGCGGTTTCAGTCCCATATTCGCGCCATGGCGAAGAAACCTGACACTCCCAAAAAGCCCGGCAAATCCCCCAGATCCAAAGCACACCGGCCCGACGTTCTCCCGATCGCGCCGGCGCTCGCCGAACTCTTGAACCCCGCCATCAACCGCGGCGAAAGCGGCATCGGCTCGTCGACAGGCCTGCAGCCGCCGCCGGACAATTCCCGCGAC
>NZ_PSRR01000845.1 GCF_004296405.1 Bradyrhizobium sp. Leo170
TGCCGTCGCGAACTTGGTTGGAATTTGTCCGTCGCGAGTCTCCGGTGAACGGATGATATCTGCTCAGGCGGCAAGATCAACCGGCTGAGCAATGGGCTTGCTGGCGAGGGTCTGCCAGCCGTCGACTTTGCGCATGCTGATCTGCCCGGAAGCCAGCAGCGCCCAGAACAACATCGCAGCGGTCTCGGCAGACGGCAGCACAGTTTGCGTCTTGATCCGCCGCTTGAACTCTTCGTGCAGCCGCTCGATCGCGTTGGTGGTGCGGGCGCTCCTCCACTGGCTCGGTGGCAGGCGAACGAACGCAAACAGACTCTCGCCCGCCTCCTCGAGGCTGTCGGCGACGGCGCGATGCTTGAGCCGCCACTTGCGCAGGAAGGCCTTGCGGCGGACGGTGATCTCCTCCGGTGTCGCGGCGTAGATCATGTCGTTGTAGTCGGCCGTGATCTCCTCGTGCAGGCGTTCCGGCGCATGCGCCAGCAGATTCCTGTGCTTGTGGACAGTGCAGCGTTGCACCGGCACGCCATCCCACACGGCGGCAACGGCCTTCTCCAGTCCACCTGCGCCGTCAACGATGAGGAATTCGGGACGCTGCAGGCCG
>NZ_PSRR01000846.1 GCF_004296405.1 Bradyrhizobium sp. Leo170
CAAAGCGCAGCGTGCCCACCATCACGAGCGGAACGTGGATGGTGGGCACGCTGCGCTTTGCCCACCCTACCGGATTCACTGCTCCGCGATCCGCCTGGTAAAACTCTCGACATTGACCAGGCCGCGGGCGTGGCGGCCGTCGCCGATCTTGCGCTCACCGTGGAAAGCCTGCACCTCGAAGCGGATCACGCGGCGTTCGACCGCGATGACTTTTGCGGTGGTGCGCACCAGGGCGCCCACGGGCGCAGCCCAGAGATGGCGGATGTCGACCTCGGTGCCCACGGTGACCCAGCCGGGCTGCAGGTTGCCGCGGATCGCATCGCCCGAGGCCATTTCCATTTCCAGGATCATCATCGGCGTGGCGTAGACCATCGGCATGCCAGGCACGAAATGCCCGACGGTGCGCTCGGGCGGCACCACAAGCGTGCGCTCGGCACTCACGCCGATCTTGATGACGTCGCGGGCGTCCATGTTGCCTCACACACGGTGTCGTCCCGGACAAGCGAACGAAGTGAGCGCTGATCCGGGACCCATAACCACAGGAAGTCATTTGGCGAAGACCGGCGATCGGCAGCTCGCGCCACAACGCAAT
>NZ_PSRR01000847.1 GCF_004296405.1 Bradyrhizobium sp. Leo170
CTACAGCGCCGAGCGCGTCGACGCGGCCTGCCGGCGCGGCATTCTGATCAAGGCGCGATCCGTCGCCTCGATCCGCTCCATCCTCCAGAACGGCCTGGATCGCACCTTTCTCGACGAGCCCTCCGAACCCCAACCCCTGCGCCACGGCAACATCCGCGGCCGGGATTATTTCCACTGAAGCCAAGGAGACCTGTATGCTCAACCATCCCACCCACGAACGCCTGATCGAGCTCGGCTTGAGCGGCATGGCCAAGGCCTTCGAGGAGCAGCGCCGATCACCTGATCTCGAAGCCTTGCCGTTCGAAGATCGCATCGGCCTGCTGGTCGACCGGGAAGCCGCGGAACGCGACACCAGGCGGCTCACCACGCGCCTCAAGCTGGCCGCGCTCCGCCAGAATGCCTGCGTGGAGGACGTCGATTTGCGCACGCCGCGGGGGATCGACCGGGCCGTCTTCGCCAAGCTCGTCAGCGGCGACTGGATCGATCGCCACGAGAATTTGCTCATAACCGGAGCGACCGGATTGGGCAAAAGTTGGTTAGCCTGTGCCCTCGGCCACAAGGCCTGCCGCGACAATCGCTCGGTTCTCTATC
>NZ_PSRR01000848.1 GCF_004296405.1 Bradyrhizobium sp. Leo170
GCCAATGCGCTCGCGGACGGCGCCGGTGGCGCACCACCGCCGCAGAGTACCGGGACGGTCGCGCTCGGACACACCGAGTGCGATGTGGTCCGCGGCATCGGCGCGCCCGACAATGTCGGTCTTTCCAAAAATGAACGCGGCGATCGCGTCGCCGTCGTCACTTATACGCACGGGCCGCGCGCCGGCATCTACACGTTCACCTCCGGCCGCCTGTCGTCGATCGAGCGCATTGACGTGCCCGCGCCGCAGCCGAAGCCCGGCAAGCCGAAGGCGAAGAAGCACGCGGCGACGTGAGGCCGGCGAACTTGTAGGGTGGGCAAAGCGTAGCGTGCCCACCATCAAGTGCACCGCCCGCAATGGTGGGCACGCTACGCTTTGCCCACCCTACCGCTTCGCCGCGAGTTATGATTCAATTTTCAAACAGCCGAGGGGTGTGAGTCTGCATTCTCGCGGCGCGATGCGCCCGAGCTTTCCTTCACTTTCCACCCTCCTCGAAGACAGAGGGCGCAGGGAAAGCCGGGTGCTGGTTGCACCCGTGGGTCCCGTGCAACAAAAAGCACGGGGGTAGGACCACAGGTTCAACCGAAGC
>NZ_PSRR01000849.1 GCF_004296405.1 Bradyrhizobium sp. Leo170
CAAGAAGACCGGCAAGCCCGCGGCACCGCCATCCGACGCGCCTGCCCCAAAGGCACAGCGCAACTTCACCGATCCTGAAAGCCGCATTCTCAAAACCAAGGATGGCTTCATCCAAGGCTATAACGCGCAGGCGGCCGTCGACGGCAAAGCGCAGATCATCGTTGCACACGCCCTGACGCCGAGCACGAGCGACCATGGCCAGTTGGTGCCGCTGGTCGATGGCATCCAAGCCAATCTCGGCCGCAAACCGGAACAAGCTTCCGCCGACAGCGGCTATCTGAGCGAGGTCAACCTCGCGAGCCTCGATCTGCGTGGGATCGATGGCTACATCGCCACCGGCCGCGCCAAGCGCCCGACCGCCGACAACGGCAAGATCGGCGGACCGTTGACACAGGCGATGAGAAAAAAGATCGCCGACGGCGGCTTCGAGACCCCCTACCGACTGCGAAAGCAGATCGTCGAGGCGGTGTTCGGACAGATCAAGCAGGCCCGCGGCTTCCGCCAGTTCCTGTTCCGAGGCCTGGCTAACGTGGGGGCCGAATGGGCGATCGTCTGCACCGCCCACAACCTCGTCAAGCTC
>NZ_PSRR01000850.1 GCF_004296405.1 Bradyrhizobium sp. Leo170
GCATGGATGGGGCGAGCGTATTCGACTGATCTGCGTGAGCGCGTGGTTGACGCCGTCTGCGAGGGCGGCCTGTCGTGCCATCAGGCGGCGGCGCAATTTGGTGTAGGCATCAGCACGGCCATTCTCTGGGTGCAGCGCTTTCGCCGGACCGGCAGCGTCGAGCCGGATCAGATCGGCGGCTACAAGCCGAAGAAGATTTCGGGAAAGCATCGTGATTGGCTGGTGCAACGCTGCCGGACGGCGGATTTCACCTTGCGCGGGCTGGTGGCCGAGCTTGCCGAGCGTGGCCTGAGGGTCGATTACCGGACGCTGTGGAACTTCGTCCACGCCGAGAAGCTCAGTCACAAAAAAAGACGCTGATTGCTGCCGAGCAGGACCGTCCCGATGTTGCCCGTCGGCGGACGCAATGGAGCAAATATCGGGAGCGGATCGATCCGTCTCGCCTGGTGTTCATCGACGAGACCTGGACCAAAACCAATATGGCGCCGCTGCGGGGCTGGGCGCCGCGCGGTCAAAGGCTCAAGGCCAAGGTGCCACATGGCCACTGGCAGACCATGACCTTCCTGGCCGCCTTGCG
>NZ_PSRR01000851.1 GCF_004296405.1 Bradyrhizobium sp. Leo170
TATGTCGCCGCCGACGATGTTTATCGCTGTCCCGCCGGCGAGCGGCTAACTTATCACTATACGAACGTAGAGGACGGAAAGACCCTGCGCCGCTATTGGACAAGCACCTGCAAAACCTGCGCGCTAAAAGCCCAGTGCACGACAGCCCCCGAGCGCCGCATCTCACGCTGGGAGCACGAGGCCGTTCTGGAGAAAGTTCAGGCGAGGCTCGACCACAACCCCAATGCAATGGCGGTCCGCCGTCAGACAGCGGAGCATCCGTTCGGAACGATGAAGTGTTGGATGGGAGCAACGCACTTTCTTACAAAAAAGCTGCCGAAGGTGGCCACCGAGATGGCGCTCACCGTGCTCGCCTACAACCTGAAGCGCGTGATGATGATCGTGGGCGTGGGCGGATTGCTGGAAGCCATGCGGGCCTGAGGCCGGCCATTGCGCGACCAAATCAGCGCCTACCTGAAGCTCCAGGCTGCCACTGAGATGACAGGAGGTCGATTCCACCGAATTAGAAGCTCGGCGGCCACGAAATGCGCCAGTGCGCTCCAAGTTGCACCATTTTCACACGGCCTGGG
>NZ_PSRR01000852.1 GCF_004296405.1 Bradyrhizobium sp. Leo170
GGTCGCACGCGGCGCCGACGGCCACGGGCTGGCGGCGCTGCGGTGCTCGAGCTGTCACGGCAACGCCAATTTCGAGCCTGGCCGTATACCGGGCCACCCGGAATGGCATCTCGCGCCACGGGAGATGGGCTGGGAAGGCAAATCGCTCGCCGAGATCTGCGCCCAGATCAAGGACCCCGCCCGCAATGGCGGCCGCAAGGTCGAAGAGCTGATCCACCACATTGGCGAGGATACGCTGGTCGGCTGGGCGTGGCAGCCTGGCTTCGGCCGCTCCCCCGCGCCGGGCACGCAAAAACAGGCGGGCGCGCTCGTCGAAGCATGGGCGAAGAGCGGCGCGGCTTGTCCTGCGAGATAGTTCGCGACGCGCCATGATGGATGCGTGCAAGATGGTGGGTAGGATGGGTAGAGCGCAGCGAAACCCATCGCGATGGAGCAAGCCGCGCGAAATGATGGGTTTCGCTGCGCTCGCAATGACGGGGATGGGTTCTGATTCAACTTTCAAACAGCGTGGGGATGTGAGTTCGCGTTCTCGCGGCGCTCTGCGTCCGAGGTTTGCGTTAC
>NZ_PSRR01000853.1 GCF_004296405.1 Bradyrhizobium sp. Leo170
CGCATTCACGGTGAACTGCTCAAGCTCGGGTTTGAGATCGCGCAGTCGAGCGTCGCGAAGTACATGGTCAAACGACGCTGGCCGCCAAGCCCGGGATGGCGGACGTTCTTGCGCAACCACGCGCCGGACATCGCCGCCATGGACCTGTTCGTTGTTCCAACGATCGGTTTCGACCTGCTCTATGCCTTCGTCATCGTCCGGCTCGACCGCAGAGATCTCGTCTGGATCAACGTCACAGCAAATCCGACGGCCGAATGGGTGGCACATCAAATCACGGAGGCATTTCCTTGGGATGAGGCTCCGCACTACCTCATCCGCGATCGCGACCAGATCTATGGCAGCGTCGTCACGCGCCGATTGCGAGCCATGGGCATCCGGGACAAGCCTACCGCACCGGCGTCGCCCTGGCAGAATAGCTTTGCCGAACGGCTAATCGGATCGATCCGGCGTGAGTGTGTAGACCACATCATTGTCTTAGGCGAAGCGCATCTGCGCCGAATCCTGCGATCCTATGCGGAATATTACAACCGCGTCAGAACTCATCGATCCTTGGACAAGGAT
>NZ_PSRR01000854.1 GCF_004296405.1 Bradyrhizobium sp. Leo170
TTCCGCATAGCTCCGCGACTTGTCACTTGATGAAGATCTCCGCCACATGCGAATGCGGATCGTTCGCCGACTCGTCGGCAAGAGATTCTGCTCGGACACATAGCCGACGTCCCCCCAATGGCCAAGCGACTCCGGCACTTCCTCGAGAGGCTCGGCGACCGTTTGGCAAAAAACTGACAGGTCGGCCTGATGCGAGTCGCAGTCTTGATCCGCTTGGTTTACATTCGTCAGTGAGCTCCATGATGACAACGGCCGTTTCCAGGAGCATCACTTCGGGGGCGTCTACCGGTGCCGTCAGGAAAGTGGTTGGAATTGGCGTGACGCAGGCTCCGAGAATTTGAACGTAGCTTGTCAGGCGGCGAGGTCAATCTGCTGAGCGATGGGTTTTGCGGCGAGGGTTTTCCAGCCGTCGATCTTGCGCATGTTGATCTGTCCGGAAGCCAGCAAGGCCCAGAACAACATGGCAGCGGTGTCGGCGGAAGGCAGCACGGTCTGGGTCTTGATCCGTCGCTTGAACTCCTCGTGTAGCCGTTCGATCGCGTTGGT
>NZ_PSRR01000855.1 GCF_004296405.1 Bradyrhizobium sp. Leo170
AACCCCTTGTATCTGCACGGGCATGATTTGTGCGATGGAAGCGATTTAGCGTCTTGGCCGGTGGCCACCGGCCAAGACGCGTGGCGAAGTCGCCCGTTACCCCTCCGGCCACAACCGTGGATGAGCTTTGGGATCTTCGCCATGTCACGCACGACCGAACAGTCGCTTGAGTTCCAATCGCATGGACAAGGCAGGTTACCGTGAAGAAGACGATTTGTGGAGTGGACGTTTCGAAGGCCAAGCTCGATGTCTGCATCGAACCAGGCGGCCGGCTTGCGAGCTTCAATAACGATACGGCGGGCATTGCATCCCTAGCCGCGTTCTGCCGTGAACACGCCGTCACGCTGGTGGTGATGGAGGCCAGTGGCGGTTACGAGCGACGGGTATTCGTCGAGCTGTGGGAACAGGGCATCGGCTGCGCGCTGGCCAACGCTCGCAGCGTTCGCCGCTATGCCGAGGCAATGGGCATTCTGGAGAAGACCGACCGGATCGATTCCTCCGTCATTGCCCGCTTCGCCCACGCCAAGAACCTGGCTCCGACGG
>NZ_PSRR01000856.1 GCF_004296405.1 Bradyrhizobium sp. Leo170
CCCCTTGTATCTGCACGGCCATGATCTGTGCGATGGAAGCGACTTAGCACCTTGGCCGGTGGCCACCGGCCAAGGTGCGTGGCGAAGTCGCCCGTTACCCCTCCGGCCACAACCGTGGATGAGCTCTGGGATCTTCGCCATGTCACGCACGACCGAACAGTCGCTTGAGTTCCGATCGCATGGACAAGGCAGGTTACCGTGAAGAAGACGATTTGTGGAGTGGACGTTTCGAAAGCCACGCTCGATGTCTGCATCGAACCCGGGCATCGGTTTGCGAGCTTCAATAACGATCCGGCGGGCATTGCAGAACTGGCCGCGTTCTGTCGTGAACACGCGGTCACGCTGGTGGTGATGGAGGCCAGCGGCGGCTACGAGCGAGGAGCATTCGTCGAGCTCTGGGGGAGGAATATCAGCTGTGCGCTGACCAACCCCCGCAGTGTTCGCCGCTATGCCGAGGCGATGGGCATTCTGGAGAAGACCGACCGGATCGATTGCTCGGTGATCGCCCGCTTCGCCCACGCCAAGGACCTGGCTCCGACCG
>NZ_PSRR01000857.1 GCF_004296405.1 Bradyrhizobium sp. Leo170
TTCATGGGCGGCCACGCCGCCAAGCGCAATTCGCCGGCGTTCGCTGACATCGCCAAGCTTGCCTGGAGCGTGGCGCAGGACGGGTACCTCATCGTCACCGGAGGCGGTCCCGGCGTCATGGAGGCTGCGCACGTGGGAGTGGCCTTTAGCAAAAACGGAATGGACGATCTCGAAAGGGCCTTGGCGAAGCTTGCGGCGACCCCGGATTACGGCGATCTGGATGATCTCTTCGAGAACGACGGCAGCCTTAAGAAATCGAAGCGAAAGGACGTGATGGCCGCCCGCGATTGGCTCGCGGCTGCACTCGACGTGCGTTCGGCCGCGCCGTCGACGCTGCCTCTCAGCCTGGCCATTCCGACCTGGCTGTACGGTGCCGAGCCCACGATGCCGTTCGCGACGCACTACGCCAAATACTACCAGAACAGTCTTCGCGAGGAAGCGCTCGTCAATAATTCGCGGGCTGGGATCATCTACGGCCGAGGGGGCGGCGGAACGCTGCGCGAGATTTTCCAGGACGTGGAAAGGAACTACTACGC
>NZ_PSRR01000858.1 GCF_004296405.1 Bradyrhizobium sp. Leo170
TCTAGCGCCGGTTCTCACTGCAAACGCTGGTGAGCGGGTATGCCGAAAATAAGTTGTGCCAACGCGTGGCGATCAATCTCCCCGAGCGGGTTGCGCGGCACAGCGTCCACGACCACCAGCAGCTCCGGCACTTTGTAATCCGCCAGCTGCTCCCTGGTGGCGCCCAGAATGTTATCGATTGCCGCCTCGTCGCTACCGCCCTCAAGCTGCACAACGGCCGCCACACGCTGGCCTAGCACAGGATCCGGCGCGCCAAAGACCGCCGCGTCGCGCACCAGCGGATGGCTCAGCAACGCTCTTTCGATCTCGATCGGTGAAATAGCGGACCCGCCGCGGACTATGACATCCTTCTCGCGACCAGCGGCCGGCGTCACGCTCCGGTAGTTCATGCGTTGCGTCATCCGAGAATTCCTTACAAGGTTTTGAGCTGTCGGCGTCGCGGTACCGGATCGCGATCAACTTGATCGCGCCTCCGGATTTGCTCGCCCGCTCCATTTCTTCCGCGGAAGCGATGTGCTCATCCGGCTCA
>NZ_PSRR01000859.1 GCF_004296405.1 Bradyrhizobium sp. Leo170
GTGTGCCTTGCAAGGCGCACTGTTCTCCCTGGTGGAAACCCAGGCCGGCTAACTCTCGCTCCAGCCGGAAGTATTCGGGGCGGGTCAGGAGGCGACGAATGACCTGAAGCACTCCGAAAATGAGCCCTTTCGAGGGTCGACGGTCCGCGCGGGCCGCAACGTGAGTGAACATTGAGCAGGCCTCGAAATGTCGTTGTGGGAGCCGACCCGCCATTCTAACGGGGAAGGCCGATGTCGTGGGGGAAGCGAGCGAGAAACGCACCCCAAGGTCCCACCGGGGTAGTGATGGCAGCACGCGCGGGACATGGACAGTGAGCAACAAGGGAAGTCTGCCGCCGTGGGGGGCACAAGCCTACATCCAACGACGAACCCGTGAGGGCCAGCGTCGGCGGTAGCAGATGGCGGATGGGTTCGCAGTACCGGTGATGTCGGGTAACGCCGGCGGAGGAAAGGGACCCTGACTCGATCCATGCGAGAACGACAGTTGAGAACACGGCGATTGGTGATGAACCTAGCAA
>NZ_PSRR01000860.1 GCF_004296405.1 Bradyrhizobium sp. Leo170
CTCTCTGGCTGCGTGATAGAAAGGGATCAGGAGCAGTCAGTTTCCAACTAACAAACCGGTTCAAGCGGTCCCGCTCCGCGGGTCCATTTCAGCTTCATGATGAGCCATGGGAGACCGCATCGATGCTTCCGTCAGGTGCGGCGTCGGCGCTCTGCCGAAGAAAAGCTAGTACTGATCGAAGAAGAGTTTGAGGGGGCAAGACGGTCTCGGTGGATGCTAGAACGGCACCCGCGCCGATCGCGCCGGCGAGACGGTGGACGCGATCGAGAAGGAAGTCCGCCGCATGGCCGAGGAAGGCCCGACCCAGAAGGAGCTCGACGAGGCCAAGTCGTATTTGAAGGGTTCGCAGATGCTGGCGCTCGATACCTCCTCGAAGCTCGCGCAGGCGATGCTGCAGTATCAGACCGACAAATTGCCGATCGACTACATCGAGAAGCGCAACGCCATCGTCGACGCGGTGACGCTGGACGACGCCCGCAAGGTATCGCAGCGGCTCTGGGGCCAGGGCCTGCTCACG
>NZ_PSRR01000861.1 GCF_004296405.1 Bradyrhizobium sp. Leo170
CGTCGCGTTGAAGGCCTTCGGCAGCTTGGGGTCCAGCGGAATCCGGTTTGGCATTGTGTCCCTCTGATCAGGACAACAATGCCACAGGGCGGGCCAAGTTGGGATAGCTGAATTTTGGCCATGCGGGTTGATCCATGTAGCTGGTCTTTTGCGGGAGACGCCACGACTGGCGATAACAGTGCCTTTGGTACGGTCGACCCTGATCCGACCCGATACACTCTATAGAATCCCCCACGCCCGGTATCGTTCTCGCCCGGTCGCCTCGCGCAGGCCGAGTTCGCCGACCAGGTCCTGCGCGGCGCGCGGTGTAATCTTGAGCTCCGCCGCTATCATGCCGGCCGAGACGATCGGCTGGGTCAGCACGTAATCAAGCAGCTCAGGCAGCCGAGAGGTGGATCGGCGGCCCATGAGCTTGCGGGCGAGCAGGTTTTTTGCGCTCAGCCAGCGGTCGTGATCTTTCAGCCCCGCCTCGGCCGCGGCCACGATCGCCTCGAGCTGCACGGCGAGTCGG
>NZ_PSRR01000862.1 GCF_004296405.1 Bradyrhizobium sp. Leo170
TCGCCGGCGGCGATCACTCCGGCGGGCGTCCATTGGCCGTAGCGCCGATGGGCGCTGGGCATATGGTCGGCGATGGTGGTGTGGCCCCGCCGGTTAGGGGCGCGGGCGTGGCTGGCGATCCTGCGGCCGTTGTGGAAGATCTCGACCGTCCTGTCGTCGATGCGCGCATCGACGAGCTTACGGATGAGCCGATACGGCGCGGAATACCAGTGTCCATCGATCTCGATATGATAGTCGGGGCCGACCCGGCATCGCTTCCAGCGTGCGAAAGCGTAAGCCTGGTCCGGCAGCTTTGTGAGCTTGGGCTGGTCGAGCTCGGCGAACAGTTCGGCGCGGCTGGCGCCAAAGTCGCGCATCTGCCGGGCATTGAGTTCGACGGCGAGTATTTTGATGGCTGCGTTCAGCTCCGCTAACGAAAAAAAGCGTTGGTTGCGCAGCCGCGCCAGAATCCATCGCTGGGCGACTTGCACCGCAACTTCGACCTTTGCCTTGTCTTTTTGGGCGCCG
>NZ_PSRR01000863.1 GCF_004296405.1 Bradyrhizobium sp. Leo170
TACAACGACGACCTTGCCGGGGAATGGACGCGGGGTCTTCTGATCCGCCGCAACATCGCCGACGACAGCTTGGCCTTTTTCTCCACATGGTGCCCCAAGGGCACCTCCATGCAGAAGCTGGTATCGGTGGAAGGCCATCGCTGGGCCATCGAGGACAGCTTCGAAACCGCCAAGAACGAGCTCGGCCTTGATCACAACGAAACCCGCTCCTGGCATGGCTGGCATCGCCATGTCTCACTCGTCATGCTTGCCTTCGCCATGATGGCCGTCATCCGTCATCGGGCCAACACCGGGCCCTTGCTCAAAAAAACGCGACCGCGGCCGCGACCGACGCATCGTTCTTGATCCGCTGGTCGATCCAGGAAATCCGCCGCATCGCCATGAAGCTCGCCCAGCGGCGCATCCCGCACGCCCGCGTCCTCGCATGGTCGTTCTGGCGCAGGGCTCATCAGGCAACTGCGCGCAAAGCCCATCTCAAGAAAAAATTACAACTGTAATGCTAGA
>NZ_PSRR01000864.1 GCF_004296405.1 Bradyrhizobium sp. Leo170
GGAGGCGATGGTGGCGCGGCCATCGGGCGCGGCGACCACCGTGTCCGGTCCCTTCAACAGCACCACCGCACCGGAGCGCTCGGCGGCGGCGCGCACACGCTCGAGTTTGGAGCGGCCGGGATGCTTGTTGCTGATGTCGCTGAACAGCCGCGGGAACTCGCCCTCATGCGGCGTCAGCACCACCTGTGCCCCGTCCGATGCCTTGATCGCCTCGAACAACCGTTCCGGTGCATCCGCAAAACTGGTCAGCGCATCAGCGTCCAGCACCAGGTTGCGCTTCGCCGCGAGAGCCGTGTGGACAAAATCGCGCGTGCGTGGGCCGACGCCGGCACCGGGCCCGATCACGCTCGTGTTCAGCCGCCTGTCGTTCAGGAGATCGGCGAACTGGATCGCATTGTCGACCGCGCGCACCATCACCGCTGTCAGCGCCGCGGCGTTCACCGCCAGCGCATCGCTCGGCGAGGCCAGCGTCACCAGGCCCGCTCCCGCCCGCAGCGCGCCG
>NZ_PSRR01000865.1 GCF_004296405.1 Bradyrhizobium sp. Leo170
CCGAGCTCGGAATGGCCGCGGCGGGCGTGTGCCTGCTGGCGGCATCGATGGGCGCGAGCAAGGCCGATCGCGAGCACTTCCTGCGCACGACGGCAAACCTGCGCTGGGTGCTGATAGCCATTCCGCTCTGTATCGGCGCGCAATTGATTCCGATCGGCTTGTCGCTGGCCCATCCGATCTGGACCACCACATACGATGCCCTGCAGGGAATCCCCTTCGGATACGTCACGGCCGACTTCAGCCGAACGCTCGGCGCATTCTTTCTGGCGCTCGCGTCTGTCGCGCTGCTTGGAGTGACAATCGTTCTGGGCAGAGATCGTCGCCGGGCCGAACTCGTCCTGTTCGTGTTGAGCGGGCTAACAGCGCTCGTAGCCGTGCTGAGAATCATCGATCATCGGCTGCAGGGGCCGAGCATCGGTCCGGATAGCTGGGATTTCGCGACCAGCTTGAGCGGCCTTGGCGTGGCGCTCAATCTCGCCGTCATTCAATTGGCCG
>NZ_PSRR01000866.1 GCF_004296405.1 Bradyrhizobium sp. Leo170
TCCGTCAGCCCGACGAGATCGACGATCCACTGACCAATATCCTGCGTGCTGGTGCGCGGCAGCTTCTGGCGCAGGCCGTCGAGGTCGAAGTCGAGACCTTTCTTGCCACGATGAAGGATTTGAAGCTTGCCGACGGACGCGCCCGTGTCGTGCGGCATGGTTACGGCCCGGCGCGAACGATTGCGACGGGCATCGGTCCGGTCGAGGTCGCGCGGGCGAAGATTCGCGACCGTGGGGCGGCCGGCGATAGTGAGCGGATCCGGTTCAGCTCGGCGATCCTGCCGCTGTGGGCACGGCGGACCAGAAGCCTGGATGCGCTGTTGCCGATTCTGTACCTGCGCGGCATCTCGACCGGCGATTTCCAGGAGGCGCTGACGGCCTTGCTGGGCAAGGACGCACCGAACCTGTCGCCCGCGGTGATTTCCCGGCTGACCGCGGAGTGGCAAGGCGAGTACGAGCGCTGGCAGAGGCGCGATTTGTCGGCGCGACG
>NZ_PSRR01000867.1 GCF_004296405.1 Bradyrhizobium sp. Leo170
CCATCGTCAACGTCTGAATGAACGAGCCAGCTACAGATGTGCCGCCATGAGCCACCATGTCGACCTCGCAGAACCCCGGAGGTGGATCGTGCCAGTCGTTGAACGTCCGGATCGGAACTTCCCGCCGTACCGCCGAATAAAAGCCGACCCGCCGGCGCTTACCGCCGGCCGCGGCAATTTTGGTCTCGACCAGCAGGCGATCAATCGTGGCTGCGCTGACGCCGAGCACCAGCGCTCGATCCGCCTGGTCGAGCTTGAGCCGGCAATGCCGCTCCAGCGAAGGCAGCAACGTCGGAATCATTACCTTGAGCCGCTTGCCGCAGATCCGATCCGAGGCCTCCCACAGCGCCACCAGCGCATCCCTGATAGGGGCGCCATAGGTCGGCCTTCGCTGTCGCCGGGCCTCCGGCGAAATTGCAACATGGCTGGCAAGCGCCCGAACCGCGTGCTTGCGATGCCAGCCCGTCACCGCG
>NZ_PSRR01000868.1 GCF_004296405.1 Bradyrhizobium sp. Leo170
GGAAGGCGCTCGACGAGGTCTGTCCCGGCACACGGCACCAGCGATGCTGGGTGCACAAGACCGTGAACGTCCTGGACAAGGTCCCGCTCTCGGTGCAGGCCAGCATGAAGAAGGATCTGCGCGAGGTCTATTTGGCGCCCAACCGAGCTTCGGCCGAAGTGGCGATCGACGTCTTTGCCGAGAAATACGGAGCGAAGTACGATAAGACGGTCGCGTGCCTGACGAAAGATCGCGACGCTGCTTGCGTTCTACGAATTCCCCGCCGAGCATTGGGACCACTTGCGGACGACGGATGAGATGGACAAGCGCTTTCTTCATGGCCGAGACGAAGATTGCAAAGGTCGCCGTAAGTCCATTCTTTTGTTCGGTCGCGCTGCGGGCCATTCTTCCGTCCCGGCCACCGATCTCGCAGCCGTCGCGCGCAGGGGCGGTCAAGGCTGGCCGCGTTTGCGGCCACCGCAAGGCTTGGCC
>NZ_PSRR01000869.1 GCF_004296405.1 Bradyrhizobium sp. Leo170
AAGGCGGCCGGGCGGGAGGCGAAGCTCTGCTATATGGGCCATGCCACAATGGAGAACCGGCATGGGCTGGCGACCGAACGCCGCGCCTCGGAGATCATGCTGAAGGCCCAAGGCAAAGCCGCCGGCCACCGCATCACGGCCGGCGAGGACAAGGCGTACGATACCGCCGATCACGTGGCCAATCTTCGTGCCATCAACGTGACACCGCATGTGACGCAGAACCAGGCCGTCACCAAAACCGGCAAGAACCGCAACAGCGCCATCGACGGACGAACCACGCGGCATCCGGGATACGGCATGTCACAATCGCGCCGGGCGATGATCGAGTGCATCTTCGGTTGGGGCAAGCAGCACGGGACCATGCGCAAGACCAAACATCGCGGCATCGGTCGCGTCGCCGCCGATTTCCTGCTCAATCTGATCGCCTATAATCTGATCCGCATCCCCAAACTGGTTGCAGCCCAGCCA
>NZ_PSRR01000870.1 GCF_004296405.1 Bradyrhizobium sp. Leo170
GTTGGTGAAACTTTTTTGACGATCTGGCAGAGATGCTGGTCAGGTGTTTGGCCGTCCGAGACAGCGCCGCCGGCATCCAATTCGAGGCCAAGAGCCCAGGCTCCTTCTACCAATTGTAGCCGATCTGACCTCCGGCCAGGAACACAGGGCTATCGACGAGGTCACCGTAAATCGACCGACCATAGGGGATCACGAAACGATGACCGGCCGTAGCCGCCTCCCACGTGCCCGCCGATATATCCTCCGGTCCGGCTCCACAGTGCCGGTGGGACCTTTGCTGCCGGCTTAAGATCGGCCGAATTGACGGCACCGCTTGCAACGAGCGCAGCTGTTGCGGCACCCCAACGAAGTTCAGATCGCATATCACCTCACGAACACAAAGTTAGTTAGGTGTTGCCGGCGTTGCAGCTGATGGCGCGGCGGCCGGTGGGCTGACGGCGGGCGGCGGCGTTGCGGCGGATGGGGCAC
>NZ_PSRR01000871.1 GCF_004296405.1 Bradyrhizobium sp. Leo170
GCGGTGGCGCCATCTCCGCAGGAGCCCGCGGCCAGCGATCCCAACAAGTCGGGCATCCGCATCTACCTGTCCGGCGTTGGCGGGCGCACTCCGTGAATGTGGTGGACTCGACGCATCCAGCGGGGGCTATGCTGCCGCGATGTCGGTTTGGCTGAAATCATTGCCCTTGAACAAGAGCGGCTCGCCCGTCGCCTTCGCCAGGGCGTAGGAACAGCAGTCGCCATAGTTCACGCCGGCTGTGTGCCGATCCTCCCAAAATCGAGGGAGGCCTGCCGGGCAAGCTCACCGTGCTCGACCGTCACCGGCGCGATCATGATGCCGGCGCGACGGAAGAAGGCTTCCGCCTGTCGCATCCCTTCCGGGCCGAACTGGTTCTCGATCACGATCGACAGTTCGACGTAGTTTGCGACGCTGATGCGGCAGGTGTCGGCATCGTCGATGAGACGCGCAAAGGCTTCCGCTTAGAA
>NZ_PSRR01000872.1 GCF_004296405.1 Bradyrhizobium sp. Leo170
AAGGCTAAGGAAGCTGAAATATGAATGTCGAGACATCAGTGCGCGTCGAGGACAAGCTGTTCTACAACCGCTATCTTGTCGACGTCGGTCATCCTCACATCAAAGTACGCGCACATACGAAGCCGTCCCTACAGCTGCTTGCACTCTTGAAGGTCTGCCCGGCGCGCTGCTATGAGCTCAACCACAAGGGGCAGGTCGAGGTCACCGTCGACGGCTGCATCGAATGCGGCACCTGCCGTGTCATCGGCGAACCCACTGGCGACATCGAATGGAGCTATCCGCGTGGCGGATATGGCGTCTTATTCAAGTTTGGATGAGGGCTGAACGGCAGGCCGCGTGTCATCGCCAAGAAGCACGGCCCAAGATTGGTCCACGAGCGACCTGATCAATTCGCTGCGACGATGCCGGCACACGGCAGCTGGGGCGAATAGTTGCTCGTGCACTACCCTAAGCGCCGCAGCCAAT
>NZ_PSRR01000873.1 GCF_004296405.1 Bradyrhizobium sp. Leo170
CACCTGCTAAGGTGTTGTGGCGATGGGACGGTGTTATGGCCAGCTCAGCCTTGAAGAGCGCGTTGAGATCTACCGCCTGCATGCAGGCGGTAGATCTCAGAACCAAATTGCGTCTGCGCTTGGCCGGGCGCCGTCGACGATCAGTCGGGAACTGCGGCGCAACTCCCGGCCGACCAAGGTTTGGGCGGGCGGCTACGAGCCGGTCCGGGCGCAACACCTGACCGAGCGCCGGCGACGATGGGATTGCCGCTTCAAGCTGGCGCGCCAGCCAGACCTGCGGGACCGCGTGGGCAAAGGCCTTGCGATGGGACATTCCCCAGAGCAGATCGCAGGCCGACTGGCGCTGGAGCATGGTCGCGTGGTCGTCAGCCATGAGTCAATCTATCGTTTCATCTATCATCGCACGGCCCAGAAGGATTATTGGTATCGCCTGCTGCCGCGTCACAAAAAAATGCGAGTCCG
>NZ_PSRR01000874.1 GCF_004296405.1 Bradyrhizobium sp. Leo170
CTCCTTGTATGAGTCCACTTTTACCTCCGCGATCGTGCATCCGGCTCGCAACGCTTCGTCTCGATCCGACGCGACCTTGCCCTTATCAAAACCATGGGTAGCGAGCTTATCGGCGCCGACATATCGGGCATACGCAATAAGCGCGTCAGGTGAGAGAGGCTGGTTGATGAGTTCGAGCTCCAGACGCGACAGAAAATCCCGAAGATGCTGGTCGCCAATCTCATTGGAAAAAAGGACGTGGGCATTAAGACGGCCCTCCATGGGAGCCGACAGGCGCAGCTCTATGCCGGGGAACACCGTTTTCTCGAGTGCTGTCGCACCATGCTGGGTTTGTCGGGATTTTAATGCGAACCAGCCGTCGAATGACCAGTAATCCATGAGACCAAACGCGATTGGCGCGGCTTCGTTCAACGCTCGAACCATCTCATCGACGAGCTGGTTGTTTCTATCCGCGTCGGACCC
>NZ_PSRR01000875.1 GCF_004296405.1 Bradyrhizobium sp. Leo170
CGCGGCCGGCGCGCGCCCTGCTGTTTCGCCCGCCGGGCGCAGGGCCGTTTCCGCTGGCGTTGGGCGCGCATGCCACGACGCAGAACGTGTTGCGTCGGGCACAGATGCCGCAGCCCGAATACCGCGCGCTGGCCGGCTTTCTGGTCGCACGCGGTTTTGCCGTGCTGGTGCCGGAGCGGATAGGCCATGGCGCCACAGGCGGAACATACCTGGAAGACCAGGGCGGCTGCGACGAGGCGGATTATTCACGCGCGGCTCGGGCTACCGCCGGGCAGATCAGGCTCGCACTCGATTACCTCAGCGACCAGTCCTTCATCCTGAAGGATCACGCCGTCGTCATCAGCCATTCCGCCGGTGGCTGGGGGGCGCTGGCGCTTGCCGCCGAGAGCCCCAATGGCGGCTCTAAGAGCATCTTGGCGATCATCGCCTTCGCGCCGGGGCGCGCGGCCGCG
>NZ_PSRR01000876.1 GCF_004296405.1 Bradyrhizobium sp. Leo170
ACCCGGCTGGCCGCGGCAGCGGCAATAGCCGTAACGGAACCAGCGCGAAGACAATCCTGACCGAGGACGGCGAGATCGACATAGCTGTGCCACGCGACCGGGCCGGCAGCTTTGAGCCGCTATTGATCGCCAAGGGCCAGACCCGTTTCGACGGCTTTGACGACAAAATCCTGAGCCTCTACGCGCGCGGCATGACGGTGCGTGAGATCCAGGGGCATTTATCTGAACTTTATGGGGCCGAAGTCTCGCCGGATTTGATCAGCCGGGTCACCGACGCGATTCTCGACGAAGTTCGGGAATGGCAAAGTCGGCCGCTCGACCCGGTCTATCCGGTGGTATTTTTCGACGCGCTGCGGGTCAAGATTCGCGATGAAGGCATGGTCAAGAACAAGGCCGTCTATGTCGCGCTGGCGCTCAATCCGGACGGCGAGAAGGAGGTTCTGGGCTTGTGG
>NZ_PSRR01000877.1 GCF_004296405.1 Bradyrhizobium sp. Leo170
CATAGGGGTTGCCGGTCAGCGCTTTCACATGGGTGACGAACTGACCGCCCTTGGCGGGCGCGAGGTTGGTGGCCACCGAGACCTTGACGCCGAACTCGTAGGGCCGGTGGGCCTTGCCCTTGCCGATGCACCCCACCTCCGGCGCGTGCAGCGAGCAGACCTTGGGGCCGCGCTGGTGCTGCTTCTGGTCAAGCACCCGTCGCGCCAGCGCCAGCATGCGTTCGAGGACAATCTCGCCAAGCAAGCCGGTGCGGCCTTCGATCTTGCGGGCAATGTCACGGATGACGCGACCGAGATAGGTTCTAAGCGTCTTCAAGGCCCGGTTGGCGCGCTTGAACTGCTTGGCGTGGGCATAGCGCTGATGCTTGATCAGGGCGAACTTGCCCACCCGCGCATAAGACTGCCGCAACGAAAGGCCCTGCCGCTTTGCCAGCCGGGCCAGGATCTCGCGG
>NZ_PSRR01000878.1 GCF_004296405.1 Bradyrhizobium sp. Leo170
TGCCCATGCTGCGGCGACAGCCGATTGCGCAAGATTGGCGAGGACGTGACCGAGACGCTGGAGCTCGTTCCGCGCCAGTGGAAGGTGATCCAGCACGTGCGCGAGAAGCTCGTCTGCCGGGCCTGCGAAGCGATCACCCAGCCGCCGGCTCCCTCGCATCCGATTGCGCGCGGTCGTGCAGGGCCCAAGCTGCTTGCCCATGTTCTGTTCGCCAAGTACGGCCTGCACCTGCCGCTTCATCGTCAGAGCGACGTCTACCAGCGTGAAGGCATCGATCTCGACGTATCGACGCTCGCGGACTGGGTAGGTGCCTCCGCGGCAACCCTGATGCCTTTGGTCGATGTGATCCGGAGCCACGTCTTCGCAGCCGAGCGCATCCACGCGGATGACACCACGGTGCCAGTCCTGGCCAAGGGCAAGACCCGGACCGGTCGGCTCTGGACCTACGTG
>NZ_PSRR01000879.1 GCF_004296405.1 Bradyrhizobium sp. Leo170
TGCCCGTCTGCTTCCGAGCACGGGCCCAACCATGTTGTCGTGGACCTTCCCGCAACTGCTCCCGGGCGGCCGGCTACGGGGCAAATCCACCATGGTCGAGAGTTCACGCTTTTGCGTCGACACGCGAGGCGAGGGGAGGGGAGGCCGGTTCCTGCACGAGGCCACGCTGACGATGTTCGCGGGAATCATCGAGTGGTCGATGTCGAACGGCTTCGACGAGATCGCCACGGCAACGGATGTGCGGCTCGAACGCATCCTGCAACGGGCGGGCTGGCCGATGACGCACCTTGGCGGCGTGGAGCTCATCGGCGAGACCATGAGCGTCGCCAGCATCCTGCCGGCCGACCAGGCAAGCTTCGATCGGGTCTGCCCGCCTGGCTATCGGTCCGACCTGCGCCGCCTTCAGCGCGTCGCTGCGTGAGCGATGGCGGGCGATTGCCATGACCGAAC
>NZ_PSRR01000880.1 GCF_004296405.1 Bradyrhizobium sp. Leo170
TACCAGCGTTGTAGAGTCCGCTGTCAGGTTCGAGCAGTGAGACCAGGATGGCATACTCGCAGCCTTTCTCGGTGCGATCCCGGTCGAGTTCCTTGAGAAAGTCCTCGTTTTTGCTCTTCGTTGCGGTCTTATCGCTCTCGTTCTTCATCTCGAACATGATGGAGACAATCTCGGTGCCGGCCTCGTCCGAGTCGCGAAAGATGTAATCCCCCTTCACCTGCAACGCCATGCTCGCCTGGAGCAAGGACACGGTCATCGATTGGCACTTTATCGCGCCGGGAAAGCCGATGCAGAACGGCTTCATCGAGAGTTTCAACGGCCGGATGCGCGATGAACTGCTCAACGAGACCCTGTTCTTCGATCTGGATGACGCCCGCGCCAAGATCGCGGCTTGGGTCGCCGACTACAATATCTGGCGGCCTCACTCGTCGCTGAAATACCTGACCCCT
>NZ_PSRR01000881.1 GCF_004296405.1 Bradyrhizobium sp. Leo170
TTTGCCAGATATCGCGCTGAGGTCCAGGCTCTCCCGCACCAGTTCCACGATGAAACGTGACAGATGCTCTAGCAGTCTGCTGAAGAACCCCCTCGCCACCGAGGGGGCTTGATGATTCACTTGTCATCTCGAATCAGCGGAGACGCTCATGCGCGGCAGGTTTACGGATCAAGGCGGCCTGTTTTCGTACATCGCGCCGGATAAGCGTGTGCCAGCGAACCATCCGCTGCGGAAGGTGCGGGAACTTGTCCGGGATGTATTGAGTGATTTGAACCGCAGCCTTGGGAGGCTCTATGCCAGCGAGGGACGTCCTTCGATCCCTCCGGAGCAATTGCTGAGCGCCTTGCTGCTGCAGGTGTTCTATGGCATCCGCTCGGAACGCCAGTTGATGGAGCAACTGGACTATAATCTTCTGTATCGCTGGTTCGTGGGACTGTCGCCGGATG
>NZ_PSRR01000882.1 GCF_004296405.1 Bradyrhizobium sp. Leo170
AACTGGTGCGGGAAGAGGTGCCTCCGAGGAAAGGCGCCTTGCGGCGGGCTGACCTGAGCTGGGAATTCCTTATTAGAAGCCGCCCTCCGTCTCAGCCAACTTCCGGAGCGTGCAGAGGTCAACACGTCCGTCTGATGGAGTATCAATGTAGTCTATATCTACTCCCGATCTGTCAAGACACTCCGCTTTACACACGGCTTCTCCTGCGCTCAACCTTTGAACCGAAAAATACTTCCGGCTAAACTCGGTTCGATGACATCTAATAGTGTAGGGCACGGATCCCACTCCGTTGAGAGCGACAGTATATCCATCTTCCTGTAACAGTGCGGCCGACCATTTTTGGTAGGTCCTTGGGGGCGCGTTTGCGTCGCGATCACCGAGGCTCTCGAGCTTCAAACCGACATTCTGAAATAGAATTATGAATCCTTTCCAATCCA
>NZ_PSRR01000883.1 GCF_004296405.1 Bradyrhizobium sp. Leo170
GCCGCCGGCCTTGTTGTTGAAGCTGGCGCCGAGCACGATCTCCTTCAATCGCGTCATCTCGTCGGGGCCGAAGGTCAGCGGGCGATTGGCGCCCATCTTGACCCCGGTCCAGCCATTGTCGTTGTGGGAGGCGGTCACCATCGCGACGCAGGGCACGTCGAGGTCGAACTGCGCGAAATAGGCCATTGGCGTCACCGCCAGCCCGATGTCGTGCACCTTGCAGCCCGCAGCCATCAACCCGGAGATCAACGCATATTTGATCGAGGCGGAATAGCTGCGGAAATCGTGGCCGGTCACGATCTCCTGCTTGACCCCGAGTTCCGCGATCAGCGCGCCGAGCCCCATGCCCAGCGCCTGCACGCCCATCAAATTGATTTCCTTGCCGAACAGCCAGCGCGCGTCATATTCGCGAAACCCGGTCGGCTTCACCATCGG
>NZ_PSRR01000884.1 GCF_004296405.1 Bradyrhizobium sp. Leo170
CGAAGTCCTGTTTGCCGAAGCGGCCAGCAGCTTTGGCGCCCGAAGTCATCGGCTTCGGCAACGTCACCGTGATGTCGGCTTCCTCGCAGGCCCTGATCTCCTCTCCATCGTAATAGCCGCGGTCTGCGACGACTTCGAGCGCCTCGACAGCCATCTCGCCGCGCGCCTGTCTGGCCATGTTGGCGAGTTGGTGGCGATCGGTCCCCACGTTGGTCACCTCGTGAGCCACGATGAGATGATGCCGCGTATCAACCGCGATCTGCACGTTATAGCCAACGATCCCGGTGTCCTTGCCACTTGTCGCCATCGAGCGCGCGTCAGGATCGGTCAGCGAGATCTGCTTGTCCTCGCTCTTCATCATCTCCGCATTGATCGCGTTGAGCCGAACGATCTCCTCCTTGAGCTTCTCGATCTTGCCCTTCAACC
>NZ_PSRR01000885.1 GCF_004296405.1 Bradyrhizobium sp. Leo170
CTCGGCCGTCAGCGCGATCATGGCGGCGGTGACGCCGGGAATGGCGCGCACGGCGCTCTCGGCCTGCGCGCGCACGCTTTCCCAGGCGCGCGCTTCCGCAGCATCGACATTGATCGAGAAGAACACCTTGCCGTCGCTGACCGTGATCGGCGACAGCACATTGGCATTGGTCAGGGCGACGCCGCGCGGCGACGTCACCCCGGCCAATTTCTCCAGAACCTGTTGCTGCGTCACGCTCACAGCCGCTCTCCTGCCGAATTTCCACATGCTCCGCCGCGCGATGATGCCTTCTCGACTGGAGAGGCGATCTCGGGCGCACCTCGCCCCGCTTGCGGGGAGAGGTCGAAATTCAAGCTACGCTTGAATTTCGGGTGAGGGGAGCCCCCGCGAATCCGTCTGTCACCGTGTTCGCGGAGAGAGCCCC
>NZ_PSRR01000886.1 GCF_004296405.1 Bradyrhizobium sp. Leo170
TGTACGCCGTCCAAGGAGCGCCGCATCACGCGCTGGGAGCATGAGCATGTGGTCGAGGAGGTCCAGAGACGGCTCGATTCCGATCCCGACGCCATGCGGACGCGGCGCGAGACGGTTGAGCATCCCTTCGGCACGATCAAAGCCCGTATGGGTGCAACGCACTTCCTGATGAAGCGCCTAAGGAATGTCGCCGCTGAGATGGCGCTGCATGTTCTCGCTTATAACCTCACACGGGTGATGAACATCGTCGGCAAACCGAGCCTGATTGCAGCCATCCGCGCCGCCTGAAGGCCGGAAAGTGCGTCCAAAAGCGCGATAACGCGTCCCTATATCCACCTTGGCCGGCTATCGGACGTTGGAACGCGTGGCCTGCAACGATTGTCGACCACGGCCGCGTCCCGTTTGCACACAACCAAGACCCG
>NZ_PSRR01000887.1 GCF_004296405.1 Bradyrhizobium sp. Leo170
CGCGGTGGCGAAGCCCGCGACCGCGAGGGCGGTGTGCCGCGCGAGGATGGCGAGGCGTTGCCGCTTGCGCCCGAGACCGACGACGGCATTGCCGCCGAGGAAGTCGAGACCGACGAGGACGAGAGCGAAGAGCAGTCGGCTTTCGCTCGTGGTGAAGGCCAGAACGGCGAACGCCGTCCGCGCCGGCGTGGACGTCGCGGTGGACGCCGCCGCCGTGGCGGCCATGGCGCGGATGAGGGTCTTGCCGCCTCGATTGCCGACGAGCTCGGCCCGCGCGCGGAGCCGGAAGCAGCGGACGCTGTCGCCGATTTCGACGGCAGTTCGCCGGAGCCTGCACAGACATTGGTTCAGCCCGAACCGGTCGCCGAGCCCGAGTTCGAGCTCGAGCTGCAGCCGGCCGAGAGCCCGCCCCCTCAGCCGG
>NZ_PSRR01000888.1 GCF_004296405.1 Bradyrhizobium sp. Leo170
CGTCGTCGGCTACAATGTCCAGGTCGCGGTGGACACCGAACACCATCTGATCGTTACGCACGAGGTCATAAACGTCGGCAACGACCGTGGGCAGCTTGCTCGGATGTCGAAGCAAGCCAAAGAAGTGCTCGAAGTGGACAAGCTCGAGGCGGTCGCCGACCGTGGCCACTTCGACGGACAGGAGATATTAGCCTGCGAAGAGGCTGGCGTTGCAGTCACCTTGCCCAAGCCCATGACGTCGAACGCCAAGGCGGAGGGCCGGTTCGGCAAACAGGACTTCGCCTATCTGCCGGATGAGGACGTCTACCGCTGCCCGTCCGGTCAGCTGCTGCCCCATCACTACACCAACATCGAGCATGGAATGACGCTGCGCCGTTACTGGTCGACGGCGGCGTGCCAAGGCTGCGTGATCAAGAGCCAG
>NZ_PSRR01000889.1 GCF_004296405.1 Bradyrhizobium sp. Leo170
TGCGCTTCACCCGGGCTACGGATTGTAGCACTAGATCCTCGCGCGCCGCACCCGCACATAGAGCGCGCCCTCGCCGCCGTGGCCGATATGGGCTTCCTCGAAGCCGACGACGAGCGCGCGGAATTCGGGCAGGCTCAGCCATTGCGGCACCTGGCGGCGCAAGACGCCGCGCTCGGCATCAGCGCCGCCGGCTTTACCCTTGCCGGTGATGACGAGCACGAAAGTCAGCCCGTTACTATGCGCACGCTGCAGGAACGTAAGCAGCACGCGGTGCGCGCGTGTCTGCGTCATGCCATGAAGATCGAGCCGGGCGTCGATCTCCTTCTTCCCGCGCGACAGTTGCGCGCGCTCGCGGCGGCCGAGCGGCGCCAGCGGTGGCGGCGTCTGCGGACGCGGTGCGGGCGCTGACTTCGCCGGG
>NZ_PSRR01000890.1 GCF_004296405.1 Bradyrhizobium sp. Leo170
CCAGTACACCAGCGATGATCGCATCAATAAATTCGTCGCGCAGGCCCCCGCCGAACCTCCTTCTTGGACAATTTGTTAATCACGAGGAGATCGACGCCGCTTGATCGCGTGGGCCACCACAACGGTAGCATCGGTAAGCCTATTAGCACCAAGCTTGCAGAACATGGCGCCGCTGCCGGGTGTGCTCGCATATCGAAATCTCGTGCCCCGTCGCAATGTCCAGCGCGAGCATGGTTCTCATGCCGTCGCGCCCTTCAGGTTTGCTGAACGAAGCCGCCGACGTGCACGCCTTGCCGCATGAGACTCCTGGGGTAAGTCGGCGAGCAGCTCACAAGCGTCCTGTTTCGCCGGTAGAGGATTGCCGCGACGCGCTTCGGATCGATGTCGGCAAGCTTGGTGATCATGACCGTGATCCT
>NZ_PSRR01000891.1 GCF_004296405.1 Bradyrhizobium sp. Leo170
AGTCGACCGTGAAGAACCCGGATTTCAGCTTGGGAGGAGCTGAAGTCGGCGGATGAGCTGGACGAGGATTTGGCGCAGCAAAAGCTCGAGCCAGCGGATGAGGCGACGGAAGTTGTAGCCGGCGGCGGCGAGGACGGCATTGGTGGCGTCGCCCTGGCGGTGCCAGAGATAGTTTCGGCCCATTCGGTGCTCGGATTTGAGGTGGCCGATCACCGGCTCCACGGCGGAGCGCCGGCGCAGCTCGCGCTTGATCTTTGGCGTCACCCGCCGCTTCTGGCCTGAGATGAACACCCTGAACTTGTAATCGGGCGGCGCATTGTGGCCGCGATAGCCTTTGTCGAGACACATGCGCTCGATGACGTTGCCGACGAGCGCCTCCATGCCTGGGATCACGGTCTTGAGCGTATGGCCGT
>NZ_PSRR01000892.1 GCF_004296405.1 Bradyrhizobium sp. Leo170
ATCTTCTCCCGCGTGTCCTTCTTGCGGGCGTTTGTGGCATCGGAGCGGCGCATGCGTTCAGCCCTGTTCAGCCACGCCCGAAGACGCGCCAGACGCGACGGCCGCGGCCGCCTTTGCGGTTCGGCCGCTGCCCTTGCGAAACCGGCCGGCGATCTCCTCGAAGGCCGACAGCAGCGCGCCTTCCTCGATCTCGATTGCTCCCATCCCGGCCTTGAGCGCGATGCGCCCGATGCGCTCGGCCTCCCGCGTTTCAGCCTGCTTCAGCTGGTCCTGGAGCCGAGCGATTTCGTCCCTGATTTGCCGCGAGGGCTTTTTCATTCCGGAAGACCTTTCCTGTCAGTTCTGCGCGAAGCGCTCGACAGGAAAGCCGGGGTGAGCGCGAAGCGCGACCCGGGTAATTAACGGGGTCGGCG
>NZ_PSRR01000893.1 GCF_004296405.1 Bradyrhizobium sp. Leo170
GATTCTGATGGGTTATCGCCAAGCGCGCGCGAGGCGGAATGCATCGCCAAATAAACCGGTCCATGACCGCGCATTGACAAAGGATTTCAACGTCAGCTTCTCCTTCTCGGCCTTCGGCGTGCCGTCGACCCGTACATAGTTCTGCATCGCCCTAGCGACGAGCTGCGGATAGGTGAGAAAGAAGTTTTGCGAGTTGGTATGCATCAGCATCGGCATATCCTTGTGCTTCTTGAGATCCTTGATCACGAAGGATTCGTCCAGCATCTTCTTGTAGAGCGACAGATTTGCCGCAGTCATGGGATAACGCCGTGATCTCACCTGGACGATAGCTTCCGCCGCAATGCGGCCCGAGGTCATCGCGAGGTTAGAGCCCTCGCGATGAATGGCGTTGTTGAGCTGCGCCGCATCGCC
>NZ_PSRR01000894.1 GCF_004296405.1 Bradyrhizobium sp. Leo170
CGGAGCCTCGGGCGCGGCCGCTTGTTCGGCCATGGCAGGTGCGGCCTGGATGGCCTCTGGCGGTAAAGGCGGAGGCGCGGCCGCAGCCGGCGGCGAGGTCGCACGCGTCGGCTCAGGCTCGGGGGCGAGTGGCGGCGATACCCGCCGTAATGCCGCAGCATTCGCGCCTTCGAGGGCGTCCAGCCGCGTGCGCAGGGCGGCGACCTCGTTCATTGACTTCAACGCAAATGCAAATGCGACGACCGCAATGACGAAAACAATGAACACCAGCATCAGGCCTCCAGGCGGGCGCGCGGGGGGCGTAGCCAATCACGTCCGCGGTCGTCGCAATCCATTGAGTGGAGGTTGCCCCGCAAAAAGTTCAATCGCTAGATCATGATCCGATTAGATGGAATCGGATCATGATCT
>NZ_PSRR01000895.1 GCF_004296405.1 Bradyrhizobium sp. Leo170
CGGCGCACCCCACAGCGGATTGTCGATGCTCATCCACCGGATCAATCCGCGCAGCTCTGTGTCGATGGGCGGTCGCCCTCCCAATGGGCGTGACTTCCAACGCCAGTAGCCGCGAAAGCCGGCTTTGTGCCAACGCACGAGCGTCTCGGGCTGGATGATGATAAGAACCTTCAGGATTGATGGAAACCAGCGATACAGCCGGACCAAGAACCAGCGATCCTGGTTCGTGAGCCGGGCGCGACCATGCAGCTTGCGCCTCAAGACATTCAACTGATGCCGAAGCACCGCGTTCTCCGCTTCGAGCCGCAACTTCGACTTGAACGGCGAGGCGAGGACGGCCAGAACGAAACAGAGCAGCCCGATCATTCCGCCAGCTTAGGCGATTCCGTCACGTCATCAACTCGGAT
>NZ_PSRR01000896.1 GCF_004296405.1 Bradyrhizobium sp. Leo170
CGATCGTGAGCAGCCCGCTCCGGCCGAGGCGGTGATAGAGTCAGCGTTCTGGCTGCTCGTCAAGGGTGATGGTTTTGGCGTTGCGTTTTCGCATGCTTTCGCCGGCCAGCTGGAGGCGGTGAGCGTTATGGACGAGGCGATCGAGGACGGCGTCGGCGTAGGTTGGGTCTCCGATAACTTCGTGCCATGTGTCCACAGGGAGTTGGCTGGTTACGATGGTGGAGGCGCGGCCATGGCGGTCCTCGAGGACTTCGAGTAGATCGCGCCGCTCGGCAGCGGTGAGCACCGACAATCCCCAATCGTCCAAAATCAGAAGCTGGGCGCGGCCAAGGGTTTTGAGCAAGCGGGCATAACGTCCATCGCCCCGCGCGAGCGCCAACGCTTCGAACAATCTTGGGACGCGAT
>NZ_PSRR01000897.1 GCF_004296405.1 Bradyrhizobium sp. Leo170
GCGGCACCTCAAACACTTGGCCGGGCTGTTCGTGCAGGTGTTGAGGCTCGCCGAGAAGGCCGGGTTGGTGCGGCTCGGGCATGTCGCGCTCGATGGCACCAAGATCAAGGCGAATGCCTCCAAACACAAGGCGATGAGCTACGAGCGGATGAAGAAGCGCCAATCCGAGTTGCAGGCCGAGGTCGATCGCTGGCTGGCCGCCGCCGAGGCCGCGGATGCTGAAGACGACAAGCTGCACGGCAACAAGCGTGGCGACGAGTTGCCCGACTGGGTCGCCGACAAGCAGAAGCGGATCGAAAGGATCGCCGAGGCCAAAGCTGAGCTGGAGGCTGAGGCGAAGGCCGCGGCCGACGAGGAGCGTCGCATCGAGGCCGAGAAGCAGAAGAACCGCGAGGCCGAGGGCCG
>NZ_PSRR01000898.1 GCF_004296405.1 Bradyrhizobium sp. Leo170
CGATGGCGCTGGCGGCGCGCCGACCCACGCCTGGCAGCCTGATCCACCACTCCGACCGCGGCATCCAATACGCCTGCGGCGACTACACCGAGCTCCTCCAGCAGCACGACATTGCTCCCAGCATGAGCCGGGTCGGCAATCCCTACGACAATGCCAAGGCGGAGAGCTTCATGAAGACCCTCAAGCAAGAGGAGGTCAACGGCCAGACCTACCGCGATGCGCCGCATGCCAGAAATGCGATCGGCGCCTTCATCGAAGAGGTGTACAATCGTCAACGGCTGCACTCGGCTCTGGCTTACCAGCCGCCAGCCGAGTTCGAAGCAAATTTACCAGGTTGCGGGGCTGCTGCGCAGCAGCCCCGCAACCTGGCCCTAACCCATCAACCCGCCCTGCCGCCTCAAG
>NZ_PSRR01000899.1 GCF_004296405.1 Bradyrhizobium sp. Leo170
GCCAGCGCAGCTGGTGGGCGAGGACGGCATCGGCCAGCCACAGCGGCACCAAGTCCTCGTTCGGCAGCACGCGCCTGCTCGCAGCGATGATTTCCGCGGCGGCCAGCACCGGCATGATGTGCTGCTGCTGCGTATGTCGGCTGGCAAGTCCGACGATCTGGTCCGGCAGCGAGTTGAGGCGATGGCCGAGTGCGGGCGCCAGCGCAAATTTCCACTGCTCCACGTCACTGGAGGCCCGTTCGCCGAGCTTGCGCCAAGCGGCGAGAATACGCCCGCCGGGACCCGGATCGTCGTCCTCGCGGCGCGAGTACCAGTGGTCGCGCAGCGCCGCTTCGTCGTCCGTCCGCCCGCCCTGGCGCGCAAGCGTGGCGGCGCAGGTGAGCGCGAGACGTTGGCG
>NZ_PSRR01000900.1 GCF_004296405.1 Bradyrhizobium sp. Leo170
AATCGTTGCCTTGCCGTCATGGACCTCATGCGACCACACCGGAGCTGGTTTAGGTGGCGGGCTCTGGTTCGTCGCAACTGGGATCATCGATGGAGGCGGCGGAGGAGGAACAAAAACTGGAGTGTAGTAGTACAACGGAGCAGCAAGCGAGGCAGGAGTGTACTGGGACTGGGAGCCGCTGCCCGGCGCACGCCCCGCTTCACCAGCATCGATACTGGCCTGATCCACCTGGCGCCCGGCGCCGTCGACCCAACCCTGACCTTGCTCATGGATCGTTTGTGAACCATCGGGTGTCAGCTCATCGAGAGTGAGGCCGGCGTTGGACTGCGTCACCTTCAGATTGTTGGCACCATCCTTGTCGTCACCGAGCCCCTCGACAACCATGGCGTTGCTACCA
>NZ_PSRR01000901.1 GCF_004296405.1 Bradyrhizobium sp. Leo170
GGCTTTCTTGCCACCGTCATCTCTCGCGCGAACTTGTTCGCGCGAAAAACTTAGCGCCAGCGTCGGGGCGCCAGGACCACTCGACTTCGCCGTCCGCTGATGTCACGCTCGTCAGTCGCGACACCCTCGTCCACCGCATCTCACCGCAACGTTCGTGACGATCGCGACCCGCCCCTCGTTCGGGTGAGACGCGCGGAGTTAAATCACTGATTTGCCCGACGGGTTAAGCGATTTATTTTTGCGCGAAGCACTGGACAGACTTTTGGTGATTTGCCCGTCGGGTTGATTTGTCGCAGCTCGCGCCTCAACACACGCTGTCATTCCGGGGCGTCCGAAGGACGAGCCCGGAATCCATTTCACCGCTTGCGACCGCGGATGAATGGATTCCGGGCTCGC
>NZ_PSRR01000902.1 GCF_004296405.1 Bradyrhizobium sp. Leo170
CCGTGCGGGTCTCGCTTAAAGGCTTCCTGCACCAGCAAGCCCAGCGAGTTCATGCCGCGACGCATATCGGTGTGGCCGGTCGCAATCCACACCCGCACGCCCGACGCAATGGGGATCACCGTAGGCGCCCATCTGCCAGCGCCGCCACGGCGGCCTTCAGCGTCGCCGCGTCGACCGAACCCGTGATCCGCATCCGAGTTCCGGTCGCAAACTCGATCTCGATCGCCCCGCCGCTGCTGGCCGGCGCGACTGGACAAGGCGGCGGCCCAGATTCCGTGACCACGATCGCCGGTACGAAGCCAGGTTGATCGGCGGCATCCTTCGGATCCGGCCGAAACGAGCGTCGCCATCGCAGCAGCAATGAGCGCGAAACGCCATACCGCCGCGCTGTTGCCGC
>NZ_PSRR01000903.1 GCF_004296405.1 Bradyrhizobium sp. Leo170
CGCAACAATCGCGCGCCACTCGTCGAGACGGGCGTCCTCGTCCCAGTCCAGATCGTAGACCAGCGGGTCGCGTTCCAGGCGCGTGAGGTGCGGACCACGTGTTTCACGAGCGAGGGTTCGGTCGGCTTCCGCGATCGCGGCGTCGACTGCGGCAAAGGCAGCGGCGAGCCCCTCATCGATCTCGCTGGCGCCCGAGACCAACACAGCGCCCTCGTCGTCTGCTGTCTCGCCTTCATTGACGCCGAGCTCTCGCCTCTCGAGGCCCAGCCTCTCTTTCGGGTCGCCCTTTCCTTCCCGGCCGCACAGACCGGCAAGGCCGGCTGCCGACAGCGCCCAGTCGGGCTTTTCCGCCGCGATCCGCCGACGCGCGCGCAGTACGGCGTGCGCCCGGGTG
>NZ_PSRR01000904.1 GCF_004296405.1 Bradyrhizobium sp. Leo170
GCCCGCTTGCGGGGGAGGTCGGATCGCATCGCTAGATGCGATCCGGGTGAGGGCTTTCTCCACATAGCGAGTCCCGCCGCGGAGACACCTCACCCCACCCTCTCCCGCAAGCGGGAGAGGGTGCGCATCTCCGTCGAGGCGCTAACCCGCGCGGTCGCTGTAGGCGAGCTTGACGACGTGGTCGCGAATGTCCGGCGGCCATTCGGCGATCTCGCCGACGAAGCGGCGGCGGTCGTCGGCGAACAGCGCGCGCGAGGCCTCCTCGAATTTCGGGAGGTTGCCAGCCATCGCCGACATGAAATGATAGGCGGCATCGCGTGCGGCGCGTTGGCGGTCGCGGTCGCCGCTGCTGCGGCGCGCCTCGTCCACGAGCTTGCGGAGCGCGACCGAGG
>NZ_PSRR01000905.1 GCF_004296405.1 Bradyrhizobium sp. Leo170
GTTATCAGCAAGCCAGTCCGACAGGCGGGTAGATGGTCGCACAGGCGAGGTTGAGCTTTTGTTGAGACAGCGAGAACGTCGGCCATTTCGTGTCCCCAAGGGCAGGTCGAAATGCTCACCTGCTTCGAAACTGGGCACCAAGGTTTGCTCCACGCCGACGCGGAAGCAGCTGCGAGCATAATCGTCGAGCGCATCAATTCTCGTATCCGTCCGGTGAAGGCCGCCTTGCCGAATGAGGCGTGTTGTTGAGAACTGTCCTTATGGACAGTGATAGGCGCAGTGCCCAAGTCGAACGGCTTGAGGTGGTGGACACGGGCCGGCGACGGCGCTGGTCCGAGGACGAGAAGCTCAAGATCGTCCTGGAGAGCTTACAGGCGCCGCGCCAGGTT
>NZ_PSRR01000906.1 GCF_004296405.1 Bradyrhizobium sp. Leo170
TGTCGTCGGCTACAATGTCCAGGTCGCGGTGGACACCGAGCACCATCTGATTGTTACGCACGAGGTCATAAACGTCGGCAACGACCGTGGGCAGCTTGCTCGGATGTCGAAGCAAGCCAAAGAAGTGCTCGAAGTGGACAAGCTCAAGGCGGTCGCCGACCGTGGCTACTTCGACGGAGAGGAAATATTAGCCTGCGAAGAGGCTGGCGTTGCAGTCACCTTGCCCAAGCCCATGACGTCGAACGCCAAGGCGGAGGGCCGGTTCGGCAAACAGGACTTCGCCTACCTGCCTGATGAGGACGTCTACCGCTGCCCATCCGGCCAGCTGCTGCCCTATCACTACACCAACATCGAGCATGGAATGACGCTGCGCCGTTACTGGTCGAC
>NZ_PSRR01000907.1 GCF_004296405.1 Bradyrhizobium sp. Leo170
TGCAACCGGCACCCGGCTTTCCCTGCGCCCTCTGATCTCGAGGAGGGTGGAAAGTGACGCAAAGCTCGGGCAGCAGGTGCCGCGAGAACGCGAACTCATATCCTCTTACCATACTCCATTTTCATGCCCCGCGCAGGCGGGGCATCCAGTACTCCCGCGGCGTCTGAGCGTAAGCACGGCCGCCTCTGGAATACTGGATCGTCCGCCTTCGCGGACGATGACAGCGGAGAGGCTGTTTGACATTTGAATCAAAACTCTCCTCCCGTCGTCCCGGGCTTGCGCGCCGCGGCGAAGCCCCTTGGCGTAGCCGGGACCCGGGACCCATAACCACAGGCGCTCGTTGTGTGCTTCGCTGCAACCGCTCGCTCGCGCCACAACACC
>NZ_PSRR01000908.1 GCF_004296405.1 Bradyrhizobium sp. Leo170
CCCCTTGCAACAACCCCAAAACGACATTACTCAAAACCGGACTTACGCCGCCGTCGGGTTTGAGGTGCGCAAGCCTGTTGATGATGTCGGACTCCGCAAGCACCCAGCCTACCCGTAGCCCCGGTCCGGCAACTTTTGAGATGCTATGGACATTGATCACGTTGTTGCCTGGCGCCAGCCAATGCACTGGACCGTTATAGGGCAACTCAGCATAGACAAGATCCTGCACCAAGAGAGCGCCACTGCGGGCTAGCAGGCCCGCCAACTTGGCCACATAGTCGCACGACATCTGGCGCCCGGTTGGATTATGAAATGCTGGCATCGTGTAGAAAAGCTTCACCCGGGCATTGGTCTGCAGCATTGCCTCGAC
>NZ_PSRR01000909.1 GCF_004296405.1 Bradyrhizobium sp. Leo170
GTTATGTGGCGCGAGCAAGTCGTTGCAGCGGAGCACATCATAAGCGCCTGTGGTTATGGGTCCTGGCCTTCGCCAGGACGACGCCGTCATTGCGAGCGGAGCGAAGCAATCCATGTCTCCGCAAGTGGCGCGATGGATTGCTTCGCTCCGCTCGCAATGACGCGGCTGGTTCTGATTCAAATTTCAAACAGCGTGAGGATGTGAGTCCGCATTCTCGCGGCGCGTTACGCCCGAGCTTTGCATTCGTTTCACCCTCCTTGATATTAGAGGGCGCAGGGAAAGCCGGGTGCCGGTTGCACCCATGGGTCCCGTGCAACAAAAAGCACGGGGGTAGGACCACAGGTCAACCGAAGCATTCCGGCTTTCCC
>NZ_PSRR01000910.1 GCF_004296405.1 Bradyrhizobium sp. Leo170
GGCCGAGGCGCTAGGCGATGTTGACGTCCAATATGTTTGGCGGTTCCTGCGCAGTCACACGATTGACCTCGCGGCTCGCAAGTCCTGGTGTGAGAGCAACGACCCGAACTTTACGGCCAAAGCCGCCGATGTTGTCGGCCTTTACGTCGCCCCGCCGGCGAAGGCCATTGTGCTATGCGTGGACGAGAAGCCCTCGATCCAGGCCTTGGAGCGAGCGCAGGGCTATCTGAAGTTGCCCAATGGCCGCGCCTTGACTGGTCAGAGCCACGATTACAAGCGGCATGGCACCACAACGCTGTTTGCGGCGCTCGAAGTCGCCACCGGAAAGATCATCGCAACGCACTCAAAACGACGTCGCCGCGTCGAG
>NZ_PSRR01000911.1 GCF_004296405.1 Bradyrhizobium sp. Leo170
TCAATCTTGTGCTCGCGCAGGAAGCGCCAGACATATTGAACGTCGACGTCGCCCAGCGCCTCCGCCAGCAGGGGGCCGTTCCAGCGCGCAAACCCGGCAGGAGGCGGCTTGTCCAGCAGCGCCAGAATCCGCTTACCGGTCGCCTTCGTGTAGATCGGCTTCTTGCCGGGCCGCGGCTTGTCCTCCAAGCCCGCAAGCCCTTCATCCGCAAAGCGATGCCGCCAATGGCTGACGATCCGCGGCTGCACGCCGACTGTCTTGGCTATCGCACGCGTGCTGCAGCCTTCCGCGGCCAATAGAACAATCCGGGCACGCTTCAGATCACGCTGTAACGTTCGCGGCAAGCGGCACCGGGCTT
>NZ_PSRR01000912.1 GCF_004296405.1 Bradyrhizobium sp. Leo170
TGTAGCCGAATCCATCGGGATGAGTGGCGCGATACTCGTCCCACAGCAGCCGACGGGTCACGTTGCGCCGGCGCAGCTCCTTGTCGACATAACCCCAGTCGGGAATAGGCCGCTGGAGGCTCTGCGACGCCGGCTTCGGCGCAGGAAAAAGCAGCAGTTCCAGGTCCTCGTCGGTCATTCCGGCCGGCAGTGGCCAGTTCAGCCCGGCGGCCGGCGCGGCGCAGATAGCTGTGCATGGCACCGTTGCTGATGCCCAGGGTGCGCGCGATGGCTCGCTCCGGCAAGCCTTGAACATAGTTTAAGCGGAGAACCTCTTTGATCCGGCGCATCGACAATCTCTGGGTGGGCA
>NZ_PSRR01000913.1 GCF_004296405.1 Bradyrhizobium sp. Leo170
CGCATCCACGGCGAACTGCTCAAGCTCGGGTTCGAGGTCGCGCAGTCCAGCGTCGCCAAGTACATGGTGAAGCGACGCGGGCCACCCAGCCAGGGATGGCGGATCTTCTTGCGTAATCACGCGCCGGACATTGCCGCCATGGATTTGTTCGTTGTTCCCACCATCGGTTTCGACCTGCTCTATGCATTTGTCATTGTCCGACTAGACCGCAGAGACCTGGTCTGGATCAACGTCACAGCAAATCCGACGGCGGAATGGGTTGCACGTCAAATAACAGAGGCATTTCCTTGGGATGAGGCTCCGCACTACCTCATCCGCGATCGCGACCGGATCTATGGCAGCCTTGT
>NZ_PSRR01000914.1 GCF_004296405.1 Bradyrhizobium sp. Leo170
TTGCTCATTCCGCGCTCGGGCGCTGTGCCGGCGTAGAACGCGCGATACCTACTCTGGCGGTCCAGGGCCGTGAACCAGCGAGACGCCCTTTGGCCTGGACAAATATACCGATTCCATAATCGAGCCTTAGGCATAGCGAGCGGCGCGTTATGCCGCCGTGCTGGAGATCGCTGCCCACACCTTTAGCCCGTACGCTGAACTGCGCATGGACGCAAAGCTAGCGGCGTCTATCACGAAGGTGACTGCGGATCCGGCCTGGTGTGGCTGTCCTCACGCGCTCTCCTTGCGCTGCATTTCTCGATCAACGTTGCGGTGAGAATTACCGCAAGGCCCAACATCACGATG
>NZ_PSRR01000915.1 GCF_004296405.1 Bradyrhizobium sp. Leo170
AACGCGCCAAGCGCGTCGCCATCGTCGCCCTGGCGCGCAAGCTGATCGTGGCGCTGTGGCGCTATCTCACCAGCGGTCTTGTTCCGGAAGAGGCCATGATGAAGGCATAACCCCCCAATCACCCAACCAGGGCGAGGCGGCCCGCGCCGCGCGCCCCGTACAGGATGGATGATGACCGTGCCACCCAAGGGCTTCCACAACGCCGTTTTGTAGATGGGTCTCATCCTCTTGGCTTCCTCGCCGCCAGCATGCGGAAGGTGGGTACGGATCAGCCGATCCGACCGGATATGAGGTGATGCCGTGAGCTGCAGAAATCTTCGGAAGCCAATCCTCACCCGGGGCCC
>NZ_PSRR01000916.1 GCF_004296405.1 Bradyrhizobium sp. Leo170
TCCGCCGCATCAGGGCAAGGTCGTTGTCGTTGGCCGGCCGTGGCGGCCGGTAGACCCCAGAGCGCGCGATGCCAAGTAACATGCATTGCCGGCGGATCGACAGCGCCATGTCGGCGCGATCGAGCATTCCTCGACGGTCCGGCGTGCTCATCTTCCGGACCTCCGCGCTAAAAAATCGCGCTCGACTGTCAGTTGTCCAATCTTGGCGTGCAGCTTCTCGATCTCGCGTTCGCGCGCGTCCTCGCTCTCCCGCCCGACACCCGCGTCAAAGGCCCGGGCCGCCTGGTCCAGCAGTTGCTTCTTCCAGGCATAGATCTGGTTCGGGTGAACCTCATAGCGCTGGG
>NZ_PSRR01000917.1 GCF_004296405.1 Bradyrhizobium sp. Leo170
CGCGGTTGAGAAGCCGCGCGTCGGTCGGGAACATCACGTTCTTGGGCCGCACCGTGGTGTCGACGAAGACCCGGTTGAGATCGGACGGTTTGAGCGCCTTGGTCTTGGTCGCAACCGCAAGGCTCTCCTGCAGCAAGGCCTGCAGCTTCTCCTCGCCCATGCGCTGGCGCCAGCGGGTCAGCGAGGAGCGGTCGAACACCAGGCGGTGCTGGAAGAACTTCTCGCCGCAGAAGAACTGGTAATAGGGGTTCTCCACCCAGCGTTCGCACAGCAACTCATCGGAGAGGTCGTAGCTGTGCTTGAGGATCGCCAACCCCGCCATCAGCCGGGTCGGCAGCGGCGG
>NZ_PSRR01000918.1 GCF_004296405.1 Bradyrhizobium sp. Leo170
GAGGTTAGCATGCAAATTACCTAAGCGCTCCAGCCCCTGCTCAATGAGAGATATTGGAAGATAGCTGAAACACAGGCGCACGTGACGGCCACTTCGTGGGCCATAGTTGCGACCATTTATAAGGTGCACGTCGTGCTCGCGGCTCGCAGCTTCAATAAACATCTCCGGATCCGTACCCGCGGTAAGCCGTACCCAGAACGAGAAGCCCCCGCTTGGCACCGTATATTCCGGCTCGCAAATCCGGCTGCGCTGCAACAACCTATGCACGCTGTCTCGCTTCGCTTGGTAGTGCTCGCGTAAGCGTGTTATGTGCGCGTCAAGAGCGCCCGATTGCAA
>NZ_PSRR01000919.1 GCF_004296405.1 Bradyrhizobium sp. Leo170
TTTCACTTGTGTCGTGAACCCAGGGGGCATCCAGTATCCGGCGGCCTCTCGGCTCAAGCAGCGCTGCCTCTGGAATACTGGATCGTCCGCCTTTGCGGACGATGACAGCGGAGAGCTGTTTGATATTTGAATCAGAACTCTCCCCGTCGTCCCGGGCTTGACCCGGGACCCATAACCACAGGCGTTTGTGATGTGCTCAGCTGCAACCGCTTGCGTGCGCCACAACCACTCCCCGTGGTTATGGGTCCCCGCCTTCGCGGGGACGACAGTTGTAGGATGGGTAGAGCGCAGCGAAACCCATCGCGCGGCTTGCTCCATCGCGATGGGTTTCGCTTC
>NZ_PSRR01000920.1 GCF_004296405.1 Bradyrhizobium sp. Leo170
CCGGAATCCATCGGGCCGCAAGCGCAAGTGGGGAAATGGATTCCGGGCTCGCCGCTTCGCGGCGCCCCGGAATGACGGGAGAAAATTCGTTTGCAATTCCAACGTGATTTGCCTCGTCCACCCCTGCCGCAAAAAACATTCCGCTTCCGCCGTCGGGCAAATCAGTGATTTAACTCCGCGCGTCTCACCCAAGAGAGGGGCGGGTCGCGATCGTCACGAACGTTGCGGTGAGATGCGGTGGACGCGACGCGGGCGACTGACGAGCGCGCGTATCGCGGACGGCGAAGTCGTGTGGTCCTGGCGCCCCGACGCTGGCGCTAAGTTCTTCGCGCGAAA
>NZ_PSRR01000921.1 GCF_004296405.1 Bradyrhizobium sp. Leo170
CTAGCTCGCCGAATGGACTGGCCAACCAAAACTCTATACGCCCGAGAAGGGCGATTCCAGCGGACGCGGCAGCTCCATCTCGGTTTTCTCGTCGGCGCGGAGGGTTGGACGCCCGGCTGGCCTGCATGTGCGCTGCATCGCGGGAGACGGTCGCCAACGAAACTGCGCGCGCCGAACTCGATTTCGCGTTGTCCACGCTCGCTAACTGGACACGCAACCAGACAGGCAAGCCGTATGATGAAAGCCGTCGGCCCGACTGTAGAGAATAGGTGGGGCTGACGTCGTCCCGCATTCCTTTTGCTTCCGTCCGCCCTAGTACCCACTTTTC
>NZ_PSRR01000922.1 GCF_004296405.1 Bradyrhizobium sp. Leo170
CCCCGCTGAACGGATCGAGACGAAGCATCTCCTGCACCTTCGCAGCAAGCCCATCATGGCCACAGCGGAAGTCAATCGGCCGCGTTGCCATGTAAATCTTCAGATCAGCACCGGCCGCGATCATCGTGACGCTCGTACCGCGCGGATCACCCGAGATAGCTGCTCGCCATCTATAGCCGTGTCCGTCCGCACCACGACATCGCCGATCGCTATCTCAAGCTTGATCGCCGGAACGTGATGCTCCTCCAACGCACCTTCCACGACCAGCGGCGCGAATGTCGGCTGCGAAGCCTCGCACGACGGCAATACGCCTCGCCGGCGAAA
>NZ_PSRR01000923.1 GCF_004296405.1 Bradyrhizobium sp. Leo170
CACGCGCCGATTGCGCGCCATGGGCATCCGGGACAAGCCTACCGCACCAGCCTCGCCTTGGCAGAATGGCTTTGCCGAACGGCTGATCGGATCGATCCGGCGTGAGTGTTTGGACCACGTCATTGCTTTGGGCGAGGCGCATCTGCGTCGGGTTCTGCAA
Organism: Bradyrhizobium sp. Leo170; assembly: GCF_004296405.1. GTDB lineage: Bacteria > Pseudomonadota > Alphaproteobacteria > Rhizobiales > Xanthobacteraceae > Bradyrhizobium. Next base: position 161 of record NZ_PSRR01000923.1, read on the forward strand.
TCCTACGCCGACTATTACAATAACGTCAGAACGCATCGATCCTTGAACAAGGATGCGCCAATTTCTCGCCCGGTTCAGCGAACCGGTGCGATCAGTTCACGCCCCATCCTGGGCGGACTTCATCACCACTACGCCCGAGCTTAAGTTTTCGGTACACACAGG
>NZ_PSRR01000924.1 GCF_004296405.1 Bradyrhizobium sp. Leo170
GAAAACTCGACGGCCGCCGCTCCACGTCGCGGCTGCCGGAGCTCATCGAGTTCGTAATCGCAAGGCCGTTGGTCTCAGCCGGCATGATCGCCAAAGAGCTCGACATCACGCCCCGTGCCGCCCAGAATCTGGTGGCCGAGCTGGGCCTGCGCGAGGCGACGGGCCGCGGACGATATCGGGCGTGGGGCGTCTTGTGAGCGCGTAGTGATCTCGGCCCGCGTTCGCGTCGGCGACTCCGCGAGGCGCGCGGGCGTCGCCGAGACGCGCACACCCGAGGCGTCGACCGCCAGAGTGTTGTGCAGGTCGACGCCCCGAAGCTTCG
>NZ_PSRR01000925.1 GCF_004296405.1 Bradyrhizobium sp. Leo170
TGCGAGCCGCGAGGTCGATCTTGTGGCTGCGCAGGAACCGCCAGACATATTGGACGTCAACATCGCCCAGCGCCTCGGCCAGCAGGGGCCCGGTCCAGCGTGCGAACCCTTCCGGCGACGGCTTGTCCAGCAGCTTCAAAATCCGCTTGTCGGTGGCCTTCGTATAGATTGGCTGCTTGCCCGGTCGCGCCTTGTCTTGCAGCCCTTCAAGGCCTTGTTCTTGGATGTGGATCCGAAGGAAGTTCATCAAAGCCTCTTGAGCCGCGCATTGAAGGCGATCGGTGGAGTGGTCGAGCATGAGAGAACCAGTAGGGTGCC
>NZ_PSRR01000926.1 GCF_004296405.1 Bradyrhizobium sp. Leo170
CCTTCAACGCGACGCCGAATGAGGCACGAAGCAAGGCGGAGCTCGATGCATGGTGGGATCGTCCTTACGGCGTCACCTTGTCGGATGGCCGCATCGAGGTGCGGTGCCTGAATGGCGGGGCGTGGGACCGTTCGACTCATCTCGGCATCGCGGATAATTACGATGCGGCCTGCGCATTGGCCGAAGCGAAGCAAGCAGAATGGCTGAGATTCCGCGAGCGCCCGTCCGTCTGTTTCGACGCAGACCAAGTCACAGTCGTCCGGCAGGCACAGCGGCCGGACGAAGCGCCGCAGCAACTGGCGACGTTTCCCACGGCG
>NZ_PSRR01000927.1 GCF_004296405.1 Bradyrhizobium sp. Leo170
GGCGATCCGCCGCACCTTCGGTTCGGCCGCTGCGATCCAGCGCTGCCAGATCCACAAGGCCCGCAACATTATGGAACGCTTGCCGAAACAGCATCATGCGGCCACCCGTCGGGTGCTGCGCCAGGCCTGGGAGCTCGATGACGCCGACAAGGCTGAAAAATTGATCCGCAATCTCGCGCGTCGACTCGACCAGCAATGGCCCGGCGTAGCGGCCAGCATCCTCGAAGGCCTCGACGAAATCCTGACCGTCGTCCGGTTGAAGCTGCCGAAGGAGCTTCGTCGATCGCTCGCCTGTACCAACATCGCCGAGAACATGA
>NZ_PSRR01000928.1 GCF_004296405.1 Bradyrhizobium sp. Leo170
ATCGCGCGTCAGATGATCACTCGCGCGACCACGGCCAACGTGCCGTTCTCGTTCGTGGCGGCGGACAGCGTGTATGGCACTGGAGAGATCGAAACCCTGCTGCGCAAGGCGGGCAAAGGCTATGTCCTGGGTGTTGCGTCCAATCATGTGTTCCGCTCCTGGGGCAAGCAGCGGCCTGTCGCCGGCACCGCCGCCGCGATCGCGCGGAGCCTTCCCAAAAAGGCCTGGCGCCGCCTGTCGTCCGGCGGAGGGACCAAAGGTCCGCGCTGGCACGACTGGGCCTATCTCGAGCTGGCCGATCTCGAAGCCAGTGAA
>NZ_PSRR01000929.1 GCF_004296405.1 Bradyrhizobium sp. Leo170
AGGGCGGCCGGGCGGGAGGCGAAGCTCTGCTATATGGGCCATGCCACAATGGAGAACCGGCATGGGCTGGCGGTGGCCGGCATGGTTACACGTGCCGATGGCACCGCCGAACGCCGCGCCTCGGAGATCATGCTGAAGGCCCAAGGCAAAGCCGCCGGCCACCGCATCACGGCCGGCGAGGACAAGGCGTACGATACCGCCGATCACGTGGCCAATCTTCGTGCCATCGGCGCCTGCGTGGTAGCACTCGATCCCATTATTGAGGCCATCCGGATCCACGTCATGAGCGCGGAACGCATCCACGCCGACGAT
>NZ_PSRR01000930.1 GCF_004296405.1 Bradyrhizobium sp. Leo170
TCAACCACTTGCGCTGGCGGAGAAATGGATTCCGGGCTCGCCGCTTCGCGACGCCCCGGAATGACAGCCCCCGTCATTGCGAGCCATCGGGCGGCGCTACCGCGCCGACCCGGTGGCTCGCAATGACGATGTGGATGGTTTGGGTGCGACAAAATAACCCGACGGGCACATCAGCCCAAAGTCTGTCCACCCCTCACGCGAAAAATAAACCGCTTAACCCGTCGGGCAAATCAGCACTATTAATCCGCGCGTCTCACGGTAGATGAGGGGCGGATCGCGATCGTCACGAACGTTGCGGTGAGATGCGGTGG
>NZ_PSRR01000931.1 GCF_004296405.1 Bradyrhizobium sp. Leo170
AACAACCTCGCCAGGCCCACATGAGCGGCCTATCGTAATGAAGTCCGACCGGCCAGAACGCTAACTGGACAGGCTCCTAGCGAGTCCGTGCGATTGCGGTGCGTTCAGTTTGGTTAATTTGCCACGCGAAATGGCGGCCTGTTAGTGATGACCTATCGCTAAATAGGCCACCCTTTCAACGGGTCCATGGTGGTCCTGCAACTTTTCCGGGTGCGGGATGTTGAACCGCTATGCCCAGACCTATAGCCATTACACTTATGAGTTTGGCCGCCGCTTCTATCTTTTCGTTCGGCGTCGCAGCGGCTCTACT
>NZ_PSRR01000932.1 GCF_004296405.1 Bradyrhizobium sp. Leo170
GTGCGCTCGTTGCGGCCGCCGACATTGTAGGTCTCGCCGACCGCGCCGCGCTCGAGCACCAGCGTGAGTGCCTTCGCATGGTCCTCGACATAGAGCCAGTCGCGGATGTTCTTTCCGTCGCCGTAGACGGGCAGGGGCTCGCCGGCCAAACCCTTGATGATCATGTGCGGAATCAGCTTTTCCGGGAAGTGATAGGGGCCGTAATTGTTCGAGCAGTTGGTGACCAGCGTCGGCAGTTCGTAGGTCTCGCGCCAGGCGCGCACCAGATGGTCGGAGGAGGCTTTGCTCGCGGAGTAGGGCGAGTT
>NZ_PSRR01000933.1 GCF_004296405.1 Bradyrhizobium sp. Leo170
CGAAGTAAGCCGTAACACCATCGCGCAGGGAAAGCCGGAGTGTTTTCGGTTGAACCTGTGGTCCTACCCCGTGCTTTTTGTTGCACGTACCCATGGGTGCAACCGGCACCCGGCTTTCCCTGCGCCCTCCGATATCGAGGAGGGCGAAACGAGATGCAAAGCTCGGGCGTAACTCGCCGCGAGAACGCGGACTTACATTCTCACGCTGTTTAAAAATTGAATCAGAAACTCTCCCCGTCATTGCGAGCGCAGCGAAGCAATCCATGCCTCCGCAAGCGGCGAGATGGATTGCTTCGCTGCGCT
>NZ_PSRR01000934.1 GCF_004296405.1 Bradyrhizobium sp. Leo170
CGGGCGCACCGACCGTGGCATCGGGCGAGACCGGCATCTGGCCACCACCGAGTGCGCGCGGCGCCCCGGGGCGTTCGGGTTCTGGTTGGGATCGAAGGCATCGCCACGGCGGCGCCCTCCCGCTGCTGGCGCGGCCGGCTCTTGCACGATCGGAGCGGGAGCCGCGATCTGGGTCTGGTCGTAGCCGCCCTGCGATTGCCGGTAACCCGGCTGCGGTTGGCCGTATCCCTGCTGCGGCTGTCCATAGGCCGGCTGGCCACCTTGCGGCGGATAGGACGGCGCAGACGGGGTGGCCGGCG
>NZ_PSRR01000935.1 GCF_004296405.1 Bradyrhizobium sp. Leo170
GAAGCGCAACCCATCGCGATGAAGCAAGCGGCGCGAATGATGCGCTCTACCCATCCTACGACTGTCAGACCCTCGCCCTTCGAGACGACCGCTACGCGGTCTCCTCAAGGTGAGGAGATAGGCTGTAGGGTGGGCAAAGCGAAGCGTGCCCACCATCCAACGCCGTGCTCATGGTGGTGGGCACGCTTCGCTTTACCCACCCTACGGCGTAGTCGCGACTTATGATTCAATTGTCAAACAGCGGAGCGGATGTGCGTTCGCATTCTCGCGGCGCGTTGCGCCCGAGCTTTGCGTCA
>NZ_PSRR01000936.1 GCF_004296405.1 Bradyrhizobium sp. Leo170
GCAGAGACCCCAATCCGCCGTTTTCGTTAGCATCAATGGCAATTGCTTGCATTCGCCGAATCCCCCGTCGCGTTCTGGTGAACGGAGGCAAGTCAGCATCAAGCGCGGGTTCATGTCCCCTGTAGCATTAACGGGGGCTGTTGTTGGCTGTCGCCGAAACTGGCGCCGCCTCTCGCGCCTTTGCGCGGCACTCTTGCCGTCGCAGAATCCGACTGATGCGGAGGCGCCTGCTATAGTCTCGTGCTTAACGCTCCGGCGGCGACACTGAGGGAAACCAGTTCCAGGTTCTCGAAG
>NZ_PSRR01000937.1 GCF_004296405.1 Bradyrhizobium sp. Leo170
GCTTAGGCTGGACGCGCCCGATAGCACGACGGACCCTCTTGAGTTTACGCGCGTTGTCCAGGCACAGACAGCTGCCCAGCAGGCGGCGATGAGATGGAATGGCATGGGCACAATCGCAACAGAAGCCTTTAAGCTTCCGGGAGCCGGCCTGAACATGGGCGCGACGCACTACCAGGAGGAGAAGGCGAAGCTGGAGGCGGACGGCACCAAGGCGCGGGCGCAGATGGAGGACGAGAGTGAATTCATGGCAAGCTATGAGACGGTGATTCAGGACTTTCTGGGCAAGCTTGC
>NZ_PSRR01000938.1 GCF_004296405.1 Bradyrhizobium sp. Leo170
CCGCGATCGCGTCACGGCTCCGTGGCTCATCAATGGACCGATCAATGGCGAAACCTTCCAAACCTACGTCGAGAAGGTTCTAGTCCCGACATTGCAGCCCGGCGACATCGTGATCATGGACAACCTCGGCTCGCACAAGGGCAACGCCGTACGCCGCGCCATCCGTGCCGCCGGTGCACGGCTGTTCTTCCTACCGAAATACTCACCCGATCTGAACCCGATCGAGCAGTTCTTCGCCAAACTCAAGCCTTGGCTTCGCAAAGCCGCAAAGCGGACCACCGAGGCCGTCTG
>NZ_PSRR01000939.1 GCF_004296405.1 Bradyrhizobium sp. Leo170
CGTCCGCAAGTGATCCCAATGCTCGGCAGGAAAGTCGTAGAAGGCCAGCAGGGCGTCGCGATCCTTGACCAGACATTCGACCGCCCGGCCGTATTTGGCGCGGTATTTCTCGGCGAAAACGTCGATCGCCGCTTCGGCGGACGCCCGGTTCGGCGCCCAGTAGACCTCGCGCAGATCCTTCTTCATGGTGGCCTGCACCGAGAGCGGGACCTTGTCCAGGACGTTCACGGTCTTGTGCACCCAGCATCGCTGGTGCCGTGTGCCGGGACAGACCTCGTCGAGCGCCTTTC
>NZ_PSRR01000940.1 GCF_004296405.1 Bradyrhizobium sp. Leo170
GGCTCGCCACCGCCGGCGCCGGCGACGTGCTGTCCGGCATCATCGCGGGGCTACTCGCGCAAGGCACGCCCGCCGTCGAGGCCGCCAGCATCGGCGCCTGGATGCATGGCGAAGCCGGGGCGGAGGCGGGGCCGGGCCTGATCGCGGAAGACCTTCCCGAGACGCTGCCGGCGGTCTTCCGCCGGGTATATGACGGACTGGGGATTGAGTATTGAGGATTTGTGGGCGTCGAAGGGTGGGCAAAGCGCAGCGTGCCCACCATCCACGGTCGGTGCAAGAAAGGTGGGCA
>NZ_PSRR01000941.1 GCF_004296405.1 Bradyrhizobium sp. Leo170
GGCTTGTGCCTCGTCTTCACCGGCATCGAAGCGTGGCTTTCGAAGTTCGGGACAACCCCGAACGCGCGGCTGGCGCTCGGCCGGATCGGCATCACCCTGCCTTACGTGATCGCCGCAGCGATCGGCGTGATCTTCCTGTTCGCGGCGGCTGGTGCGACGGCGATTCGCTCGGCCGGTTGGAGCGTCGTGTTCGGCGGCCTGCTTGTGGTCGCGATCGCCGCCTCGCGCGAGATTGCGCGCCTCCACTCCTTCGCCAATGCCCTGCCGGCTGGAAACCGGCTTCTCGC
>NZ_PSRR01000942.1 GCF_004296405.1 Bradyrhizobium sp. Leo170
CGTCCTGGTGTGAGAGCAACGACCCGAACTTTACGGCCAAAGCCGCCGATGTTGTCGGCCTCTATGTCGCCCCGCCCGCGAAGGCCATTGTGCTGTGCGTGGACGAGAAGCCCTCGATCCAGGCCTTGGAGCGAGCGCAGGGTTATCTGAAGTTGCCCAATGGCAGCGCCTTGACCGGCCAGAGCCACGATTACAAGCGGCATGGCACGACAACACTGTTTGCGGCGCTCGAAGTCGCCACTGGAAAGATCATCGCGACGCATTCAAAACGCCGGCGCCGCGTCGAA
>NZ_PSRR01000943.1 GCF_004296405.1 Bradyrhizobium sp. Leo170
CCCCGGGCTCGATGTCGCCGACCTGATCCGCCGCCACACCGTCGCCGCGCGCGCGATGCAGGCGGGGTGAGATCGCAGCCCGCTCTCTCCGTCATTCCGGGGCGCGCGCAGCGCGAGCCCGGAATCCATTCCTCCGCCTGGTATGTGGCCCGATGGATTCCGGGCTCATCGCTTCGCGATGCCCCGGAATGACAGCGTGTGTTGTGGCGCGAGCTATGCAAAAACTGCCCGACGGGCAAATCACCGAAAGTCTGTCCAGCCCTCACACAAAAAACATTCCGCTTT
>NZ_PSRR01000944.1 GCF_004296405.1 Bradyrhizobium sp. Leo170
GCTTTGCCCACCCTCATATGGGGCTTTGTGAGTCAAGGCTCTCAACGAACAGGGTTGGGTTGGGTTTTTGCGGTGAGAGGGCGGCGCGCGGAGCCATGCGTAGCGCAGCGCGACGACCGGGCCCCGGGCGAGGATTGGCTTCCGAAGATTTCTGCAGCTCACGGCATCACCTCATATCCGGTCGGATCGGCTGACCCGTACCCACCTTCCGCATGCTTGCGGCGAGGAAGCCTGAGCGGATGAGACCCATCTACAAAACGGCTTTGTGAAGCCCCTGGGTGGCA
>NZ_PSRR01000945.1 GCF_004296405.1 Bradyrhizobium sp. Leo170
ACACAAATCCAGTCGAACGCGCTATCCGACCCGTGGCGCTCGGCCGTAAGAACCACCTGTTTGCGGGCAGCGATGGCGGCGGCGACAGATGGGCGGTTCTCTGCTCGCTGATCGAAACTTGCAAACTCAACGATGTTGAACCCTACGAGTACCTGCGTGACGTGCTCACTCGAATGGTGCACGGCCACGCCATCAACCGACTCGACGAACTGCTGCCCTGGGCCTGGAGATCGAACAATCATGTCAAGACCTGACTAACCTGCAGCAGGTGGACGCATACTAGT
>NZ_PSRR01000946.1 GCF_004296405.1 Bradyrhizobium sp. Leo170
CGATCAGCGCCTGCGCGGCCGGCCCCGACCAGCAGCGCGGTCGGCGCCACTGCGCCCAAGCCGATGCGGGCGTGGGTGCAGACGCCGTCCTTCAGCGTGAGACTGACGCCGCAGCCGACCACCGCGATATCCATCTCGGTGCGCGGGATCATGCGCAAATAGGCATCGCTCGAGCCAGGTGGGCGCGGCGGCAGCGTGAAGGAGACCAGGATCTCGCCGGGTTTTAAGTTGGTGCGGCCGGGGCCGGCGGGGACGTCCTCGACCTTCAATTCGCGGCG
>NZ_PSRR01000947.1 GCF_004296405.1 Bradyrhizobium sp. Leo170
CGGCCCGGCTTGTCCTCATAGACCGCGCCGAACTTCTGCTCGAGGAATGCCCAGTCGATCGTCCGCGCCAGCTGCACCAGCGCATGGTTCATGTCGATGATCGCGTCCAGCCGCGAGCGCAGAAGGTCGGCCTGTCCGCTGTCCCGTCGTTCCTTGGGTCGCATCGTCCCCTCCGTTGCGACCACGGAATCACGACACGCGATTCGACGGAATCCCAGAAATCAAATTGCAAGCTTTCGGGCCTTCAAATCCAAAAAGCTTGCAATCCCGA
>NZ_PSRR01000948.1 GCF_004296405.1 Bradyrhizobium sp. Leo170
GCGCTTGACCGCCTCGGCCGCGATCGGCGCCTTGCTGAGCCGCGCGAGATCAAAGAACTTGCGCCTGCCGTGCGCCCAGCACGCGGCCTCGATGATCGGACCGCCCTTGCGATTGGCCTCGTAGAGCCTGCCAAAGCCGGCGTAGGCGTCGGCCTGCATCAGTCCGGCATAGCCCGCCAGATGTTGCTCCGGATGCGCGCCGCCACGGTCGGGCGAATAGAAGAACACGGCCGCCGGCGGATCTGGGCCGGCAAACGGACGGTCGTCGCG
>NZ_PSRR01000949.1 GCF_004296405.1 Bradyrhizobium sp. Leo170
TAAGCGCTTAGCCGCAACCCTATTGACACTGGCTTGACGTTTTGCGGAACCGCCACGGCATGAGGTCTTCGATTCTGTTATGGGGATGGCCGTCGATGATCGCCTCGAGTGTTTCGGCGATGTAGGCGGCCGGGTTGACGTCGCTGAGCTTGCAGGTGGCGACGATCGACGCAAGCAAGGCCCAATTTTCAGCCCCGACCTCATGACCGGCGAAGAGCGCATTTTTTCTGGTCAGGCAGACTGGCCGGATGGCGTTCTCGACGGGGTTC
>NZ_PSRR01000950.1 GCF_004296405.1 Bradyrhizobium sp. Leo170
CGCCCGCGTTTTCTCGATCGCCGTCTCGATCGAGTCTTTCGTGTCGGAACCGCTGGGCGCTCGCGCGACGCCCGCCACACCGCACGGCTATTCTCCAATGAGGATGATCTCTCTCCTGAGAGACGCCGGCGAGCCCTCTAAGGGTTGTCGCGCGGCACTAAAACCGCGTCAGCAGGAAATCGAAGGTTGCTTCCCCGCCCCGTCGCCTCGCGCAGTCCGAGCTCCGCGACCAAGGCACCACCGCTCTCGCCGTTCTGGCCGAGAG
>NZ_PSRR01000951.1 GCF_004296405.1 Bradyrhizobium sp. Leo170
CGCCACGGCGGCCAGCTTGGGCGGCTTGCGCTTGAGCAGTGCGACCAGCCAGCCCCAGGGATGGCCGCGGCCGTGCCGCGCCTGCTGGATCACCGCGGTCGCCCCGACCACCAGCAGGCGGCGCAGGTCCTCGTCGCCGGCCCGCGTGATCTTGCCGAGCCTGGTCTTGCCGCCGGTGGAATGGTCCTTTGGTGTGAGGCCGAGCCAGGCGGCAAAGTGCCGGCCGGAGCGGAACGCGGCTGGATCGGACGTCTTCATCACCAT
>NZ_PSRR01000952.1 GCF_004296405.1 Bradyrhizobium sp. Leo170
CGCGCGAGGCGGCCAAGGCCGAGCAGCAGCGACTCCAGCAAGAGGCTGCCGCCGCGGAAGTGGCGCGAATCGCTCGCGAGAAGGAAGAGGAAGCCACGCGGCAGGCCGCGATCGAGGCCGAACAGAAGGCCAAGCGCGACGCGCGCTACGCCGCCCGCAAGGAACGCGGCAAGAAAAAGAAGTAACTCGCCGCATGCGAGGTGAAGCGGAGACCTCGTAGCCCGGGTGGAGCGTCAGCGTAACCCGGGACCGCTCGTAGTGG
>NZ_PSRR01000953.1 GCF_004296405.1 Bradyrhizobium sp. Leo170
GTCGACGGGCTCGATCTGGATAAGCTCGGCTTCGTTGGCGTCCAGCCACACGACACGGGGCGACCCGGTTACCATCCCGGCATGATGCTCAAGCTCTACATCTACGGCTACCTCAATCGCGTGCCGTCGAGCCGACGCCTGGAGCGGGAATGCCAGCGCAATATCGAGATGATCTGGCTGACCGGGCAGTTGGCGCCGGACTTCAAGACCATCGCGGATTTCCGCAAGGACAATGGCAAGGCCATTCGTGAGGTCTGCCGC
>NZ_PSRR01000954.1 GCF_004296405.1 Bradyrhizobium sp. Leo170
CGCTGTCGGCGGCGCGGCTGGCCGACTTCATGGCTGCCGATCTGTCCGCGCTCGACCTTCTGGTGGTCCAAATCGACGGGCTGCATCTCGGCGACGATCTCGTGCTGGTCGCCGCGATCGGGGTTGACGGCCAAGGCAACAAGCATCCGCTGGCGCTGGTGGAAGGGGCGACCGAGAATGCCGCAACGGTTCAGGCCCTGCTGGACAACCTGGTCGCGCGCGGGCTCGACCCGACGGTGCCAAGACTGTTCATC
>NZ_PSRR01000955.1 GCF_004296405.1 Bradyrhizobium sp. Leo170
TTTTGGATTGACGGAGACTGGCGGCTGGGCGGCGTGATCATCCAGCAGTCGGGGAACTTTAGCTGGGGGGAACTCCTCTGGATTAAACGTGAATCCCTCTGGCTCTACGGAGAAAGGCGGTTGAGCGGGTTGGTCATCTGGCCATTCCTGAATCTCCATGAGAAGCTCATGTTCCAGCCGCTGAAGTTCCAGTGGATCGGTTGGCGGCTCCGCGGCCTCATCACCGAGCACGTCCCAAACCTCCGCGTTGAG
>NZ_PSRR01000956.1 GCF_004296405.1 Bradyrhizobium sp. Leo170
GTATCCGTCCGGTGAAGGCCGCCTTGCCGAGTGAGGCGTGTTGTTGAGAACTGTCCTTATGGACAGTGATAGGCGCAGTGCCCAAGTCGAGCGGCTCGAAGTAGTGGACACAGGCCGACGGCGGCGCTGGTCCGAGGATGAGAAGCTCAAGATCGTCCTGGAGAGCTTGCAGGCGCCGCGCCAGGTCGCGGCGACGGCGCGGCGATATGGCGTTTCGCGCTCATTGCTGCTCCGGTGGCGACGGTCGTTT
>NZ_PSRR01000957.1 GCF_004296405.1 Bradyrhizobium sp. Leo170
TACGGCACGCCGGAGATTTTCAACACCGACCAGGGCAGCCAGTTCACCAGTGCGGCCTTCACCGGCGCGTTGGCGGGCGCAGGGATCAGGATCTCCATGGATGGCCGCGGTCGTTGGATCGACAACGTCTTCATCGAGCGGCTGTGGCGGTCGCTCAAGCATGAGGACATCTATCTCAAGGGCTATGCCGACGGCCGCGAGGCCAAGGCAGGGGTCGCGAGCTGGATCGCCTTCTACAACGATCGTCGCC
>NZ_PSRR01000958.1 GCF_004296405.1 Bradyrhizobium sp. Leo170
ATACGTGTATGTGTGGGCCGATGGCGTCTTGTCCATCAGAACTTCCTCCGGCACACCGCCGAGAGTCGTAAATGTACTCTCGAGCCCGGCAAACCAATGCTCCTGCTTCTCAGCCCGGAACGCACGCACATGAAGCCATCGCGAGTGGCCGAGCGTCGCCACGAACATGAATGCCTTGACTTTCGATCCTCCGATCTCGACCAGCCGCTCCCCGAAGTCGATCTGCAGCTGTCGGTGCATGTTTCGCGGG
>NZ_PSRR01000959.1 GCF_004296405.1 Bradyrhizobium sp. Leo170
GCAGGCGGCTACGGTGCGGTGATCACCGGCAGCGGCGCCAGCAGCAATAGCGGGACCATCACCGCTGGCAGTGGCGGCGACGGCGGCAAGTCGGGAAGTTACGGTGGCCCCCCGTATCCTGACACCGGCGGTGGTGGCGGCAGCGGTGGCGTGGGCGTTCAATTCAGTGCCACAGGTGCCAGCTTCACCAACACCGGGACAATCGCTGGGGGCACCGGCGGGACGGCCGGCGCAGCCGTCGGCGCTGG
>NZ_PSRR01000960.1 GCF_004296405.1 Bradyrhizobium sp. Leo170
CACCTTGGCGATAAATATACAATCACGGCGGACGAGAAGCATGGCACCTGGACCGTTCGGAACAATGAAACCGGCCATGTCTCGAAGATTCATGGCGATCCGCATGTCGATGCTAATGGGGACGGCAAGGACGATTTCGACTTCAAGAAGGGCATGACCCTGCAACTCGACGATGGCACGAAGATCACCGTGGATACGGCCGACTACGGCAACGGCAAGAGCATTTCGTCCAAGCTCACCATCACGAA
>NZ_PSRR01000961.1 GCF_004296405.1 Bradyrhizobium sp. Leo170
CCGAGCGCGGAGGTGAGCGGTGCCGCGCGCGCAGCGTCCGCCGACAGCGCCAGCGCGCCTGCGGCGCCCGCTGCGGAAGCTCCGATGAGATGGCGGCGATTGACGTCCATGATGCTTGGTCCTCGCGAGGCGAAGTCGTAGCGCAGAACCAGGGCCGGGCGCGGTGAACGTAGAATGATTATTGGGGGTAGGGTTAATCGAGGGTAGAACAAACTCGGTGTCGTCCCGGCCTTGAGCCGGGA
>NZ_PSRR01000962.1 GCF_004296405.1 Bradyrhizobium sp. Leo170
CCTAGGTACGGTAGGTCGCCGCGCACTACACAGCTCCAGCACTGAACGGAGCGTGCACTCCGAGGCGGGGCAAACCAGCACGATCGAGCGCGCTGCGTTCCGCATCCTGACACGGCAATACAAATCCTTCACCTACCGGCTTGCGTAGGGAGCGGTGGCGCTGTTTAACGCTTCGCCACTACTCGGGCCGCCTCCATGCGCGCGGAAGCCATCCTGCGCGGGCTGATCCACAGCTGGTAGG
>NZ_PSRR01000963.1 GCF_004296405.1 Bradyrhizobium sp. Leo170
GCCCGTGGAGGTGAAGCTGCCGATGGTAGCCATTGTCTCATTCCCTTGGTTTTCTCGGGCCGCGCCTATCGCGACCTCGATGGCGGTCGTGAGACCGGAGGCGATCGACCTGCACCCGAAGGGCCGAAACAAAGTGGAGGGCGGCCGGGAGCGACTTTCTTGAACCGCGAGGAATGGCGCGCAGCGACAGGGGAAGAAAGTCGAGAACGGACGTTGCGGGGACAAGATCGAGAGCCCGCG
>NZ_PSRR01000964.1 GCF_004296405.1 Bradyrhizobium sp. Leo170
CGGAGCGAGCCGAAACGCGTCACGCGATCATCCGTTCAGTGGCCGTCGGCATGCTCGGGCTTGCGGGCCTGCTGATCAACGGCGCCGTCATCCTGGGATATGCCAACGCGAACGGCGCGGTTGCCTGCGCGCTCGGCGTCGCGTTGTTTCTGCTCATCCTGGCCATCCGCAGGCTGGACCTGTCGGTCCTGGCCGCCACCGCGATTTGCGTGGTCGCGGCCGTTGGCGCGGCCCTCGTT
>NZ_PSRR01000965.1 GCF_004296405.1 Bradyrhizobium sp. Leo170
TGGAGCGAGCCGAAACGCGTCACGCGATCATCCGTTCAGTTGCCGTCGGCATGCTGGGGCTTGCAGGCCTGCTGATCAACGGCGCCGTCATCCTGGGATATTCCGACACCAACAGCGCGGTTGCCTGCGCGCTCGGCATCTCATTGTTTCTGCTCATCCTGGCCATCCGCAGGCTGGACCTGTCGGTCCTGGCCGCCACCGCGATTTGCGTGGTCGCGGCCGTTGGCGCGGCCCTCGTG
>NZ_PSRR01000966.1 GCF_004296405.1 Bradyrhizobium sp. Leo170
TAAGCCCGCTGCATAAGCCGTCGCCAGCACGACGCGATTGCGCATCCCTGTAACCGCGTCCAGGAAGCGCTCGATCTCTTCGGCACCAAGGACGAGCGGGAGCTTGTCGGGCTTCTGGCCACCGATGATCCGCTCGAATGCTTCCGTCTGCCCGAGTGTGACGCCGTAGAAGAACCGCAGCGCGCAGGCCACCTGATTGATGTGGGACCACGAACGCTTTTGGCCGATGAGATGCAGTT
>NZ_PSRR01000967.1 GCF_004296405.1 Bradyrhizobium sp. Leo170
CCGCCGTCTCCAAAGTTGATTTTCACTGAAACGGAACGATTGCCCGCCCTCCGCTTGAATCGGAAAGTACTTGGCGCGCAGCGCCCACTTGGGCGCACGGTTCAACGGAGTAACGGTGATGGGTTACAGAATCTTCCTTGCCGGCGCGTCCGGAGCCATCGGCAGGCGCCTGACGCCGCTCCTGCACGGCGCTGGCCATTACGTCTGTGGCAGCACCAGATCGGAAGCGAATGCCGACG
>NZ_PSRR01000968.1 GCF_004296405.1 Bradyrhizobium sp. Leo170
CTTGCGCCGTGCCCACCATCTAGCGCTGTGCTCGCGATGGTGGGCACGCTTCCGCCTTCGCTCGTTGAGCTACGGCGGACAAGTCGCTTTGCCCACCCTACAGCTGATTCAAATGTCAAACAGCTCTCCGTTGTCATCGTCCGCCAAGGCGGACGATCCAGTATTCCAGAGGCGGTCGTGCTTGAGCCGAGAAGCCCCCGGATACTGGATGCCCCCTGGGTTCACGACACAAGTGCAA
>NZ_PSRR01000969.1 GCF_004296405.1 Bradyrhizobium sp. Leo170
TGGCGCTCCCCAAAGCGGATTTTCGACGCTGATCCGCCGGATCAACGCGCGCAGCCTCGTGTCGATCGGCGGCCGCCCTCCGATCGGGCGCGACTTCCAACGCCAATAGCCGCGAAAGCCGGCCCGGTGCCAACGCACGACCGTCTCGGGCCGGATGATCGTGAGGACCTGCAAGATCGATGGAAACCAGCGATACAGCTGAATGAAGAACCAGCGATCATCGTTGGTGAGCCGGAC
>NZ_PSRR01000970.1 GCF_004296405.1 Bradyrhizobium sp. Leo170
CGCCGCTAAACGGGTCGAGACGGAGCATCTGCTGTACCTTCGCAGCCAGCCCATCATGGCCACAGCGGAAGTCAATCGGCCGCGTCGCGATGTAAATCTTCAGATCAGCACCGGGCGCGATCATCGTGACGCTCGCACCGCGCGGATCAACCGAGCCAGTTGCTCACCGTTAATGGCCACGTCCGTCCGCACGACGACGTCGCCAATCGCAATCTCGAGTTTGACAGCCGGAAGGGG
>NZ_PSRR01000971.1 GCF_004296405.1 Bradyrhizobium sp. Leo170
CAGGCAGCCGCTCAAGGGAGTAGTATCCACTTCTCCATGTACTCACGGTCGACCAGGAGCCAATACAATTTCGATATGGAGCCAGCTGATGAGGTTATGCCTTTCCGGAACAACATGCTCAGCGTCCAATGGCCGGTTTGAATGAGCAGGGACCAGTGCGATTTTCGGAGGTCACTCACACATACGGCTGATCGGCATGACATGCCGTAATTGGCAAGGGTTTCGCGGCGTGCTTG
>NZ_PSRR01000972.1 GCF_004296405.1 Bradyrhizobium sp. Leo170
CCCCCTTCTCGTAGCCAAGATGATCGCTCAGCTCCGCACCAAGCGCCCGCTCAATCAGCGCCTTCTTCAGCTGCTTGAAAAGCCCGTCTGCACCTGTGAGGTCTTCAGGCTTCTCATAGTTAGCAAGCAGTTGATCCAGTAGTTCAGGTGTAATCGTCGTGTCGGTCGTCATGTGAGTCTCCTCGGTAAGGTAAACTCACAGAAACCTGCTTACACATTCTTTCTGACACCCTCGC
>NZ_PSRR01000973.1 GCF_004296405.1 Bradyrhizobium sp. Leo170
ATACGTGTATGTGTGGGCCGATGGCGTCTTCCTGCAGGCCCGCATGGAAGACCACGGCGAGTGCATGCTGGTGCTGATCGGCGCGACGCCGGAAGGCAAGAAGGAACTGATCGGCTTCCAGGTCGGCGTGCGGGAGAGCGCGCAGAGCTGGCGTGAGCTCCTGATCGACGTCAAGCGGCGCGGGTTGCAGATCGCCCCGGAAATTGCCGTCGGCGACGGCGCGCTCGGCTTCT
>NZ_PSRR01000974.1 GCF_004296405.1 Bradyrhizobium sp. Leo170
ACATCAACCGGCACCGTGAAAGCGTTGTGTCGCACACTCTCTCCACTGTCGTCATTGCGAGCGCAGCGAAGCAATCCATGCCTCCGCAAGTGGCGAGATGGATTGCTTCGCTGCGCTCGCAATGACGGAGTGGGGTTCGGATTCAAGTTTCAAACAGCGATGAGGATGTGAGTTCGCGTTCTCGCGGCGCTTTGCGTCCGAGGTTTGGGTCACGTTCCGCCCTCTCATTGAA
>NZ_PSRR01000975.1 GCF_004296405.1 Bradyrhizobium sp. Leo170
TGTCGCGCATGCGCTGCTCGCTGACCGGGCTTTCGACCACCACCACGAGCTCCGGCTTGTTGGAGGAGGCGCGCACCAGGCCCCAGCTCCCGTCCTCGACCGTGACGCGCACGCCGTTGACGGTGACGAGATCGCGGATCGCCTGGCCGCCGATCTTGGCGCCCTGCTTTTGCAAATCCTCAAAGTGCTTCACGACGGCGTCGACCACGCCGTATTTGGCCTCGTCGGCGCA
>NZ_PSRR01000976.1 GCF_004296405.1 Bradyrhizobium sp. Leo170
AGCCTACCAGCCCGCAAGGGGGCCGCGGACCCTGGCGACAAGCCCACGGACGGTGAGGCGGCGCGGCTCGCGAGCAAACCGGACGATGGGACCCAGCAGGACAAGGAGCCGGACAATCCGAACAAGGCGGGCATTAGGATCGATCTGACCGGCATTGGCGTCGGCAAGCCGAAATAGCCCTTTGCGGAAGTTGGAGGGCCAGGGTTAGTGGATAGGCGGCAGCGCGAGGGG
>NZ_PSRR01000977.1 GCF_004296405.1 Bradyrhizobium sp. Leo170
CTCCGTCTATCAAACGGAGCAGCCCCTTCCAACTAAGCACGTGGTCCCACAATCGGGGTCCATTTCACTCCTTCGAATTGGACGAAGCCTGCCTGTCAGGAATCAACCCGGTCTAAACCGTCAGCACTCAGCCCGGTTTGTACCAGGATTTATGATTACCGTGTTCTGAACAAGCGGCCGGATGACGTACATCTTCGGATAGCGGTGAAAGACGTCGACGATACCAGCGGG
>NZ_PSRR01000978.1 GCF_004296405.1 Bradyrhizobium sp. Leo170
CGAACGACATCGTGACCTGCCTTCAGGAGACGCAAGCAAGCCTTGCGCAAGGCGAAATGGTTTTGCGACGCTATTCCTCGTCTGCTTCCGACGTTCTTCGTAGGCTTCCGGACATGTCCCGCCGTGCTCGCAAGGCACAATCATAACGACGTGAGCGTCATCCGCCGCGTGCATCTTGGAATCGTGCCACTCACTTCCCTAAGCGGTGGGCATAGGCCTGACACCAGACT
>NZ_PSRR01000979.1 GCF_004296405.1 Bradyrhizobium sp. Leo170
CCGCCCTCGCTCGAAAACCGCAGCTCACCGTCGACGACGTCAGCCGCGCTGCGGGGCTTGGGGTCAGAACAAGAGCTGCTCAAAATCGTACGGTAAGGCCAAACGGGGCATGAACATCAAGCCGCTCGTTGGATTGGCGCTGGCAGCCGAAGCGATCTGAAGCCTTCGGGCATTTGGTGCTCAGAATCCCAGGTGTAGATGCCGGTCAGGTTGATATGTTCCCAACTG
>NZ_PSRR01000980.1 GCF_004296405.1 Bradyrhizobium sp. Leo170
TCCCGGGTCAAGCCCGGGACGACCTGGGAAGGTTGGGATTCAAACTTCAAACAGCGGAGGGGATGTGAGTCTGCGTTCTCGCGGCTGGATTGCCCGAGCTTTGCGTTTACTTTCCACCCTCTCAAGTCGCAGAGGGCGCAGGGAAAGCCGGGTGCCGGTTGCACCCATGGGTCCCGTGCAACAAAAAGCACGGGGGTAGGACCAGAGGTTCAACCGAAGCATTCCGG
>NZ_PSRR01000981.1 GCF_004296405.1 Bradyrhizobium sp. Leo170
GGGCGGTAACGGCGGTAGCGCGTTCAGCGGTCTCCCTGGTGGCACTGGAGGTACCGCGAGCGATCCGAACGGTCACGACGGACAGAGTGGCCTCTTCGGCGGCAGCGGCGGCGGTGGCGGCTACAATGGCAACGGTGCCGGTACGGCCATCCTGACCAACACCGGGACGATGATCGGCGGCCGAGGCGGCAAGGGCGGCGACGGCAATCCGGCGACGACGGGCGCG
>NZ_PSRR01000982.1 GCF_004296405.1 Bradyrhizobium sp. Leo170
ACAGCACCACGGCGGCCCGCTCGCCGCGCAGGGTGACGACCTGGGGGCCTTCGAGGCGGGCCTTCTGCACCACCTTGGAAAACTGGTTTTTGGCGTCCTGCAGCGGCCATTCCATGGTGCATGTTCCTAGCTAGACAGTCTAGCTATGTTCTAGAAGGCGTCGTCGTCGAGGTCAAGGGATGGGCGCCGACGGGCCGACGCCGCGACGACCAAAAGATCGC
>NZ_PSRR01000983.1 GCF_004296405.1 Bradyrhizobium sp. Leo170
GTGGGCAAAGCGCAGCGTGCCCACCATCCACGGTTGGTGCAAGAAAAGGTGGGCACGCTGCGCTTTGCCCACCCTACGGCGTCGTCGCGAATTATGATTTAATTTTCAAACAGCGGAGGGACGTAAGTCTGCGTTCTCGCGACGTGATACGTCCGAGTTTTGCGTCACTTTCCACCCTCTCGTCGAATAGAGGGCGCAGGGAAAGCCGGGTGCTGGTTGCA
>NZ_PSRR01000984.1 GCF_004296405.1 Bradyrhizobium sp. Leo170
AATTGCCGCGGGTGGAGCGGATCCTCGAGCCTGCGAGCACGCTTTGTCCGTGCGGTTGCGGGGCGATGACGAAGATCGGCGAGGACGTCAGCAAACGGCTCGACGTGATCCCGGCGCAATGGCGCGTGCTGGTCACGCGCCGCCCGAAATACATCTGTCGCCGCTGCTCGGGCCCTGTCGTGCAGGCGCACGCACCGGAGCACGTCGTACCCAGCGGGCTG
>NZ_PSRR01000985.1 GCF_004296405.1 Bradyrhizobium sp. Leo170
ATTTGCCGCGGGTGGAGCGGATCATCGAGCCTGCGAGCACGCTTTGTCCGTGCGGTTGCGGGGCCATGACGAAGATCGGCGAGGACGTCAGCAAACGGCTCGACGTGATCCCGGCGCAATGGCGCGTGCTGGTCATACGCCGCCCGAAATACATCTGCCGCCGCTGCACGGGCCCTGTCGTGCAGGCGCACGCACCGGAGCATGTCGTGCCTGGTGGACTA
>NZ_PSRR01000986.1 GCF_004296405.1 Bradyrhizobium sp. Leo170
ATCGACCTCTACAACGATCTCGCACGGCGGGCGACACGTCTGCTGGCGGTCGCGCCGAAGCTGCGCGGCAGGGATGCCGGCATGATGGTGGCGATCCTGATGGTGGAAGACGCCCAGTCCACCGGCGCCGGCAAGATGGCGAGCGACCGCAGCACGCGACGGCTATTCGAACGGCTGGTGTCGCTCGGCGCGGTGCGCGAGCTCACGGGACGGCCGACTT
>NZ_PSRR01000987.1 GCF_004296405.1 Bradyrhizobium sp. Leo170
GAAACAGGGCAAGGCCTCGTGCGGGGTCGCACGCCAGTACACTGGCTCGGCGGGCAAGATCACCAATTGCCAGATCGGAGTGTTCGCCGCCTATGTGTCACGGCATGGCCATGCCTTCATCGACCGGGCGCTCTACCTGCCAAAAGAATGGACGGACGAACCCGCTCGCCTGAAGGCAGCGCATGTCCCGAGCGATGTGAGCTTTGCGACGAAACCCAAG
>NZ_PSRR01000988.1 GCF_004296405.1 Bradyrhizobium sp. Leo170
GCTCAACCTTCGCCTCTGGCACTGCATCGCCGTGCCGATCGGCGGTCTCGAGCTGCGAGAGATAGCGGGCGATGCTCTCATCGATCCGCTCAAGACGCCTCTTCATCTTGGCCTCGGTGAAGTTCTTGTCCCGCGCATTGACCGCCTTGAACTTCGATCCATCGATGGCGACGCTCGCTGCAACAAGCAGATCGAGCTTGCGGCACAGCGCAACGAACCC
>NZ_PSRR01000989.1 GCF_004296405.1 Bradyrhizobium sp. Leo170
TCGCAACTTTCGCCTCTGGCACTGCATCGCCGTGCCGATCGGCGGTCTCGAGCTGCGAGAGATAGCGGGCGATGCTCTCATCGATCCGCTCAAGACGCCTCTTCATCTTGGCCTCGGTGAAGTTCTTGTCCCGCGCATTGACAGCCTTGAACTTTGATCCGTCAATGGCGACACTTGCTGCACTGAACAGATCAAGCTTGCGGCACAGCGTGACGAACTC
>NZ_PSRR01000990.1 GCF_004296405.1 Bradyrhizobium sp. Leo170
GCTCGTTCTCCTGGCGCAGCCGGGCGAGTTCCGAAGCCTGGTCCGCCGACATCGGCGTCGCCTGCGTGGTGGGGCGCCACGCCGCCGATGTCGGCTCCTGCCGAACCTTATCCACCCAGCGCCGCAGCACCGAGTCGCGCAGACCAAGCTCCTTGGCAACCGACGTGACCGAGCGCCCGCTCGACAACACCAGCTCGACGGTCTGGCGCTTGTATTCTTC
>NZ_PSRR01000991.1 GCF_004296405.1 Bradyrhizobium sp. Leo170
GCTCGATGATGTGCTCCCATCCAGACGTGTCATCTCGATGTTATCTTCCGAGGGCCGCGCCTCGCGCTCCGGCGCTTGGGTCAATTGCGCTTTGCCGTGAGGCTTGTCGTAGAGCTCCGGCCCGCCTTGTTTGTCAAAGCGCTGCGCTTGACGTGAAGGGCTGTTCGGGGCTGGCGTCTCCACGCTAGACTTCGAGAGCGGCGTCTGGATCTTGGCCTT
>NZ_PSRR01000992.1 GCF_004296405.1 Bradyrhizobium sp. Leo170
CCCCTCCATCAGAACCAGCATCATGATCGAGCACAAAGACAGGCCACCCGGGAGAACATTTCCTACGCGGTTAGCCGATACATAGGGCTGGTTTCCAGAAACTGCATTGTTCATCTTACGCCATTCTCAAAGCTCAGACGTTTGTCGTCGAACGTGCATTGCACTCAAGCCATATAGACGATCTTGCTTCTCGCCTCGGTATCGGCACGACGAATTTCA
>NZ_PSRR01000993.1 GCF_004296405.1 Bradyrhizobium sp. Leo170
TCATCGTCCGCGAAGGCGGACGATCCAGTATTCCAGAGGCAGCAGTGCTTGAGCCGAGAAGCCGCCGGTTACTGGATGCCCCGCCTGCGCGGGGCATGACGGTGGAGTTGGTGAGAGAATGTGAATCCGCATTCTCGCGGCGCGTTGCGTCCGAGCTTTGCTTCACTTTCCACCCTCATCGAATAGAGGGCGCAGGGAAAGCCGGGTGCTGGTTGCA
>NZ_PSRR01000994.1 GCF_004296405.1 Bradyrhizobium sp. Leo170
CGGTTCTGCCTTGCGGCAGGGGTCGAGGCGCTGGGCACGATGATGGAGGCGGATGTGGCGGCGGCCTGTGGGCCGCGCCACGGTCGCGATGTAGCACGGCGGGCGCACCGTTGGGGCCGAACGCGGGGACGGATTGGTTTCCACGGCGGCAAGATCGAGGTCGAGCGCCCGCGGGTCCGGGGCGTGGACGGCCGCGAGATCACGATCCCGAGCTGGG
>NZ_PSRR01000995.1 GCF_004296405.1 Bradyrhizobium sp. Leo170
GTCATCCGCGTGGATGCGCTCGGCTGCGAAGACGTGGCTCCGGATCGCATCTAACAGAGGCATCAGGGTTGCCGCGGAGGCACCTACCCAGTCCGCGAGCGTCGATACGTCGAGGTCGATGCCTTCACGCCGGTAGACGTCGCTCTGACGATTGAGCGGCAGGTGCAGGCCGTACTTGGCAAACAGAACATGGACCAGCAGCTTGGGCCCTGCAC
>NZ_PSRR01000996.1 GCF_004296405.1 Bradyrhizobium sp. Leo170
AAAAAGCCGGTCTCATCGATGACCAGGACCGCGTCCTCATCGCCAAGCGTCTCCAGTGCGTACTCACGCACAATGTCGCGCAGCGCGTCGGCATCCCACTGCCCTCGGCCCAGAATCGCCTGCTGCGCCACGGGCCTGGATCGCCAGCCGCCTCCGCCCGCATCCAACCCGTCTTGCGCGGCTCGTTACCCAACAGTCCGTCGAGAAACTGCCA
>NZ_PSRR01000997.1 GCF_004296405.1 Bradyrhizobium sp. Leo170
GGAGCTGCCGGGCTGAACTGGCCGTTGCCGGCCGGAATGACCGACGAGGACCTGGAGCTGCTGCTTTTCCCTGCGCCGAAGCCGGCGTCGCAGAGCCTCCAGCGGCCCGCTCCCGACTGGGGCTATGTCGACAAGGAATTGCGCCGGCGCAATGTGACCCGTCGGCTGCTGTGGGACGAGTATCGCGCCACCCATCCTGATGGATTCGGCTACA
>NZ_PSRR01000998.1 GCF_004296405.1 Bradyrhizobium sp. Leo170
CGCGACCAGCCAGCCCCAAGGATGGCCGCGGCCGTGCCGCGCCTGCTGGATCACCGCGGTCGCCCCGACCACCAGCAGGCGGCGCAGGTCCTCATCGCCGGCTCGCGTGATCTTGCCGAGCCTGGTCTTGCCGCCGGTGGAATGGTCCTTTGGTGTGAGGCCGAGCCACGCCGCAAAGTGTCGGCCGGAGCGGAACGCCCCTGGATCGGGT
>NZ_PSRR01000999.1 GCF_004296405.1 Bradyrhizobium sp. Leo170
TGCAACCAGCACCCGGCTTTCCCTGCGCCCTCTGTTCGATGAGAGGGTGGAACGTGACGCAAGCTCGGGCAGTTCATGCCGCGAGAATGCGAACTCACATCCCCTCCGCTGTTTGAAATTTGAATCACAACTCGCGGCGAGGCCGTAGGGTGGGCAAAGCGAAGCGTGCCCACCCTCACGAGCGGAGTGCTGATGGTGGGCACGCT